>CAJXCW010000177.1 GCA_913051705.1 uncultured bacterium
CGATAGCCGTTGTCCCAGCGCTTTCTGATACCCTCCCTGTGTGATGCCGAGATATTTTTGGGCTATGTCTTCACTGATGACCATGGAACCAGGATCGTGAAGCGCGGTCATAGGATCGCCGGCAACCAGTGGAAACGTAAACATCCGAAACAGGGATGAATCGGCTTCAAACAGCGTTTCGTAAAAGGGCTGATTTTCGTGGATAATCGTCACCCGACCCCGAACGATACGGGTTGCCTGTCGGATGCCGGGAAACGCCTGCGTCATGGCATCTGCAAGAGACGGTAGTTGCACAACCCTGAAACCGATACTGCCGTCCGGCGCCCGTTCCTGTATGAGAACCCGGTAGATGCGGTCCGACTTCTCGTGGAACCCATCATAGCTCCATTCATGTTTGACAAACAGATAAATCAGAATGCAGCAGGCAATTCCTATGGCCAACCCGGAAATATTGATGAGGGTATATACTCTATGTTTGATTAGATTCCGCCCTGCAATTTTGAGATAATTGGCCAGCATGTTTGTTCTCCGGTAACTTTATTGGTACGATGATTTTAAACGTATAAGCGTACGACTGCTATTATATAAAAAAAGTTGGGGCATGTCATCTCCTCCGACGGTCAGAAACTTCTATATTCAGCCAGCCTTTTTTATAAACATGAATTTCCTACGAGATTTTCCTCTCATTTTCGACTATTGCGAATAGACCGGTCGCTATCGCAGACCAATCACATGTTCTTATGGTCCGTGTCTTTACGTTTTTGTAGCGGTCTCTATAATGAACCGAGAAAGGAGGTCGTATGAAAAAGGCATGGGGTTTCAACATCTGGTTTCTTCGACTGGGCATTGGATTGGGTGTATTGACGCTATTGGTCATCGCGGTATTGCAGACACGCCGGGACGGGTTGCCTGTAGATATGTTGCGTGTCGGTACCGGCACGATTCATACCTCGACCTCGGTTGCAGGTGTTGTACGGCCGGTGATGCAGGTAAAAGTCACGACCGGCGTCAGGGGGCGTATTACCAGTATCCCTGCACAGGAAGGGCAACTGGTGGCGGAGGGCGATGTCCTTTTGCGTCTTGATCCGACCAGGGTCCTGGCCGCCGTCAGACGTTCCGAGGCCGAGCTGGCTTCGGCGGCGGCAGACGCTCAGGCCGCCGGGGCCTCTCTGTCGTTTGCCAGGGAGAAGGCGGTCCGGTCAGAGCAACTGGCGGTCCGGAATCTGATGGCTGTTGAATCGTTGCAAAATGTCCGAAATCAGGTGCTGATCCACACAGCCCGGTATGCTGCTGCACAGGAGCGTGTACAGCAGCGCTTCGCGGCGCTGGATGCGGCGCAGGACGATGTGGCACAAACGGTTATCCGGGCGCCGATGGCCGGGACGGTGGCGCATGTCGCCGTGGAGGCCGGTGAAACGGTGACCGGCTCGGCCTATGGACCGGGCACGACGGTGATGCATATCGCGGATATGAACACGATGATTGTCCAAGCCTCGGTAGACGAAATTGATATTCCTTACATCCGTTCCGGTTTATTGGTCGAGGTACGTGTGGATGCGTTGCCGGATACGGTGCTTGAGGGGCTTGTCACTCGGATTGCCCGTACTGCCCTGTCAGGTCGTCCGGCGGGCGAACAGGCGCCGGTGACGTTTCCGATTGAGATTACGCTGGCGCAGCCCCCTCCGGCCATACGACCGGGCATGTCGGCTCAATGTAACGTCATTACAGCATCCAGAGAAGATGTCATCGCCGTGCCGATACAGGCTGTGCGCGATGATGACGACGGAGCATATGTATTTCGTATCGTAGACCGGCACCTGATCCACCGCACGATGGTTACACTCGGTTTGAGCGATGATGCTCAGGTTGAGATCCGTGCTGGCTTGCAGGCCGGGGATGTGATTGTGACGGGCAGTACGCGGATGCTGAAGGTGCTGAGGGATGGGGATAAGGTGAGGGCGGCAGGTGGGCAGGTGGGCGGTAAGAGGTAGGTATTTTAATCAACAAATCAACAAATTGGGCAAGTGAGCAACTGAGCAAGTGAGGCTCTGTAAATCATGCAACTGATACAGCACATACAGATTTCCCGGGAGGCGTTGCAGAGCAATCCGATGCGGTCGCTGTTGACGACGCTGGGGGTGGTCATTGGGGTGGCGGCGGTGGTATCGGTATCACTGGTTCTACAGGGGATGACCAATGCGGTGACGGCATCATTTGAGGGGTTAGGGCCTCGGGCGCTGTTTATCGTTCCGTTTCAGGGACCGGAACATCGGTCGCGGCGTGTTGAACTGACGTATGCGGATGCGATGGCGGTACAGGCGATATGCGGGGCTGTTGCGTATACGGCACCCCAGATTTCCCTGCCGGCCTCCCTGTCGGCTGGCGGTTTCTCACGAACGGCAAATATGATCGCTACAATTCCGCAATATCTGGAACTCAACGACACTTTTGTGCAGACCGGTCGGTTTTTTTCGTCGATTGATATCCGGCGACGACGCAACGTGTGTGTGATTGGGCTTACGGTTCGGGATGATCTCAAATTCGGTGAAGATGTCATCGGTCGTACCATCCGCATTGACCGGCACTACTTCACGGTGATCGGCGTCCTGGAATCGCGTGGTCAGATGATGGGGGCCGACCGGGACGATACGGTGCTTATCCCGCTTACCACGGCGAGCAAGCTGTACGGCGCCCAATTGCCCAAGCGGTTGACCATCATGGCGCAGGCCCGGACGATAGATCAGATCGAGACGGCCACGCAACAGATTACCGCCGTGCTGCGCAAACGGCATCGGCTGGGGGGCCTGATCGAAGACTTCAAGATTTTTTCGCAGACCGAGATCCTGGACAATGTCCGGCAGTTTTCCACGATGATTACGGCGGTGGTGGCGGGGATTGTCGGCATTGCGTTATTTGTTGGTGGAATCGGAATTATGAACACCATGCTGGCGTCTGTAGCGGAACGGTCGTATGAGATCGGTCTGCGAAAATCGGTGGGTGCGCAGCGAAAAGAAATCATGCATCAGTTCTTGATTGAGTCCATTGTTCTGAGCGCTGGTGGCGGCCTATTGGGCTTGCTGGTCGGGGCGGTGGCCGGGTATGGTTTCGGATTGATCATTGATCTGCCCGTGTCATTTGCTCTGTGGCCGCTGCTGCTCTCATTCGGATTCGCCTGTACGGTGGGGTTGTTCTTCGGGGTGTATCCGGCGGTGCGTGCGGCGGACCTGGATCCGATCAAGGCGTTGCAACGGGTTTAACTTCAGCGCTTAACCACGGAGGGCGCGGCGAGGTTAGGAGGACAAGGGGGAAGGCGGGTGGAAAGTTGGATCATTGTGGATCACACGGAGGGCGAGGGTGCGGAGGCGTCTTGCAGCGACGTGATAGGTCAGTTGTTCGTATGGTTTCATGGCTGAGGTATGTCAAGTATTTGACTCACACCTCATTCCTCAGAATTTCCAATGGGGGGCGGTTGTGGATGCCACGGCTGCACAGAAGACCAACGAAGACAGTCAGAGCTACGATGACCACGAGGACGGTTAACACCGGTACGAAAGGCAGAGTGTACGGCATGTTGAAGACGAAGAAGGCCAGGGCCCAGGAGGAGGCGATGGCGAGGATCATACCGGTGAGAACGGCGAAGAATCCGAGAAAAAAGTATTCCATGACCATGATGGTCAGGACCTGTCTTTTCACCGCACCGAGCGTTTTGAGCAGGACACTTTCCTGGATACGCTGATAACGGCTGTTCGTAATCACGCCGACCAGCACGATCAGGCCGGTGACGACGCTGAACAAGGCCATGAAACGGATAATGAGCGAGACCTTGTCGAAGATCGCATCAACGGTAGAGAGGACGAGATCCAGATCAATGATGGACACATTAGGGAAGGCTTGCACGACCTCGCGTTGCACGGCTGCCGATACAGCTGTCGATTTTGTGCGGGTGAGCAGGACATGAAATTGCGGGGCCGGCTCCAGCACGCCAGCGGGGAATTGGATGGAGAAAAACCCGCCGAAGTTGGTTCCTACCTGACGCGGGTCCATACCTCTCAAGCTGCCGACCACGGTCGTAATAGGAAATCCCTGCACATCGAACACAATCTCATCGCCCAGAGTGACACCCATGTTATCGGCGATCCAGGGAACCAGGGAGACGAATACGGTATCGGATGGGGCTACCCTGCCACGCCATTGTCCCGCGATGATTGTCTCGGCATCCGACAGAGTTTCACCGTAGGAAGCCCGGAATTCCCGCCGCCAGATCCTTCTTCCGCCGCCACGTCCACCCTGCGGTGGCCCCTGGTTCTGTACCGGAGGCTGAACTCGGGCTGCATTTTGTTGGCCGTCATTTCGTAGGTCGGCCTCGGACTGGCCTTTGACGGAGGCGATCCGCATGGTTACGATCGGAACCTGCCGCAGTACAGACAGGCCGTGCCGGCTCAGCACCTCTGCCACCTCCTCTTTCTGATCCGACTGGATATCAAACAGGACCATATTAGGATTATCGCCGCTGTTGGCCAGATTGATGACGTTCAAGAGGCCGTACTGGGTCAGGTACAGGCTGGTCAGCAGCAGGGTGCCGAGACCCAATGCGACCATCAGCGTCACGGTCTGGTTGTTGGGCCGGTACAGGTTGGCCAGGCTCTGCCGCCAGATATAACTCCAGGATACCGGGAGATATCGTTTGGCCAGATACATAATCAGCCGGGCCATCATAAACAGCAGGGCAAATGAGAGGCCCAGCGAAAGGCTGAACGCAACACCAAGTATCCAGTTAGCCGTCTGGGACAAGGAGAAGAGGAGGATACTCAGGGCGATCGCTGCGTATATGATCCACCGCCGCGGCTCGTTGGCCAGGGGATTGACCCCTTCGAACGACGAACGCAACGTCAACAGCGGCGACACATTCCGGGTGCCAATCAGCGGCAGCAGGGCAAACAGCACGGTCATGCTCAAGCCGATCAACATGCCCTGGAGCACCGGCTTCAAGGACAGGCTCACGGTCAAATCCACCGGCAGAAAATCACCCAATACAAGCGGGAGAAAGTTCATGACGCCGAGACCGATCAGTACACCTATTATCGAGCCAATCAGGCCCATAGCCAGCGCCTGGATCAGGTAAATATAAAAAGTTTGTCGGGCCACGGCGCCGAGGCACCGAAGGACGGCGATGGTGCCTATCTTCTGCTTGATGTAGGCATGAATCGCGCTGGCGACCCCGATGCCGCCGAGCAGCAGGGCGATGAATCCGCCCAGATTAAGAAACCGGTACATATTATCGAGCGTCCGCCCCAACCTTTGCTGGCGCTCTTTGATGGTATCGGTAGACAGACGAAGCGCCCGTAAATCCGGACGCAGATCCTGCACCATCTGTTCTACATCAACCGGCTCGTCAAACTTGAAATAGGTCTTATACGACACCCGGCTGCCCCGTTCCTGCAGTTTGGGATCGAGATGAGCCATGGGAATGTACACCCGCGGACCGATCACGCTGATGGCGGCGTTCTCGCCGGGAATCTTCAGCAGGCGTCCGGCGATTCGGAAGGACTCCGTCCCCACTCGAATTTCGTCGCCTACATTCAGATCGAACTGTAACATGAGGCCGTCATCCACGAGGGCTTCTTTAGCCTCCTGGAAAGCTCTGCCCGCCTCAACAGGATCGGTCACCAGATCGCCATAGTAGGGATAACCACCGGTCATGGCCCGCACCTGGGCGATACGCGTCCCTCCATTTTCCGGAAAGTACACCATGGAGGTGAAGCTGATCTCTCGAGACTGATCTCCGCCGAGGGAATCGATCAGTGTTTCGGCCGCCGGGCTGAACGGCTCCCGGCTGTTAATGGACAGGTCGGCCCCCAGGAGCGTTCTGGCCTGGCCGTCTACCGCCTCCCGAAAGCTGTTGCCCAGGGTGTTGATGGCTACCAGCGCTGCTGTACCGATGATGATGGACGCCATGTAAAGCAATAGCCGCTTGCGGTGCGTACGACTATCGCGCCAGGCCATACCGACGATCCAGGACCAGGAGAAGGAAGGGGGGTAGGGGAGGGGCATTGGTGATTGGTGATTGGTGATTGGTGATTGGTGATTGGTGATTATTTAAACAATATACGGTATTATGACTAAATGGCAAAGGGGCCTTTATTATATGGATCAGAAGATAATCAATAATTCGGGAAACCTGCACGCCTTTTTGATATTTTCTTTCCAACATGTCTCCCATAGATTGGGATTATAGTATAGAAGGCCTTCCAAAACACAAACAGGATCATTATGAACGATTTTGGACTCCTGCTGGTACGCGCAAAAAATGGTAATCAATCGGCATACGGCGAAATCGTCCAGGATTTTCAGGACATGGCCGTTGGGTATGTCTATGCGCTGCTGGGCGATATGTATCTGGCTGAAGCTGCGGCGCAGGAAGCATTTATCGAGGCCTGGAGATACTTGCCAAAGTATATGGTCCGGCCACCTTTCCAGGCTGGCTCCGCGCCATCATCTTCAAGCAGTGTGACCGCCTGACCCGACGCAGACGCCTTGAGACCGTGCCGTTAGAGAACGCGGAAGACGTGGTTTCTCAGGCACCTGATCCTGTTGAGCAGCTTGCCCAACAGGAAGTAAATACGCTCGTTTACCGTGCGATTCAGAGTCTGACCGAGAAAGAACGCCAGGCGACACTCCTCTTCTACATTTCAGATCATTCTTATCAGGAGATAGCAGGTTTTCTTGACATTTCGGTCATTACCGTGAAGAGCCGTCTACATACAGCGACCTCGGCTACGAATTTCACGTCTTCAACGCAATCCTGAAAGGGGCTGTTCCCGCCCCGAGTGCTGAAGAACTCAAAACCCTGAAAGAACAAACATGGGAGGAAGTCAGGACGAGCATCGACCGGGGTGTGCCGGTCATCGCCTGGCAACCTATGACGCAAGCGCAACACGATCAGGGCATCGGCGCGTTCGAATGGGGACTTTTGGTCGGCTATGATGAACAGCAGAAAACCTACGCGGTCCGCCATCCCCGTGATAAGACCGAATATACGGTGCTTTTCGGTGGATTCGGCTACACCGATCCGGTTAACTGGTATCACGTCATCGTTCCAGTTGAACCTGAACCGGCCGATCTGCAACAGGTAGCAATCCAGTCCCTGAAACATGCGGTGGCTTTTGCTCATGGCGATCGCTACGATATGGCTGATATATGCTATCCGACCGATGCACTCGGTTTCGCAGCTTGTGAGCTCTGGCTGGATACCTTTCAAACAGAAAACGTGGATCCGCATTTTGCGTCTGCTCATGCGGGTGCACTGAGCATGCTACACAGGCATGCAGCCGACTACCTTCGAGAGATCATAGATCATGTTCATGACGATGCAAACCAGGCATTACATGCGGCAATAACCTTCTACGAGAAGGAACTCCACGTTTTAGATCAGCTCACAGAAATCTGTCAGCGCGCCGCTACTCATAGTGGTTTTACCGCATCCTTGTTGCAGGAAGCCACTGGGAGCCTGCAGGCTGCGCTTGAGGCGGACCGAAAGGCCATCAAGGATATCGAAGCAGCTTTAGCTGTATTACAAGTATCCATATCCTGAGTTTTTCTACGTCTCTATCTCACACACAGGCGACGATAAAAAGGCGGCGGAACGGGTAGAGGGTACAACCATCCGATTTGGCGGGATAGACTTCGCGTAAGCGGCGGCGATAGGTGATGAGGAAGGTCTCCCGCTCGTCATCCTTCAGGCCGTTTAATATGGGGCGGAGGCCGGTGCCTTTGACCCATTCGAGGACCGGATCTTCGCCGGTGAGGATCTGGAGATATTCGGTTTCCCAGATGTCGAGATGCGTGGTGCTGCCGGTGAGAAGGTCATAGTAGACGTCGGCATCTTCCACCCATTTTCTGGCCACCGTCTGCCGTAGCGTTTCTGTACCAAGCGCCCGCCCGCCTTCTCCGCCGTTTCCCAGCGTCTCGCGCATGCGTTGATGGGAAACGGCGGTCCAACTGAGCGGCATCTGGACGGCCAGGCATCCGCCTGGATTCAGAAATTCGACAAGGCGGGGAAACAGGATATGATGGTCGGTCAACCATTGCAGTGTGGCGTTTGAATAGATGAGATCAGGGCGGGGATCAGGTGTCCAGCGGTCGATGTCCACTTCTACCCAGTGAATCTCGTCGGATTCAGTTCGGGCTTTCTGAAGCATGTCCGCAGAGCTGTCGAGACCGGTGACGGTTGCTGAAGGCCAACGGTCTGCCAGAATCCGCGTGATGTGGCCGGTTCCGCAGCCCAGGTCGTAGATGATGTTTGGTGATGCAATCGATATCCGGTCCAACAATTCAAGCGCGGGTCTCAGGCGATGGTCTGAGTATTTCAGATATTGATTTGGGTTCCAGTGGGTATCGGATGGCATTATGGGTGGTCCTCTATATGTTTCGGTGCCACGTACATCACGCTCAAGCCGTATACGATAACACCCGGTATGGTAAACCGTACACGCTCTCCATGTACCTCATGCGGCAAAGTCACCGGTTCGCGCATTTCGGGGTAGCGCCATTCGATATGATCCACGTTATAGCCGGGTGGTAACGCGTAGTCAACCTGGAAGGTTCCTGTCGGTATAGGCACCTCGATGTCCGTGTCTTCGTCTTGTTGGTAATTGACCCAGTGCAATACGAAAGCATCTTTATCGGCCGTTTGCCAGGCGCGCACGCGAACAAACCAGGGGGCGTCGGTATCGAGCATCAGCGGGTCGAGCAGGGTGTTCAGATCTTTCATGAAGGCCTGACCGAACGGGTCCTGATCGGGCAACGGATATAGCGGGAGGGTCAGGTCGGGTGTGACATCGATGTCCTCCGGTTTCCAGGGGGCAGTCGGGATATGCAGTATGCGGCCGTCTCTCTCGGTGGTTATCCGGCCCCAAGCATGCTCCAACGGCGCGATCTGCCATGAGCTGAACGGCGATGTTTCATGCGGCTGTCCATCGGGCTGCAACGCGCCGGTATCCCCCGTTATAACAAGCTTTCCGCCCTTTGCGACAAACCGCCGGATGCAGGCCGTCTCTGCCATCGACAACCGTTTGATGTTCGGCAGCAAAAGCAGCTCAAAATCACCGCATCGGTCTGTAAGCTGTTCGTCGAGAATGATCTCAAACAAGAGATGATGGTCTTCCAGTATCCGCCCCAGTCGCTTGAGCGCGTCCAGAGCGTCTCCTTCCCCGGCCAGTTCCGCACGTCGCGGATAGACCAGCGCCGCCTGTGATGCGGGTTTTGCACCACGAATCAGATCGTCGTGGTCTGCAAGGAATTGATGATAGCGGATGAGCGGGCCAGTATACTCTCCGAGGTTATACGCCGCTTCCTCCTGCGGCGCCCAGTGGAAGGCGGGTGCGGCGGCATGATTGGCGCCCGCCTCGGCAATCGAGAGGCGGAAACGGCGGTAGTCGTATTTATTGATGACGAACGGCCGGCCACCGCCTGCGGCATAGATGAATCGGGCTGGTAGGCCCATATCCGTCAGATAGCCATGGCGAATGAGACTCATCCCTTTGTGACCACCCTGGCTGTACCAGATGTAGTCTTCGTCTTTTGCCCATAGGCCGCTCGGCAGAAAACTCCGTTCGTCACGCGGTTTGAAATTGTATTTGTGGTACCACTGGGCCAGCATCAGATCCGGTTTGAGGGACCGGCCGTAGGTGATGTAGAGTTCATCGAACACCGTCTTGCGGCGTTCATGTTCCCATCGGCCGATGGCGTCAGCGGCGCGTTGCTTGACCGATTCCGGACAGCCGGAGCGGGGATTGAAGAGGTCTTCGATTTCCTCCAGATCGCTGGTTCCGAAAAGCGCCGACAGGTCCGTATCATCGAATGCTTGACGGAAACGCGCACGGACATCAGCCTGGCAGTACGAACACCCGCAGAAGGCCGTGAAATTATGATGAACCATCAGGCCGTCCACACCGAGCTCGATGGCCCTTCTGATCATCGGTTTGAGGATGGCAGCCCAGTGTGGATTGCTGAGGCAACCGCTGTAGGCCCGGTAAGGCCGACCTTCAATCGGCCGGCAGCGTAGGGAACCGTCCGGCACCCGTTCCTGAGCGATGGACGGGTCCGCACAGGGCGCGGGTCCGAGGAGATCATCCGTCCAGAGCGTATCCCAGACGCCGAACAACCCCTTGTTCGTTTCGTGGTCGCCATAATGCCAGGACATGCTCATCTGGCCAATAAACCGAGCCCCGGCATCCTGAACACCATTGATCATTCGTTCCGCATGCGCCAGATTTTCGCGCACGCCGACCAGCAGCATGCCGACCCACCGGCGATCCGCCTCGGGATCATCCGCCAGGCTGTAGAACTGCGGACCGAAGGTGCCGGCCTGCACGACCTGGATTCGAGCGCGTCGCACCAGGTCGATCAGATCCAGGTTAAGCGGCATGCTCCAGTATTCGACCATCCTGTTGAACCAGAACGGGTGTGCCATAGGAAGACTCCGGAGTTTGGGAAACAGAGGTGGAAGGGTAGAAGGTGGAGGGATGATGCGGGCGGGGCTTCTTTTGCATAATTAAGGGATTCCTTGCTCAGGATTTCCTGCTGATTGGTTGGCAATCAGGTCGATGAACGCATGGAGATAGGGCGGTGTTGCGACATTTTTCAGCGTACCGGCGATCCATTGCCGGTGGAAGCCCTGGTCGGTAAGCGGTATCGCGGCTATGGTTCCTGTCGCGACATCGGGCGCAACGGCCCATTGGGCCAGAACACTGACGCCGAGACCGGATTTGACCAGGCCGATGATGGCTTCGGTCAGAGGCACTTCGGAAAGGCGTTTTGGATGGACGCCGGCCGGATAGAGAAAGGTGTGGAGAAACGAATTATTCTCCGTGCTGTAGAGGATGATATGCTGATCGGCGAAATCTGCCGGTTGAAGCGTCTTGCGTTCGGCGTGTACAAGGACTTGGTGGATGATAGAGATCTATAAATTTAATTCCTTATTTCTATTAGACTAATGCGATTGATTCATGGTGGCAAGGTGATATCTTACATAAAGCGTGGAAATCAGGTCAGATACCACACTTTGTTTGGAGTATTTTGAAAATCATGGCACTCTGCCCGCGCGGGCAAAATCTCAACAGGTTATCTAACCGAGGGGAGGACATCAGCATGCATTCAGAAGAACGTCAATCGTGCATCGATCAGATATTTGCATTACCCACACGGGTAGAAGCAGCAATTGGTGAGGTGACGCTGGCGGGACTGTTGAAGATCTATGCCTGGCACGGGGTGCATCATGTGGGACAGATTACGGGACTTCGGGAGAGCGGGTGTGGTGAGGAAAATGGCGATTTGGTGATTTAGTGATTTAGTGTTTGAAAAGGCAACAGCAGTCGAGCCTGGTAAATGGTGATTGATTGCGCTTCCCGGTTCAGACACAATGCGGACCCTCCGGGATTTGGTGGCGGTCCTGATATCATTTTAACACAGGAGGAAAATAGTGAAGAAAGAAAATATCATAGATGAGCTGGCATCGCTTGATGCGTATTGGTCTCAAAAAATCATTGGGGAGTCAAACGGTCAATTATTCAAGGTAGCCAAGGGCATTGGCGAGATTAAGTGGCATACGCATGATGATCAGGATGCGCTTTTTATCCTCTACAAAGGTCACCTTGCGATCCAACTTAGAACCGAGAATATTGAACTCTTTGAAGGGGATATGTTTGTGGTGCCCAAAGGGGTCGAGCATTGTCCGAAGGCCGAAGAGGAAGTGGCCTTCTTAATTGCAGGGCTTGACATCACATCAAACGAAAAGGGGGGTAAACCAGATTGGAGTTATACTGAAAACCGTCCATAGAAAAGAGATAAGCGAAACGACGAAGCTACGAAACGACGAACAGCTTCCTGTTTTTATAGGTGATGTGTTCGCGTTTCAATCAGATTGAGGATATAAAGATAGTA
>CAJXCW010000178.1 GCA_913051705.1 uncultured bacterium
CACTGCCGTAGCCTTGAGGTGCTTCTTTGGGCGCAAAGAGCTGTGTCCCGCGCTGTCGAGCGAGTAGACGGACCGCTGCTGCTGCAATGGTCTGATCTTCGAGTCCCGCCTCGAGACTAGACTCGTTGAGCCACTCGCGGAGCTTGGTGAGCTCATCCCCTTCCGCCTCTCTTGCAATCTCTTCCCAGAGGCTGGCCCGCTGAAAATCAGCCACCTCTGCATTGGTGGGGGGGAATATCTCCTGGATGTCGTAGCGGATGGTCCTCTTGAGAAAGTTCAGGCGGCCTTGCTGGCTCGGTGTCACCAGGGTGATGGCCGTGCCCTGGGCGCCAGCTCGCGCTGTGCGACCAATTCGATGGACATAGGGCTCGGCACCGTCGGGAAAATCGCAGTTGATCACCCGGCTGAGGTGCGTCACGTCCAGACCGCGTGCAGCGACGTCAGTGGCCACAAGTACGTTGAGGGTCTTTGAGCGAAGTCGGTTCAACACGCGCTCGCGAGCGGCCTGGTTGAGGTCGCCATGGATTGCATCTGCAGTCACGCCACATTTCTGCAGCCCTTCGGCCACCTCGGCACAGCCTATTCGGGTACGGGTGAAGATCAGGGCCGAATCGACCGATTCATCCTTAAGCAGACTCACGAGCAATTGATTCTTCAGGCCGCTTGGTACCGAATACACCCGATGGGTCAGACCAGCAGCCAGCGTCGCCGGCGGCGAGGCATTGATCTCTACGGTCCCTTTCATATACCGATCGGATATTCTTCGAACTTCGGAGGGCATGGTCGCGGAAAACAACATAGTCTGCTGTCGGTCGGGCATCTTGTTTATGATACGCGTGACATCCGGCAAAAAGCCCATATCCAGCATACGATCCGCCTCATCAAGAACCAGTACCTTTACGTGTTTAAGTGTTACATTACCCCGTCCGATGTGATCCAGCAGACGGCCGGGGGTAGCAATCAGAATGTCTACACCGGCCCTGAGGGCTGCAATCTGGGATGGAAAACGTACGCCTCCGTAAACGGTTGTACTGACGAAAGGAAGGTATTTACCATACTGTTCGACACTGTCTCCGATCTGAATGGCCAGCTCGCGCGTGGGCGCCAGGATAAGTACCTGAGGGCCCTTGCCTTTTGTAAGACGATTAAGAATAGGCAACGTGAACGCCGCCGTCTTACCGGTACCGGTCTGGGCGCATCCTATGATATCCTTGCCTTCGAGCGCGACGGGAATCGCCTCAGCCTGGATGCGCATCGGTTTCTTATACCCGGCTTCTTCTACTGCCTTTAAAATTTCCGTTTTCAGATTCAGCTCATTAAAAGTCTCCACAATACTCCTTCTGTTTTCTGATGCCAAGGACAAATGATATTATTACTTTAGACCGTATTCCTGAATCCATAGACCAGCACGGTAGCGGGCGGATTTTTCGCTATGATCTTAACCTGCTCAAACGACGTTTTCAGTGTAGCGCTTCCGCCTATAACGGTCGGGTTAATATACCCTGCAAAGAATATAGAGTAAAGACCAATTTTGAAGTACTGGGCGATCTACGTCGCACCAGCCGAACCTGCCATAACCTGATTCATAATTGAGACTGGCTTTTTAGTAACAGTTGACACCTTTTCAGTTATCTCTGTATATTGTCTATTCAAGAGTTGAATTGAATGTAAACCAAGCCCTGTTTGTCTGTCGACAGCAGGGCTTTCTTATGCGGAGATATAACAACGCTAACGGGTTTTCTATTTCTAATCGCCGCCACGCTGGTCACCTCATGTTTCGGCCTGGTGCTTAAATCCGCACACCATACCGGCCGGAATCCGGTCGCGGTAGGCAGCCTGAATTATATCATTGGTGCTGTCCTCACCGCCCTGGCTCTATTCTTCGATCCCGACTGGTCCTGGAGCCTCATGACTGTATTGATCGGTGGGGTGACCGGTGTGTTCTATGTTGTGGCCTTCTGGTTTCTTGTACGGGCGCTCATGGAGGGCGGGGTGGCGATCACCCTGGCTCTCGTCCGGCTTTCCGTGTTGATCCCTATCCTGTGTTCGATTTTTATCTGGTCTGAAATACCGAATTTCGCCCAGACGGTCGGTATTGGCGTGGTCTGTATAGCCTTGCCCTTTCTGAGTCTTGGAGTTGGCCAGGCAGCGGATAAAACCCTTAAAGGGACCGTCTGGATGGTGGGTGCCCTATTTATAACTACGGGTATGTGCCATTTATCCCCCAAGGTATTCAGTGAAATGGCTCCCCAGAGTCAGATGTCGTTGTATCTATTTTCTCTATTTTCTGTAGCAGCCATCATGAGTATCCTCTATATTCGTTTCAAGCCGGTGCAGGTTCGGCGAAATGATTACGGATACGGCCTCCTGCAGGGCGTCATTAATGTGACAGGAACCTGGCTGTTGGTCATTACGTTGAAATTGCTGCCGGGCACCATTGTATTCCCTGTGAGTAGCGCCCTGGGGCTTGTAGTGACCACCAGTGCGGCGGTGCTCATCTGGAAAGAGAAGATCCGCAGACCGGCCTACGTGGGTATCGGGCTGACGTTCATCGCCCTGATACTGGTGAACAGTAAATAAATGTTGAATTATGATTGTTGAATTATGCTTGAATATACTCTTAACTCTGCAGTCTTAACTCTATACTAAAATCATGCCTTCCTGGTCAACGATTGAAAAGATTCTGGCACGCCTGGAAGCGGACGATATCATGCCGCAGTATCAGCCTATGCTGATTGGTGAGGCTGTGGATTGGTCGGCCCTGCCGGTTGAAGTAGACCCGACAGGTGGTCTGATGGACGGTTTGCGGGCGCAACGTAAACGCTGGCAGGTGGAGAACGTGATTCGAGTGCTCCAGGATCTTATCCAGCCGGGAGATGTGATTGTTGACTTCGGCGCCAGTTCGGGTAATCTTGGCCTGCCGGTAGCCGCCTGTTTTCCGGATTGCCACGTCTATATCGTTGACAAGAAGCCACACACCGTAGAGATTGCAAAAATGCGCATGGCCGGCTCCGGGTTAAGCAATGTAGAACTCTATCCGGGTTTTGTACAGGAAGTCACGATACCATTTGAGATCGGTCTTGGCCTCCACCTTTGCGGTGACGGGACCGATCAGGCCCAGACACTCTGTATGGAGCGGGGCGTACCCTATGTCATGGCGCCCTGCTGCATCGGGTTTATACAGCGCAGTCCACTGAGTTATCCTCGCAGCACCGCTTTCCGGAATGTATTGGATCGACAGGAATATAACTGGCTGGCCAGCGTAGCGGACTGGACCTGCAGGGATGAGACCAGTGAACAGCATCAGCGGGGCAAACGATGCATGGGATTTGTAAATACGGATCGCAATCTGGTCGCGGAAGAACAGGGGTATCGGACCGCGTTGTATACCATGGACCCGTCCGACGCCAGTCCAAAGAATGAGATTATGGCGGGAAGGAAAAAGGAGCCGGATGATGCCGTTAGCGATTGATCAATCTAAACGGGTAGTCGGGATCGGCAGCAATGTGGTCGATGTAATCTATCGGACCAACAAAATCGCCGGGCCGGAAGAAAAGACCTACATTCTGTTTAATGATGAAGGTGATATCGTCAAAGAGGTCATCGGCGGCGTCACGTTAAACCATCTGGCCTGGGCAAATTTGCTGGGCTTGCCGACCGGCTTATTCGGATTTCAGGGAGATGACCGGTACGGCAAAATGATTCGGGAAGAAATGGACCGTCGCGGCATCGACCGCAGCGCTATTCAGGTGCGTGAAAACGCATCGTCTTCTTTCTCGATTGTTAATGTGGCTGTGGACGCCAATCGATCCATTTACATGGCGCGGGCGCAGACGGGGGAGACAACGGCGGAGGATATTGAATCCTGTTTTGCCGACTATATCCGTTCGGCGGGGTTGGTGACGACAGAGATTTCACAACTCCCGCTGGATGCCGTAATTGCCGTGCTTCGTATAGCACGTGAAGCCGGTATCCCTACCGTGCTGGACGTGGATGTACCGCCGGACTTTGCTATCGATGTGGCGAAACTCGGCTCCGCTGATGATTTCGATGAGGCCGTCTCCCTGGCCGATGTGATCAAACCGGCGAAGGCGGCTGCGGATCAGATGGTGGAAGCAAGCAGCCCGGAAGAGCGTGCCAGACGGATTTTTGAGAAGTACAAAGCCATTCTGGTGGCCATTACGGATGGCAAAGATGGTGCTGTGCTGACCGACGGCGCACAGACTATCCGTGTGCCGGCCAAACCGATTCAGGCCCATGATACCACCGGGGCGGGAGATGCTTTCCTGGGCGGTCTGATTGCCGGATTATATCATGGTTTGCCCCTGGACAGTATCGCTCGTCTGGCCAATGCTTGCGGCGGGGTTTGCTGTCTGGTCGACGGCGCTTTCCCATTGCTCAATCAGAGTCCGGATCAGGTACGAGCTTTATATGATGGTGAAGCACACGATATCTTTACGCCGAAGCCGGCGCCTTCCAAGGATACTGCAAAACGAGAACCAAGTACGGTAGGTCTCGATTCGGTACGACTGGCCAGCGAGGCGTTGCAGTCTGTATACGACCACATGGCTGCCGGCTATTACGATGCCGCCGTCGAACTGATCCGCCACGCTGAAATACAGGGCGGCCGGGTACATGTTACCGGTGTCGGTAAACCCAGGCATGTCGGGCATAAACTCACCGCTACCCTGCAAAGCACCGGTACCAGGGCCTATTTTCTCGATCCGACCGATTGCAATCACGGCGACAGCGGGCAGGTAGCCGACGGCGACGTGGTCATCGCCATTTCACACAGCGGTAAGACCCATGAGTTACTGGACGCGCTGACGACACTGAAACACAACGGCGCCCGGATCATCTCGATTACCGGCAATAAGGATTCCGATCTGGCGCAGATAAGTGAGGTGGTGCTGCACGTACCCGTCACTCACGAGGCCGGACCGCTGGGCCTGGCGCCCACGCTCAGCACCACCTGTCAGCTGGCTGTAGGCGACGGACTGGCTATGGCTTTGAAAGCGGATCGAGGCTTCACACCGGAAGATTTCGCCAGATACCACCCTTCGGGCAGCCTCGGACGGATGTTAAAAGAACAGAAAGGGACGTAATGACCACCATCATAGATCAGTCGATAAAACTCATCGCATTCGATCAGGACGACACCGCACTGTTGCCTGATGGAAGTGCTTCTCCAGAAGGGATATGTGCTATTGAAGCGGCGCTTAATAAAGGCATTATTGTTTCTTCGGTAAGCGGTCGCAATATCGATCGCAGCAGCGAGACCTTCCGTCATGTGCAGAAGCTCCTGGACCGATTGTATATCATTGCCAACAATGGCAGCATCATTCTTGGTCCGGCAGAGCATGGCCGGCGTGATCTGCTGTTCGAACAGCGCATTCCGTCCGATACGTTTCAGGAACTGCTGGATTACATTGAAGCACGCGAATTTAATTTTGTGTATAGCTGGCTTCGTGTGACAGACGAAGGCGCGCGGGACAGTGTGATTTCCAACCGGCATACAGCCTCGATTGACGCCATAAATACCCAGGGCGGGACCCAGGTAGCGATCGACCAGAACCTTATAGGACAACTCCGTACGCAAGCCTATCCTTCGCCACCCAAAATGCTCATCTTACCCGGTTTAGCACAGAGAGAACAGGTTCTGGAAGGTTTGAAGGCGGCCTTCGGTGACCGGCTCTATCTCGTTAAAACGAACCCGGACCGCATCGAAATAATGCACCCTGAGGTGAATAAAAAAACCGGCATAGAATTTATCACTCAGCGGCATGGTTTCTCTCTGGATCATGTAATGGCCATTGGAGATGGCGAAAACGACCTGCCTATGTTGTTCGGCGTCGGTCTGGGCGTCATTATGGGTAATGCTGAGGAGAAAGTTCGTGGAAAGGGTGAAGCCCATGGCCTGGTCATTGCGCCCCCGAATCATGAACACGGTTTTGCGTGGGCGGTGCGACGGTATGCGCTGGGAGAAAGGGTATAAAGACACGATGGGCAGACACGTAGATCTGCCCCTACAGGGAATGCGCCCTTTATTTGATTTCGATTCCTGACCATCTGGTCTCAACATGACCGTTATTGTAATCAACATTTCCGTTATTGATCAGATGGTTTGGATATTCTATTTTATTGCAACAGTATATCCATCATTCCTTTTAATATGGCCAACCTGATTGTCTCTGAAGACATAATGCGGTTATGAAATCTTCCTTGCTTGAACATCTCAAGTCTTCTCTTCTGGTTGGCGACGGCGCGATTGGCACCATGTTGTATGCCGGGGATGTACCGCTTGGGGTTTGCTACGACGAGATCAACCGAAGCCAGCCCAATCTGGTCCGGTCGATTCACGAAGAATACGTGGCAGCGGGAGCTGAATTTTTAGAAACCAATACCTTCGGCGCCAATCGTCTTTCTCTGGCCAAACACAATTTTGAGCACCACGTCGAAGAAATCAATCGTTCCGGTGTTGAACTCGCCCGGCAGGCGGCAGGCGATCTGGCGTATGTAGCTGGCGCGGTCGGACCGGCATGGGGGATGTTGCATCAGGAACTTTCTCAGGAAGATTACGCCCAGGCCTATCTCGAACAGATCACGGCGCTGGCCGCAGCCCATCCGGATGCGATCATTCTGGAGACCTTCCTCAAGCTCCAGGATTTGCTGACGGCTCTCGAAGCCTGTCGGTCCGTTTGTGACCTGCCGGTAATCTGCCAGTTGGCTGTGGATCAATACGGACGAACGGACGATGCCTTTGAGGTCACAGATGCATTCCGACAGTTGCGAGGTCGGGGAGCAGATGTGGTCGGCATTAACTGTCGAAGCGGACCAAAGGGCCTGCTCGACGCGTTGTCTATGGTCCCTTTGGAAGAAGGCCTGATCCTGTCCGCTTTCCCTAATGCCGGCTCCCCGGTTTACATAGATGGTCGCTTTTTCTATGCCGCCACGCCTGAATATTTCTCCGGAAGTGCCATCAGACTGCGCGATCAAGGCGTCCGGCTGATCGGCGGCTGTTGTGGTACCACGCCCGAGCATATTCGATCTATAGCCCATGCGTTGAAAGATCAGCAGGTCGTCACCAGTAAAAAGGTCGTTCGCATTGAAGTTCGCCGCCCCCCAGTTCAAGCGGTGCAGCTCCCCACACCGCCACAAGCACCCACGATTGTTGACCTGGTTCGACAACGGGTTACCACCATTGTGGAACTGGACCCACCGCGAAATCTGGATTTCAGCGCAGTTGTTCGGGGCGCTCAGGCGCTCAAAGACGCTGGCGCGGATGCCATTACCATGGCGGACAATTCGCTGGCCGTTACGCGCATCAGCAATATGGCTATTGGCCAGATCGTCAAGCAGGAAGTGGGTCTCCGGCCTTTTCTCCATATTTCTTGCCGCGACAGCAATCTGGTCGGCATGCAATCCCACCTGCTGGGCTTGCATGCCCTCGGCATCGATCATGTGCTGGCCGTCACCGGCGATCCGGTCAAATTCGGGGATCAGCCAGGCGCCGGCAATGTCTACGATATTTCTTCTTTTGAACTGATCCGGCTGATCAAACAAATGAATGAGGGACTTGCTTTCTCCGGCAGGCCCTTAGGCGGCAAGACAAATTTCACAGTGGCCGCTGCGTTTGATCCTAACGGCGACAACCTGGACCGGCGTATCAAACGCCTGGAAAAGAAAATCGATGCCGGCGCCGACATGATTATGACCCAACCTATCTTTGACCCCCGCCAGGCCAAGCAGTTATATGCAGCCACCAAGCACCTCGACTTTCCTATCTTCCTGGGTGTCATGCCGCTTGTCAGCGCCGGCAATACGGAGTTTTTACACAATGAAGTTCCCGGTTTCGTCGTGACAGATGATGCTCGTGCCCGCATGGCCCGATTCGGTCGGGGCAAAAAAGCCCGCCGGGAAGGGATCGCCATCGCAAGAGAAATCATGGATGCCGTGCTGGAGTATTTCAACGGCCTCTACCTGATCACGGCCTTCAACCGCTATCCGATGACTGTAGAACTGACCAGGCATGCCAATGGGAAGCGGAGATAAATGATCCGCCCGGGTATTACTTCTTGTGGCATCAAAGCACCGCTAAATCCACACTTCGATTGTAATGAGCCGGTACATGTTCGCCAAGAACATCGCACTTGCAAATTCTGGATTGAACCCTTGAACTTGTGCAAAAATCATGGGTTTTCTCCTCCTGAATTAACAAATATACGTAATCTTATACAAGGTCACTTACCGATTATCCTGGAGCCATGGCATTCGCACTGTGGCGAATAGCCTTGAATCACGTATTAAATAGACTCGAGTGGGCTCCATCAAATTATTGCAGATTTGATGGACGGGCGAACGATCAGTGTTCCTCTAACATGGTCGTGGCGATTATCCGAAGCCACTCCGAAGCAGCGATTAAATTTCGAAATCATCGGCGATGGACATGGTGTCCACTGGCCGGATATTGACGAGGATATCAGTGCTGAGGGTATGCTCCATGGCATTCCTGCTCGTCGTCCTAGACAATCTATAACCCAAACTCAATGACAGGCACTTATGCAGCCTGGTACACAAATAGCCCACTATAAGATCATCAAGCCTCTCGGTAAGGGAGGCATGGGTGAAGTTTACCTTGCAGACGCCACCAAACTGGATCGCCAGGTCGCCATCAATGTTTTTCATATTTCCGCTATCACCTCCCTTGGCAGATGTCGGATATATCCGATATTAATAACAGGGGCACCAGTCCCGCAAGAGGTACCAGGCAACCAGCCTGGGCGCCGCGCGGCGCATCATGCCTCGGGGGTGTTGTCTGATTAACTATCTGACAAACGGTATTACAATCATACAAAAAATGCAGCAGAATATCTCAATCTTCAAGACGAAATTGGGACCGTCGAGGCAGGTAAGCTTTCAGATCTGATTATTGTAGATGGTGATCCCCTGGCAGATTTTTCTGCATTGAATAATGTACAGGTGGTTATCATAGAGGGTGTGGTTGTGGTTGATAAGCGAGAAATTACGTATTGACCTTACCCAAGAAATACAATTCTGCATGTCTATTCCATGGAGGATATCATGCGTAACGAGTTTACAGCTATTATAGAACAAGATAAAGAGTGGTTCATTGCCTATTCGCCCGAAATTCCAGGTGCTAACGGATAGGGGCATACTATAGAAGAAGCCCGGCAAAGCCTGAGAGAAGCAATTGCTCTTATTCTTGAGCCGTGATGATGGTCTACGCAGTGTGCCAGCCGATGCGATTCGGGAGACTGTTATAGTAGAATAAAACGAAACAGCCTACTGAAACATCTACGCTAACATGGGTGCAACCTCAAACGGGAAGGTCGGTCACATTCTTTGTGGGCTAACCCAGCGACTGGTGTGGTTGAAGCCGTTCGCCGTCACACGGAAATTTCGGATCTACTGACAAGAAAGATTTGCCGTGGCCTGTCAGTACCGGAAATCGGACGATAATGCTATGGCGGTATAACCCTCGGATGCTATAGAATCGCTCCGCTCGCTGCAGACCAGAGGATCGTTGAACCTAACCGATCCCGCGGTAGTCAAGTTGGCATCTCCTTGTCATCAAGGAACAAAAATGTACGTTACCAGAAAATCAAGAGAGAAGATAGTAGGGCTTTCTCTTATGTCTGCGCTGATAGGTCTTGCCGTAAGTGGATGTAGCCTTTTTCAAAAGACAGAGATCCTTTGGGACACGTGGGGTGTCCCACATATTTTTGCCACGGATATGGAGGAGATGCACTATGCGTTCGGGTGGGCTCAGATGCAAAACCATGGCAATTTGATTCTGCGTCTTTACGGTCAGGCCCGAGGTAGGTCTGCTGAATATTGGGGCAGCAAATATCTTGAATCGGATCGGATCATTCGGACGATGAATATGCCCGATATAGCACAACAGTGGGACGCCGCACAAAACGCCACCTATCGAACCTATCTGGATGCCTTCGTGGAAGGGATGAACGCGTATGCAGATACCCATTCCGATCAGTTGATTGATTCTGTTAAAGTCGTGCTTCCCATTCAACGAAGCGATATTTCTGCACATATACTGAGAGTCATTCATCTCACGTTTGTTGGCGGTGGTGCTGTTCCAATTGCAAATAGATGGGCTACCGGCAGGGAGAATCTGGGCTCCAATGCCTGGGCTATTGCACCGTCGCGTTCTGAGCGTGGGCATGCCATGCTCCTCGCGAATCCTCATCTGCCCTGGTCGGACCTGTTTACTTTTTTTGAAGCCCAACTTACGGCGCCGGGCATCAATGCATACGGCGCCGCCCTGGTGGGTATGCCCGTGCTGGCGATTGCGTTCAATGACCATCTGGGATGGACCCATACAAATAATGTGTTTGACGGGATGGATTTATATGAGCTGACACTCACCGAAGAAGGATATGTCTGGGACGATGAATCTCGATCCTTCGAGATCGACAAGCAGGTGATTAAAGTGCGCGGCGCAGACGGGGCCATACGGAATGAAGAGATTGTCATCAAGCGATCGGTCCATGGTCCTGTGCTTGCAGAAGAGGGTGGTAAAGCGATTGCGGTGCGTCTGGTTGGTCTGGACCAACCTCTTTTTGCCGAGCAATATCTGGACATGATGCGTGCGAGGAATCTGAGCGAATTCGAGGCCGCCGTGTCACGTCTTCAGAATCCTTACTTCAATGTGATTTATGCCGACGCAGATGGACATATCATGTATCTGTTTGGCGGACGCACACCCAAGCGTCCTTCAGGAGACTGGGCATACTGGCAAGGCATCATCCCCGGCCATACTTCGAAAACCTTGTGGTCGGAGACCCATATCTATAAAGATCTACCGAGGATCGTTGATCCCCCTACGGGATGGGTGCAGAATGCGAATGATCCTCCGTGGACATCAACCCTGCCTCCTGCTCTGAAATCGACAGATTTTCCCGCTTACCTGTCATCCGGAGGGATGAGTTTCCGGGCACAACGATCTGCACGTATGTTAGAGGAAGATGAGCTCATTTCCTTCAATGAATTAATCGCCTACAAACATTCGACTCGCATGGAATTAGCGGATCGTATCCTGGACGATCTGATCTCCGCTGCTCGAAAGTATGGAAATCCACGGGTTCTTCAAGCTGCGGATGTCCTCGAAAGTTGGGATCGAATGGCTAATGCAGACAGTCGAGGCGCTGTATTGTTTGCCGCATGGAAACGTGAAGCGGGGCAGGATATCTTTGCCATGCCGTGGAATCCTCTGGCGCCACGAACCACGCCCAGTGGATTGAAAAACCCCAGACTCGCTGTTACGGCCCTGGATAAAGCGTCCCAAACGGTTATTGATACCTATCAGGCGCTGGATATTCCATGGGGTGAAGTGTTCCGCATTCAATATGGCGAGCAGAATCTGCCGGCTAATGGCGGCCCGGGAAGTCTGGGGATTTTCCGGACGATAAATTTCGCGTCGGATGGGACCGGTCGTTTTCGACAGGTCGTGGGTGATTCCTATGTGGCCGCTATAGAATTCAGTCGTCCTGTGCGGGCAAAAGCAGTCATCAATTATGGCAATGCCACACAACCCGGATCACCACATGTAGGTGATCAATTAGAATTCTTTACGCGCCAGGAACTCCGCACAGTATGGCGAACACGCGAAGATATTGAAGCCCACCTGGAATCAAGAGAGGCGTTCTGAGAATTACGGTGGATGCAAAGATGAATTCGCAATATACGACAGGATTTTGATGTTCCGGCAAGCCGAACTGGTGTTAAGCCGGACTGGCGTACAAATTGGAATCCATAGCATGATTACACGAAGGGATGAGTATTTCTTCGACTTAAACGGTTACACGGTCATTCCCCAGTCGCTGGATCATGATCATGTGGTGTC
>CAJXCW010000179.1 GCA_913051705.1 uncultured bacterium
ATTCGATGTTGCGCCGAATGGTATGACGTACGTCCAGTTGTCCGCGGCGTGCGACGCGGCGCCGTCGTGAATGCAGTGCGATGAGGCGCTTTGCCAGCTTACGTACGAGTTCCTGCATGACCTTGAAATCACGCATTTCGACTCGGGCGAGAGGGGTTTTGTGGAGTATCTCTTCGCGTAGGCGTGGCCAAACATTGGCCGTGTACATCAGCATTTGTCGATCGATGATCTGGCTTACGTCTCTGATTTCGTGCTGTGGCAGCACTATGAACAGGCCCATGATATCGAATTACGTATTGTGCAGAATCAGGAAGGCGCTGTACCGGTGGAGGCGTTCGCCCGGCAGACGGATAAACGAACCCGGCTGATCAGCATCTCTTATGTGTCGCATCATAACGGGTATCTGCATGAGATCAGGAGCCTGGCGGATCTGGCGCATGCGTACGGGGCGTATTTGTACACCGACGCCATACAGGCCGTAGGCGCGATCCCCATCGATGTAAGGGCAGATGATGTTGATGTCCTGGCGTGCGGCACGTATAAGTGGGTGTTCGGGCCGTTCGGACTGGCGTTTTTGTATGTGAAGGAAGAGCTGTTGGACCGTATTCCGCCTAATAAATTCGGTTTTCTGCAACGGCAGAATTTTCAAGGCCCTTTCCGCGACTGGCCGGCTCATCATACGGCAAAACAGTACGAATATGGTACCTATAACTTCGGTGGTATTTATGAATTCGGGGCCGGGTTGGATTATATCGAATCCATTGGCCTGGCACACCTCAGTACACATATCGTCGGCCTGGCGCACCGGATATGGGATGGCCTGAATGAACTGGGATACCGCATGTATACGCCGCAACATAATCAGACGCCGATCGTGACCTGTTTTCTGGAGCATGCCGACCGGGTCGCTGCGGCTCTTGAGGAGGCCAACATATCGGTGACCGTCCGGGAAGACCATGGGGAGATGCGCGTTTCTCCGGGTATATTTAACATTCAAGAAGAGGTGGATGCGTTCCTGTCATGTATGGCAGGCGTGTCGTAAATACAAAAGGAACCAGTACTAAAGTACGTTATGCGGTTTTTGCGTAACATCGGTTAGTATATAATACCGGTTACCAAATTAAAGACCATATATAAATGTTTATAATTGACTGAAAATAATAAGGTTTTCAATCACCAACCACGGAGTGCTCGCATCGTGTCCGCAGGACACATGCCACCAACAAATCACCCCTTTTATGAAGCTAAGCCTCTCTCAAATGATAGCCGTCATGGGACCCGGCATTGCTGTAGCCGCCACGGGTGTCGGGGCCGGTGATATGATTTCCGCTACCAATGCCGGTGCTGGATATGGTACGGTTTTGCTCTGGGCGGTTGTTTACGGCGCGATCCTCAAATACGCCCTGAATGAAGGACTCGGCCGCTGGCAACTTGCAACCGGGACCACGATTCTCGAAGGGTGGGTGGAGCGCCTGGGCAGGCCGGTACAGTATATCTTTCTCATCTATCTCATCGGATGGTCCTTTCTGGTTGGTGGTGGCCTCCTGTCGGCCTGCGGTCTGGCCGGACATACGGTGTTTCCATCTCTCTCCGTGGCCACCTGGGGCATTATTCACTCGTTGGTGGGCGCCATACTCGTCTGGATAGGACGATATAGCCTGTTCGAAAAGGCCATGAAGGTGCTCGTTGGATTAATGTTCATCTCGTTTCTGATCAGCGCCTGGGCGCTCAGGCCTGATATCGTCGCCGTTGTCCAGGGTATGACCTTTCCGAGTGTCCCGTCCGGCTCGGTAGGGACCATCCTCAGCGTTTTGGGAGGTGTGGGTGGCAGTCTGTCGGTATTGTGTTATGGGTATTGGATTCGAGAAGCCGGGCGGTCCGGTCCGGAATGGCTCCCGGGCATACGGATAGATCTCGGAGCCGCCTATATTCTAACCGGTTTTTTCGGTGTGGCGGTCATGATTCTGGGCGCGCAGATCAAGCCGGAAGCCGCCGCCGGTGGCAACATCGTGCTGGGTATGGCGGATCGCATGGAAGCGGCCCTCGGCCCCTTCGGAAGATGGTCCATCTATCTGGGGTTCTGGGCAGCGGTCATCACCTCCGTTCTGGGCGTCTGGCAGGGTATTCCGTATCTGTTCGCAGATTTCATGGCCCTGTTCAAGCGGGTGCCGAAAGAAGATCGGGCCGCGATGATCAGCCCGCAGTCGCCCTACTATCGGGGTTTCCTGCTCTTTCTTACCTTTCCAACGATGATCCTGCTCTGGTTCGACCGCCCAGTGGCCATCATCATCGCCTATACAATCGTCGGCTCACTGTTCATGCCGTTTCTGGCCGGTACCCTGCTGTACATGAATTCTAAACGGGAATGGCTCGGCGACCTGCGCACCGGCTGGCTCCTGAATTCCCTCCTGGTCATGGCCCTGTTACTGTTTCTGTACCTCGGCATAAATCAGTTGATAGATGTCTTTACATAAATAAAGTAGATATATACGTTCATAATTGGTTTCTGTTTTCAATCACCAAATCACTCAATCACTAAATCACCATTTTTCATGTCTTCCTCCATCGGTATCGGCGTCATCGGCATGGGCTGGATGGGCACCGTCCATAGCCGGTCTTATAATCAGATCAAACCTCGCTTTCCTGAAAGCAGGGTATTTCCACAACTGGTCATCTGTGCGGATGATGTAGCGGCACGGGCCGACGAGGCGAAGGAGAGTCTGGGGTTTTCACGCTCGACGACTGACTGGCAGGATGTGATTCGTGATCCGGATGTTGATGTCGTCAACATCACGGCGCCGAATTTTTTGCATCTGGACATGGTTAGGCAGGCGGCGGCAACCGGCAAGCATATATTCTGTGAAAAACCGGTGGGACGCTCTCCGCAGGAGACGGCCGCTATTGTGCAGACTGCACGGGATGCCGGCGTGTTGACCTGGGTCGGATACAATTATCGGTGGGCACCCGTCGTGCAACATGCCCGGCAGTTGATCGCAGACGGTAAGCTGGGGCGTATCACCCATTACCGGGGCCGTTTTTTCGCAGGTTATGCAAGCCATCCCGAAGGGGTGCTGTCCTGGCGATTCCAACGGGAAGCGGCCGGTAGCGGTTCTCTCGGAGATTTGATGTCGCATGTGACCGATATGGCGCACATGCTGGCCGGCCCGATCAAACGCGTCATCGGTAACCAGGCTACGTTTATTACGGAACGACCCACGCCCCAACCGGGCGCAGGTACCCACTTCTCCGTCGGCACAGACGGCCCCAAAGAACCGGTGACCAACGAAGATTATGCCAGCGCGCTGGTTCAGTTTGAAAATGGTGCACACGGCACGTTCGAGGTGTGCCGGGTCATACAGGGGCCCAAATGCCAGATGGCATTCGAAATACACGGCACAGAAGGCGCTATTCACTGGGATTTCGAACGTATGAACGAACTACAGGTGTTCACCACGGACGGTACGCATGATGGCTACACAACCATTCAAAGCAGCCCTGCACACCCCGGCCATATTCACTTCAATCCCGGTCCGGCCGTCGGCCTGGGCTACGACGACCTGAAAGTCATAGAAGTCTACCATTTTCTGCAATCCATCGCCAACGGCAAGCAAGGCAAGCCCGGTTTCGCCGAAGCGCTCGCTGTCGGAAATGTCCTTGCCGCCATAGTACGCTCCTGGGCGTCCGAGCGGTGGGAAAAAATAATTGACTGATTTGTTGATTTGTTGATTTGTTGATTGAAAACCAATCAGACAATCACACAATCAGACAAATTTGGAGTGCCCCCATGCCGTATGCACAAGAACAAATCCGCCTGACGACCGCGCAGGCTGTGGTGAAATACCTCTCGGTTCAATACAGCGAGCGTGATGGAAAAGAGCAGCGTTTTATACCAGCCATGTTCGGCATCTTCGGGCACGGCAACGTCGCCGGCATCGGGCAGGCGCTATTCGAATACGGACAGGATCTGACCTATCATCAACCCTGCAACGAACAGTCGATGGTACATACCGCGTCCGGCTATGCGAAGGTTAATCATCGTATGTCCATCATCGCCTGCACCGCCTCCATCGGTCCCGGCTCCACCAACATGGTCACCGGAGCCGCAGCCGCAACGATCAACCATCTTCCGGTATTGCTGCTGCCCTCCGATTATTATGCCACCCGGTATCAAGGCCCGGTGCTGCAACAGATTGAACATCCCGTGTCTGCAGACGTAAGTGTCAACGATTGCTTTCGCCCCGTTAGCCGGTTTTTCGATCGGATCATGCGCCCCGAGCAGCTTCTCACGGCCCTGCCGGAGGCCATGCGCGTGCTGACCGACCCGGCGGCCACGGGTGCCGTCACAATTTCTCTGCCACAGGATGTGCAGGCCCATGCGTACGATTATCCGGTGTCTTTCTTCGATAAACGCGTCTGGCGTGTCGAGCGTCGTCCGCCGACCTCAGATCGTATCGCTGAAGCGGTCACCCTGTTAAAGGCGGCCAGGCGGCCGATGATCATCGCCGGCGGCGGTGTGCATCATTCGGAAGCCTGGTCAGAGCTCAAAACCTTTGCCGAGCAGTGCGGTATTCCGGTGGGCGAAACATTCGGCGGCAAAGGGGCTATGAAAGCGGCTTCTCCCTGGGGTATCGGCGGATTCGGAGTGGCCGGTACGCCATACGGCGGTAAAATAGCAGCCGAAGCGGATCTGATCATCGCCATCGGAACCCGCCTGACCGATTTCTCCACCGGTTCGCAGTCCGCGTTTCAGCATCCTGATGTCAAATTTATCGGCATCAACGTCACCGGCCATGACGCCTACAAGCAGGGCGCCCTGCCGGTCCTGGCGGATGCCCGTGAGGCGTTGACGGCCTTGACAATCGCTGCAATGGACGCAGGCATCACCCCGGATACGGCCTACCTTGAAGAGGTAACCAGCGCCAGGGCAGCCTATGATAAAACATTGCAGGAAGAGGTCTACATCGATCATCCGGACGAGGCCATGAGCCAAGCGCAATTATTGCAGACACTCAACAACGAGGCGCAGGCCGGTGACTGTGTGGTCGCCGCTGCCGGCAGTCCCCCGGGTGACCTGCTTCGGCTGTGGGATGTCACCGGAGGCGCCGCCTGCTACATGGAATTCGGGTTTTCATGTATGGGCTGGGAAATACCAGCCGGTCTGGGAGCGCGTATGTCGGGCAAACACAACGAAGTATACGTCTACATCGGCGACGGCACCTACCTGATGAATCCGACAGAACTCATGACGGCGATGCAGGAAGGACTTAAAATCACGATTGTCCTCTCAGAAAATCACGGGTACCAGATTATCCGATCCCTGCAGATGGCCAGGGCGGGCCGATCCTTCGGTAATGAATTCCGCGGCCGCGACAGCGAAACCAATAAACTTGAAGGCGACTATCTGCCCATTGACTTCGTCAAAAATGCTGAAAGCCTGGGCGCCCGCGCCTGGCATGCGACAACCCCCGATGCGTTGCGCCAGGCCTTACGTGAAGCCCGGAGCGAAACCCGTTCGTGTGTGATCGTCTGCGAAACCGAAAAACACCGTTATCTGCCGCCGACCGGCGTGTGGTGGGACATCGCCTCGGCAGAAGCCACCAACGACCCGATGACCCGCAAACTCCGCGAAGGCTACGAAGCTGAACGGCGGACCGGGCAACGGTTTTATTATTGAAAGGATTCCTATGAACATCCGCATCGGCAGTGCACCGGACTCCTGGGGCGTCTGGTTTCCAGATGATCCGAAGCAGACGCCCTGGCAACGATTCATGGACGAAGTCGTCGAGGCCGGATATAATTGGATCGAGTTGGGACCGTATGGGTATCTACCGACCAACCCGACAATATTACAGACCGAACTCGACAAGAGAAACCTCAAGGTGAGTGCAGGCTTTGTTATGGGCAGCCTCGAAGATCATTCGGTGTGGCGTGAAATCGAAACGCAACTGACCGGCGCAGGGGAGCTACTGGCAGAATTAGGCGCCCAATATCTGGTGCTGATCGATGGGACCTACTCCGACCTGTTCACCGGTGAGCAAATCGAAATTAAACAGCTCGACGATGACAACTGGCGACGCCTGATCGACACCACACACCGGGTCGCTGATATGATAGATGAGTTGTATGATATGAAGCTGGTTTTTCATCCCCACGCCGAGACGCATGTCGAATACGAAGATCAGATAGAACGCTTTCTCTCAGATACCGACCCGGACCGCGTATCGCTCTGTTTTGATGTGGGTCACCATGCCTACCGGGACGGTGATCCCGTGGCGTTTATGCGCAAGCACCACGCAAGAATTCCATACTTGCACCTCAAAAGCGTGGAACCAACCTTACAGAAAAAAGTAGAAGCGGAAGGCATCCCATTTGCTAGCGCTGTCGCCATGGATATGTTCTGCGAACCATCCCGGGGCGCCGTCGATTTCATGGCCTTCCGCGATCTGCTGATCGAACTCGACTACGACGGCTTCGCGATTGTTGAGCAAGACATGTACCCGGCCCCGTTCGACAAACCCTTGCCCATCGCCAGGCGTACGCGGGCCTATTTACAAGAGATCGGGCTGGGAAATTAAGTAGGCGCGCTGTGCGCCTACTGGTACCGGTCCCCGGAGTTTTCATCACCCGTCGCGAATTCATAGAAAAATCACTGAGTACACTGGTCAGCGTTTCTTTTCTCGAAATGTTGATTACGCGTAATCTTCTGGCCGGTAGTATCAAGGAGAAGACGGACCATTGGGCAATTCAGCTTAATGAAATGTGTCGGGATCTGAAGACACAGGCCATCCGGCCATCGGTCTGGCAAACCAGGATTGAAGCACTACTGGGGACAGTTGAGCAGGCCGATCTGGTAAAGTTCATCGATTTCGACAAGCTGACTCGGGCATTTCAATATCCTGACCTTGGTGTAAACACCAAATATGTGACCTTCCCGAAAATCGCCGGACTGCCGGACGATGTGCAATTTGTAAAGAAAATATTCGGTATGAAACAGGATCGAGCGATCATTCCTCATGGGCACAAGAATATGGTTTCGGCCCATTACGTCCTTTTCGGTGAATTCGATCTTAAGCACTACGATAAATTAGGAGAAGACGATACCCATCTCATCATAACACCGACCGTGGATACCGTTGTTAAACCAGGCAGCGTCTCCTCCATTTCCGATGAAAAGAACAATGTACACTGGTTCAAAGCCCGCAGCGAAATCGTCTTCCCCTTCGACATGCTCATCTTCAACGTCGATCCTTCCTTCGGTAAATCGTACGATATCGACAATATCGACCCCTACGAAGCCGAAGAAATTCGCCCCAACGTATGGCGCGCCCCCAAGCTCGATGTGGATACCGCGTTGAAGAAATATGGCAAGGAGACGCAGCATTGATTTGCTGATTTGTTGATTGTCTGATTGGAAAGATCAAAATCAATCGATCATCTCGTCCTATCAATCAGACAATCAACAAATCAGCAAATCAGACAATCTATATATCCAGCTTTACCATATCGATCATATCACATTCAGAGCCGTCATCCATCTGAACCCACCGGGAGCGTCTGCCGCATTCATTGTAGCCGACCTTCTCGTACACATGAACGGCGGATGGGTTCGCTGACCAGACGCTCAAGAACAATCGTCTGGCGCCGAGGCGACGGGATTCTTCTTCCAGGGTCCACATCAGGGCCGTTCCGATACCCATGCCCCTGACACGGTCTATCAAGGCCAGTCCTACCGTAAAATATTGATACCCACTGCTGTTTGTAAACCCTTCACCTACGAGTCGACCGTCTTGTTCAACCAGGATGTAACCGAGTTTATCCTGTCTCAGATCATGGACAATATCCTCAAACATCATACGACCGCTATCACGGTCCAGGTCCAGCCGCCTGCACATCACTTCCTCTCTCGTCAAAGTCCGGTGCATCTCGATAAAGGCATCCAGATCGGCGGCACAGGGCCAGCGGAACGTCGTATCCACCCCGTTTGCCTGAAATGTCTTTATTATCCGGCCTTCCTGCATGGATGAAGCCCCCTTGTAATCATCTTCATCATCCGAAAATGGTTCGACTGGCATATTGACCCCGTGTGTTATTTATGATTTTTAAATGATGATTTATGATTTATAAACCGTGCCGCGCTCACTATGTCTCTCGCTTTTAAAATCATAATTCCAACAACCGCGCCATATTCCCCCCCAGAATCAGATCCATATCCTTCTCAGCAATAAAACTACAGTGCGTCCGTACCGCTTCCAGGGAATGCTGATACGTGCTTGCCCGGGCGACCGGCGGGTAGTTGGAGGCCCAGCAGAGGCGCTCGGGGCCGTAGTATTCGTACAGCTTACGCACGATCCACATGGCATCCGAATAGGGATATTCCCAGGCGACTTCAGAGACATACTGGAAGCCGGAGAGTTTGATATGGATATTCGGCACATCGGCGGATTTGAGGATCTCCTGCAATCCCGGATAGGGTGGATCTTCGCCTACCCGCGCCCCGGCCATATGGTGGCACAGAAAGGGGATCGATGGAAAGTGCCGTGCCAGTTTTCTGAGGGCCGGTAACCAGGCTGTCCCGAGGGCCAGACTGGAGACCAGATTCAACTCCGCCGTCTTCTCAAAGAAAGCCAGGCCCTCTTCAGATTCGAACCAGTCGATATCGCCTTTCAGATAGTGCGTATACCCTTTAAGGTTGTACTTCTCTGTCGCCTCGGCCAGCCGGTCCGCGCCGCCGGGCGTGTGGTACGTCTCCCACCACGAGCAATCTACATCCGCAAACTGAATAAGCCGGTCCGGATATTTCGTCATACACTTCGCGATGTAATCGTTGTTGTTCGGATTATGCTCGATACGGGCACAGACCAGCACGGCCTTGTCCACCCCCACGGCATCCATCTCATGCAACAACATCTCGACGGTCCCACGGTTTTTCGGGTCGGGTACCTCTGGTTTGTATGGCCAGTAATCCCAGGCATGAGCGTGGCAATCGATGATCATGGTGTTCTCCTATGCAGGCGCACGGCGCACCGTGCGCCTGCGAGTTCCGGGTTCCGAGTTCTGAGCTGAGAAATGTGTGATTATTCTTCCGGCAGGGGAACCGTATCCCCTGTTTGCATCTGCCACCGGCGTATCCGGTCTGTCAAATTCCGTATCCGATCCTGATGAATTGGTGTATCAATCAGATTTTTCATTTCATGGGGGTCGGTATTCAGGTCATACAACTCATGCTGGCCTTGCTCGTACAGGTTCAGCTTCCACCGGTCGGCGGAGATGACCGTACGCAGGGGCTCGCCCATGCTGCGGTTCACCTCCGCTTCGCCGATGGAGCGCGGCGGATGGCCGTCGGCGCCGCTCCATTCGATGAATACATCGTTGGTCGCAAGGGTCAATCCCCCGCGCAGGACGGGCGTTCGACTCTGTCCCTGGAGTGTATCCGGTCTATCTGTCTCCATCAGATCGAGCAAGGTCGGCACAAGGTCGATATGACTGAAGTTACCGGGGATCTTTTTCTGCGTTCTTCCGAGCATGGGCGCCCGGATCAGCATCGGGACGCGAACCGACTCTTCATACATGAGGGTCTTGCCCAGGATACCGTGGTCTCCCGTCATTTCCCCGTGGTCACTGGTAAATACGACGATGGTATTGTCCGCCTGACCGCTTTCCTCCAGCGCCACCAGGATCTTCTGCACCGAGCGATCCACCAGCGTGATGTTCCCCCAGTATCGTGCCAGAACACGCCGCCAGCCTTCTTCGGTCTGCAGGTCGAGTCCATACTCTTCGGACGCCATGTAATAGGCGGCCATCAGTCGGGTGATCAGCGGCGCATTGGCCGGTGGCGGCTTCATGAAAGCAGGGCCAACCGGCAAAGACCACGGATCGTAGAGGTCATTGAGCGGCCCGGTATGCGGCGGATGCGGTTCGAGGTAGCTGACACACAATGCAAAAGGCCGGTCACCGCTGTCCCTGATGAACTGCGCCGCCTGCTCGCCGAGGTACGAAGCCTTGGTAAACGGCTCATCGAGTCCCGCCTCCATATGCCGGGAAAATACCCGCTGTCCCTGATTGACGATATCCGGCTCAAACCCGTTATCCAACAAAAAGTGATGATACGGACTGAATGCCAACAGGCGCTCCGGCGACGAATACGAATGCCGGTAGGAATCCTCACTCCCCACCCAGGTGTCGAACCCATGCTGCGGAAAAATCTCATCGCCGAGATGCCACTTTCCCATGTAAGCGCACCGATACGCATCCGGCAGCATCTTTGCGATGGTCGGCACATCTGCCGCCAACGGCACATTACAGGACGGCACACCAGCCGTATGGGGCCACAACCCCGTCATCATCGTCGCCCGTGACGGACTGCACACCGGCTGACTCACATACGCGTTCTCGAACACAAAACTCTCGTCCGCCAACCCGTTCAACGCCGGCGTCTGTATCTGCTCATTGCCGTAGCACTGCAGGGTGTCTGCACGCTGCTGATCGGTAAAAATGTAAAGAAGATTTGGTTTCGTCATATCGAAAATGAAAGTCTCCTTATAAGGGTTGGGCATGGCTGCGCAGCCATGCTTCCAAACCGGCTTCATCCAGGGCGCCGACGGCGACATCGAGCATAAGCGTAACCACATCGGGTTCTGTAGCTATAAGCTGGTATACATTGAGCCCCAAGAAGATATACATGGCCATAAATGCCACGCGCTTGTTACCATCAATAAAGGGATGGTTGTTTGCAAGACCGAATCCATAGGCTGTAGCCAAACTCAGGATATCGGCATCCGGATCACAACGCCGACGATGAGGCGCTCTTGCCAGAGCGGAGTCAAGAAGACCTTGATCGCGCATCCCCAGCTTGCCGCCATGTTGGCGAATCTGGTTTGGCGAAGATGGTAGTCACGATTGTTTGATTAAGCCAGCGAGGTTCCGTCTGATCCGCACTCATCTGGCCAACTCATGCAGGGCGTTACGAAAGGCGCGTGCCCCTTCCTGATATATCTGCATCGCCTCTGAAAAATCAGGATCGAAAGGCGTAATGAGTATGTCCTCTTCGCTTTCAACGACATAGACCGTATCTCTCTCATGCAACTGAAATCGCTCCAACAAAGACTTTGATATGGTGGTCCCGGCCGAATTACCGATAGCTCGAATCGTTGTTTTCTGGGGCATATCGTACGCTCCTGATTGATGGGCATGTTGTACGGATATTGTTATCACAAAAGTAATAACTGGGGAGGGATAAATCAAGGGGGTTTCCCTGGACTTTATACTTTGCACTTGGGGCAAGCACAAAGTATAAAGTCCCCTGATGTTTCTCTGTCAGCAGCGCAACTTCAGGCAGGGAATGTAGATCCGGAAGGTAAATAATCCATTTATGCACTATTGCTATAGAGAACTGGTATAATATCCAGATTTAATATTGTCGCAAGCCGAAAAATCAGGTATACTGAAACCCAATCGGTATCCTGGAAAATCTCAAAAAAACAATTATCTACTCAAAGGGAGTCGAACATGAACAACCAACATATAATTTTCGTCACCTCGTGTGCCGCCGGTGATGCGGGGGCCATCAGCACATTCAAACTGGACACCGGGACCGGCGCGCTCGCGCCGTTAAACCGTTATACGGACATAGAAAACCCCTTTTTTATTGCGCTGTCCCCCAACAGGAAGGTCCTTTATTCCACCCACGAACCGGCCGGAAGCGAGACCGGATACATCGCGGCTTTCGAGATCGGCGGCGCGTCGGGTGATTTGCGCAAGATCAATGAGCAACCAACCAACGGCGGCACGGCGTGTTATGTCGATGTCAGTTTGAGCGGGAAAGCGGTGGTCATCGCCAACTACTC
>CAJXCW010000180.1 GCA_913051705.1 uncultured bacterium
TGAATGGGTGAATGGGTGAATGGGTGAATGGGTGAATGGGTGAATGGGTGAATGGGTGAATGGAAATAATATAAACGGCGTCCATGGTATATCAAGCGTTATTGTTGGGAAGAAAAAGGTGGCTTGAGGAATTTTACTTGCGCCGGATCATAAAGCTTGTTTGGTTGAGATGATCCACGTGAAAAGCCCGTGATGCGCAATCTTTGTAGCTTGGGTCCACAATTAATCCAGCCGTCGAATTTCCTATCTGAAAGGTGATCTCATATGATGTTCTCCCGTTTCCTCTTCCCTCAAAAACATCTTGAATTCTCTCCCTTCCATCCCGCCATCCTCCCATCCTTCTACACCGCCTTTGTCTCTTTGTCTCTTTGCGGTGCGCTTTTTCTAACAGCCTGTGTGGACGGCAACAATACCGATCAAACGACCTCTATCAGCGATCCCGCTCTGGATCAGGTCGCCAGGCCGCTGCCGCCGGATGCGGCCCCGCCGAATAAACAGATATTTACTTACCAGAACTACGAGCCGTCCAGCCTGGATATCAGCGTGACCGTTTATCAGTCGGGGCAGAGCGAGTTCCTCTTCGAACGGCTGACCATGCTGGACCATGACAACAATCTGATCCCCGGTGCGGCGGACCGGTGGGAAAATTCACCGGACGGCAAATCCTGGACCTTTTATCTGCGTCCGGGTAACAAATGGAGCGACGGCAAACCCGTAACCGCGTATGACTTCGAATATACATTCAGGCGGTTGATTGATCCGAAAAGCGGCAATGTCTATGCCTTTTTCTATTATGATATAAAAAATGCACGCGCCTTTAATCAGGGAGAAGTTACCGATATCGACTCCGTGGGCGTCCGTGCGCTCGACGAGCTGACCTTTGTCATTGAAACCGAAGAGATATGCGCCTATCTGCCTTATGTGGTTCAGTTTCCTACCTCGTCGCCTGTGCCCCGCTGGCAGGTGGAAAAGTTTGATGCCCGGTGGACAGAAGAAGGCCGCTGTGTGAGCAATTCGGCTTTCAAGCTGGATACCTGGGATGCAGGGCGCCAGATGTCGTTCGGTTTGAATCCATATTATAACGGCCCGAATCGCGCGCACCTTCGAAAGATTGTGCGTCGTTTTACCGGCCCGGTCGGCGCCACGAGCGCCGGCGGCGGGATAGGCGTTACAGCCTACGAAAATAACGAGATCGACTGGATTCCGGTAGAAAGTCCGGCGGAGCTCTATCGGATCAAAAACGATCCGCAACTCAGTAAGGAACTGTGGACGTATGACAACTTCGGAACCAACTATCTGTTTTTTCGCACCCGTCAACCCCCCTTCAATGATCTGCGGGTGCGTCAGGCGATCGCCCATGCCGTCGACCAGAAAACAATCGCCAATGTGGTCCTCAAGCAGACGGTCATACCTGCCTATACCATGCTGCCGACCCACTTTCCCGGCTATGTAGGGGATAAACATCAAGCCTACCAACAGTTTGACCCGAATCGTGCCCGGCAGTTGCTGAACGAGGCCGGGTTTCCTAATGGGAGAGGCTTTCCGAAAGTGGAGATGTGGATAGGCGATGCAGGACCGGAAACCGTCATCGGTCAGGCTGCCCAGGTAATCCAGCAGCAATTGAAGGAAGTCCTGAATATCCAGATTGCCATTCGAAACGTGCAGGGTAATACCTACTTCCAACGCATGTACGCGTGGGAGATACCGATGAGTCTCGGCGGATTCGGTTACGACTATCCTGATCCGCAGAGCCTGCTTGGTGTCGTCTGGCGATCCCAGCCGAAAGGCTTTACCCGGCATGATTGGCGTAACGATCGGTTTGACGAACTCATCGACAGAGCCGCCCGGGAACTCGATCATGACACCCGGTTCGGCTATTATGACGAGGCGGAACAGGTTCTGGCCTCGGATGTAGGTGGGGTTTTTCTATGGCACCGATTAGCCCACGACCTTCGTAAACCGTGGGTCAAAGGCATCAAACAGGACCAATGGGGCAACTATCCGTTCCGGGGTAACAATACGACGTATTACGAAATGTATATCGGCGATGAGCGGTGATTTCTTGAAGCTACGAAGCTTCCTACACCCTCGGCCACGCGTCGACCAGAGTTTGAGAAATGAGGATGGGATTCGATCCGTCGACCCGGAAACAGGCTTCCCGTTCCAGCAAACCTTTCACCAGACGGCCGGTTATGGACCGGGTCCAGCCGAACCAGCGGAAGACCGCCTGCTCGTCTACAGCCAGAGTCGCATCAATGCCTGCCAGCAGGATGTTGGCCATCGCCTCCTGGCGTGAGAGAGCCAGGGCCTCCTCTAAAATATGAGGCGGTAACCAGCGTCCCGTCAACTCCCAGGTATGCGGGTCTGCCCCACGCCGATGCTCTCCGATGCCTATAGGCACGATAATCCACTGTTTTTCCAACTCCCGGCGAGCACGTCGGAAAGTCTGGTCACCGGCCCGGCCTGTATGGCCGAGCGCCTTTCGAAGTAGGTCCCCGGAGGTAGGCCCCTGTGTTTCGATGTAGTTGGCTAACTGATAGGCTATAGCCGAAATGTGTTTTGCTTTGCGGGCCTGATGATGGTCCGGTGAACCCATGGCGATAAGGGATGCCCAGTGCCGACGCGCGATGAAGGTAGCCTTTTCTCGTAAGAACAGACAATACATGCATCGGGATTGATCAGGTAGATCCTGCGCCCAGATCCAGGCGATGCCGAAGCCCGATTTAATGATCCCATCATGGGTGTCGGAGGCTAAGGTCCCCTCTATGGCCTCCTGTATACTGGGTAATTCTGTACCGGTAAACAGCGAAACGATACCCCGATCGTCAATAAAGGATTGGGTTTGCTCTCTACCCTGCAGACGTCGCAACTCATTTAGCCGGTGTGCTTTGAACACCACATCGTGAGCTTCTGACGGCAGGATCTTAAACAATTCCGTCTTGGATAAAATCGGCAAATATGATATCCTCCCACCTGTTTTCCTGCTTACTCAAACAGGCGCCGCCAGGGCCGCTCCGATAATGCCGGCGTCATTGCGCAGTTGCGCGGGGACGGTCTCCGCCTTAACCGTAAATTGAGGAAAGAAACGGTCATGCTTTTTGCTCGCACCGCCGCCGATAATAATCAGATCAGGCCAGAGGAGGGCTTCCAATACACACAGATAGTCATTGACCAGAACGCCCCACTTTTTCCAGTTCAATTCTTTTTTAATACGTACCCTTTCTGCGGCATGCAACTCTGCATCCTTGCCCTGCAACTCGATATGGCCGAGTTCCGTATTTGGAACAAGCACCCCGTTGATAAACAGAGAGGTCCCGATGCCGGTGCCCAGCGTAACGATAATGACCAGGCCCTCATGGCCTTTGCCGGCGCCGAACTGCATTTCCGCCCGTCCAGCTGCGTCCGCATCGTTTAAAAAGACAGCGGATTGGCCGGTCGCTTGTTTCATCTTCTCATCGGCATTCACACCGATCCATGATTTATCTATATTGGAGGCTGTATGGACCACACTGTACTTTATAACAGCCGGGAATCCGCAGCCGATGGGGCCCTTCCAGTCGAAATGTTTGACAATATCCGCTGCCGTGGCGATGACCGCTTCAGGCGTGGCGGGCTTAGGCGTAAGAATCCGATGACGTTCACCGGTTAATTGCCCCGTTTTGATATTAACCGGCGCGCCCTTGATCCCGGTCCCACCGATATCGATGCCTAATACGTCCATGAGTCCTCCTGAAGGGATAGGATGGAAGGATGGAGGGAAACCATTAACCTTCCTTCCACCCACCCCGTTAGCTCACCTGCGCGGGTCAATATTCGTACACGATATGTCCAGCAAAGTATGACAATCTACGCAAAGCAATGAGGCCATATTATCCTCTAATGTAAGTTGGTAGACTTCTATACTTTCACATTGCTCGCATGGTATGGTCGGATCGCAACTATCCCGCTCCGGTTTGTCGAAATCAGAGGACGGATAGGATTGATGACGAGAAGTTGTGGCCAGCTCAAAGGTGGTGTAACAGGCATCGCAAATATGATTAAAACAACAATCCGGTTCGCAGGTATAGGTGATCTTTCCGGCGTTGCATTGCGGACAGACAGGCGCAGGCAGGGAGAGATGCGGCATATGGCCCTCAAGGTATCGCAGTTAACCGCCGTTTATGGCAGTATCTATCGTTTGTTCGTTAAATACCACATAAGGCCAGCGATCAGGCACATGCATCTGGACCTTCCCATGTTGACAAATCGACCAGTCCCGGGATCGCGTCACAAGACTCTGATCATCGCGCCAGTGCTGTACCCGGGAACAGCCCATGCGCCAGGTATCGCCATTCCTGGGGGGAAGAGCGCGATCCGAATGCACCAGATCCGTCCATCCGGACCAGGGCAAGGCAATTTCCGCCGTCCATCCCTGATCTTTAATAGGACGGCAATTCAGCGAGCCCTCAATTTGGATGGCGGTTTGTAACCCTGGAAAATCCCAATCGAAACTACCATGACGACCGGGATAATCATCTTCCAGATTCCCGTAAATGGCCCGCCGGGTTTTAAACAATCCATCCAGCCGGTCCAACTTTCCGGCCTCGGCCAGAGGTTGAAACCAGGTCCAGAACACCTCGTAGACCGTATTCAGGGTATTCAGCTGTAATTCATAGTAGACCCCATCGCCTAAGATGAATAATTCCAATTCCCCGTCTGCACTCACACGGCCGTCTCGGGTCGTTTCAAAACCGAATATATCCGGTTCTTCCAGTTTGAATCCGGCATAGAAAGACGTGTCATCCCATAAGAAGGCGACCCGTGTATCATATTCCACGGAGGTTCCTTTTTCCATATCGACAAAAGGCGCCATCCAGGCAGCCTTTTGCCAGGCCTGTTCATCCAGTTTTCCATCCACAATGATCGGTTCAGAAGCTTTATAGCACGGATAAACCGGCGGCTTCGGCAAGCCGCGACGGCCCTGATGACCGTTTTCGATCTCCCGTTGTTTCACGGATTCCGGTATTTCATCAGGGATGTATTGTAAGGGGCGGCTCATAAGCTGAAATCAGGGGATGTGGGATATAAACGCATCATCCTGAGGTGGCTTTTCTTCAGACGCTTGAGGTGTCGGCGTCTGTTCATCAGACTCAGGAATTTGAACGGGCAGGTTGCGTTTTGTCGTTATGCGCCAATAGTATCCATCCGGGTCAACGATACGGAAGTCTTCAGCACCCCAGGGTTGCTCTTTAAGAGGCTCCTGTATCACCACATCAGCCTGTTGTATCTGAGCATGAAAATGATTGATATCAGAGACTTCGAGAACCAGTTCAATGCCTACGCCGCGGGCCAGATTATCCGGCGGATGCCTCTTAAGCGCCGGATGCCAGAGCAAATCATCTGTTTTTAATCCTAAGATAAATGCGTCCCGGTGAAGCAACACATGACCGGGATTCTTAGCCAGTTCCTCAAAACCGAGGGCCTTGACATAAAACGCCGCCGATTGTGCCATATCCTGTACGGCCAGATTGAACTGGACCCGTACCGTCTGCTTCTGAAGTTTTACATTGTCAGCCCGGGCGCCGCGAGCCGTGTACTGAATTTCATAGTCCACTCGATCACCGGCTTGAAGCTGGGAAAACACGGCACCCTTAACATTCGTTCTATGAAAAAAAAGATCTTCTCCCTCAGGGATGTTGATAAAACCAAATCCTCGGGTATGATTCAATCGAGCAATAGTGCCTTGTGGCATAGGTTGATATGCACTCCGGTTAAATTTAAAGTATAACTCATAATATGATTTAGATGGTTATTATATGTAGACGCTACATATAGAAAGTCAAGGCGTTTCTTTTATCAAAACTACTACGACTATTTGTATTGACAACCTTCGGATCTCAGCCTACACTACACCGGGATAAATGATGAGATAAAAGAGTGGAAGGATGGTGGGATGGAGGATGGAAGATCGATATGATTTATCGTTTCCCGCTACCCTTTCACCGTTCCACCCCTCCATTCGATCTTTTAAGGAAAACATCATGGGTTCGATTAAAATAGACTTTCTTGGTCACGCTTCTTTCAGATTTGAAGTAGATGGAACGATTATATACTTCGATCCCTGGCTGGATGACAATCCGGTATGTTCGCTTAAGACGGCGGATGTACAGGATGCTGATATCGTGATCGTCACACACGGCCACTCAGATCATGTGGGCGACTCGTTTCAGGTGGCCAAACAAACGGGAGCGACCCTGGTCAGCAATTACGAAATGTGCGTAGTTGCTGATACGGCGGGCGTCCCATTCGAAGAACAATCGGTATCCCTGAATCCAGGAGGAACGGGCCGCGTTAAAAATGTGGAAATCACCCTGGTGCCGGCACATCATTCCCTATCGTTAGGCTATGGCGATGTGCCGGAGGGGCATTTCTTCCGACCCGACAGTGCGGTATGCGGGGTGGTCATGGCGTTTAATAATGGGATTACCGTATACAATACGTCGGATACGGCACTTTTTAGTGATATGCAACTGATCGGGCAGATGTACGGACCTCAGATCGCCATTTTACCCGTCGGTGGTAAATACGGTATGGATATAAAAGCGGGCGTACGTGCGGCTTCCTATATTCGCCCGGAAGTGGTGATCCCCTGTCACTATGACACCTTTCCGAACCAGCGCGCAGACATCGAAACCATGCAGATGCTGGCGGAACATATGTGTCCGAATACGGCCATTGCCAAAGTGCTGCCCGGCCAGTCGCTAACCTATCATTCCAGCCGTTATGAGATAGGATAACCGGATACGTTGATGATTTTCTTTGCTTGAATCGGAAGACCTATGAGAAAAATTAAGTGGTTGTTATTTCTGTTTATCGGATTTGTGTACGCTTGCAATCAGAATGTGCAGCCTCTGCCTGAAGATGGCGGTGCCCTGCCCGTTGCTCCTACCACGCGACCGCCCGTCAGTCAGACACCGGCCCCATTCTCCGTTCCGACGGGTGGTGGTACCCTGGCAGGGACCATTACCGTTACCACGGAACTGCAGGAGCGGTTGAATGGTTCGGAAACGCTATTTATCATAGCCCGACGTGGTATGGGCGGTGCCCCCATGGCCGTCAAACGCATGAGGCGATTGCAATTTCCAATCTCGTATACCTTAACCGGCGAGGACCAGATGGTCCAGGGTATGCCTTTTACAGGTGAAGTAATTATCATCGCGCGTATCGACCGCGATGGCAATGCCGGTCCGCCCCAGCCGGGGGATATGGAGGGGATCGTGCCGAAAGCTATGATTGGTAACACGCAGCTGGATGTGTTAATTGATAAGGTGTATTGAACCACGAAGCGCTCGTCGCACGAAGCTTTTCGTTCTAAACCAAATGGACATATAACATGAACCTGTTTCGACTATTTATTATATCGCTTTTCTGCATGTATTCAGGTTGTGCTTCACAAAACACGCACACGCCGCCCTCGTTGATCGCGCCGGGGGATTTGTCGGAAGACAGAGAGTATAAGACGGAATACACTTACGCCTATAAGCTGATAGAACCCGCACAGAAAGATCTCCTGGAATACCGAGACGACCTCTTGTTTTGTCGTCTGATTCCAGGCCAGAACACCATCAGCGTGGATATCTATAATCTTAGTTCAGACCCCTTTTACGTGGATTGGAATCAAATTCGCATGATTGATTCGGAAGGCCAGTCGCATGGAGTTTTTCGTCGGTTGGAGTTGCTTTCCGATGGCGTTAGAGAACAAGACCTGAGTCTTATCCTGCCTCAAGGCGTATTGAGCGATACCCTAACCCCGAAGAATAAGGTCTATAGGAATATGACGGGATGGGCGCAAAAGCCGCTCTTCCCCAACTCGGCGGAGGCCCTGTCGATGAAGGGGCAGACTTTCGGCCTGGTCATTCCGGTCAAACAGGAAGAGTCGGTCAAAACCTACCGATTCACCTTTGAAGTATCGGACGTCCAGTCGTATCTGGTAGAAATAAAATGAATATAGATCAGATGACATCACCTGAAACGTTACGTCATATGGTGCTGGATTTGCGCCAGATGCAGACGTTTATAGAAGATCCGCTAGTGATTGAAAAGTCGGATGGCGTCTGGTATGAAGATGTGCACGGGCGGCGTATCCTGGATGGCCTGTCTGGTATTTTTGTGGTGACGGTGGGTCACAATAACCGTCGGGTTATTGAAGCCATGAAAAAACAGCTTGACACCATGGCCTTCGCCCCGCCGCTCCACGCGACCAATCCGAGGGCCATCGAACTGGTTGAGAAGCTGACGACCGTGACGCCGGAGGATCTGAACATCATCAAGCTGCTGTCCGGCGGTTCGGAAGCCACCGAGGCCGCCATGAAACTGGCCCGGCAATATCATAAACAAACCGGCAACCCGAATAAATATAAGGTTATCGCCCGCTATCAGGGCTATCACGGCGCCACCATGGGTGCGTTATCCGCTACAGGAACCAGGCGACGTAAAACGATGTTTGAGCCTGTATTACCTGGTTTCATGCATGTTCATCCGCCGCTCTGCTATCATTGCCCTTACGAAAAATCCTATCCGGATTGTGATGTCTTCTGCGCCCGTACAATAGAACATTTGATTGAATCGGAGGGCGCCGAGACCATCGCTGCGTTGATCCTTGAGCCTATAGGCAACACAGGCGGCGTGATCACCCCACCGCCCGAATATCTACCCAAAGTACGGGACATCTGCTCGCGACATAATATCCTCCTTATTTTCGATGAAATCATCACCGGTTTTGGGCGCACCGGTCAGATGTTCGCCGCGCATACCTTTGAGACAACACCCGATATAATGTGCATGGGTAAGGGGATGTCAAGCGGCTATATTCCCCTGGCCGGCATTGCGTTCAGGGAATCCATCGGCGAAGCGTTCTTTGGCCGGGACGAGGATGAAGTCGAGTTCTCCCACGGACATACCTATGGTGGTAATCCGGTGGCTGCCGCTGCTGGCCTGGCCTGTCTCTCCGAAATCCTGGAGAGAGATCTATGCGGACGTGCCCGAGAAATGGGCGCCTATCTGAGGGAACATCTGGAGACGCTGAAAGGGCTGGGCATTGTGGGTGAAATTCGAGGAAAAGGCCTGCTGGTGGGTATAGAATTCAAAGACCCCGAGACGGGCACCTCTTTCGATCCGGATGTAAAATTTGGCACCCAGGTAGGCAAAACAGCGCTGAAAAAAGGCCTTCTAACCCGTTTCGATCCACATTGGATTGCCTTTGCCCCGCCGCTTATTATAACCAAAGAAGAAATCGATCTCATGATGGCGATCTTCCTGGATAGCGTCACAGAGGTATTAAAGAATGTGAAAGGCTGAGAGGAAGAGAGGAAGATAAAACCATTCTTCGTTCTTTCATCCTTTCTCAACACCATGAATTCCAGCCCTTCCATAGAACTCTTCTCCATCGGTACCGAACTGACGCTCGGACGGATTCAGGATACCAACGCCTACTGGCTGGCTCAACAGATCGCCCAGCTCGGTGGCCATCTGCGCCGGATGACGATTGTTTCCGATGATCAGGATGATATCATCCGTGCTATCGGTGATGCCGTTCAGCGTGAAACCGGCCTTATTATCATTACAGGTGGTCTGGGCCCTACGCCGGATGATAGGACGGTCGAAGCGGTTTGTCGAATGAGCGGTGTCTCACCCGTCGTGCATGAGACGATCATGGCGGATTTTATGCGGCGCCGTGATATCGAGAAGCGTACAGATGCGACACCGCCCATGTTAAAGATGGCCACCGTACCAGAAGGCGCCGAAGCATTCCAGAACCATGTCGGTTGGGCGCCATGTATTAAGGTGGTGCATGATGCCTCCACCCTGATCATTTTACCGGGTCCTCCGCGAGAGATGGAGGCCCTGTTTAACGGCTATGTCGCGGAGTTTATTTCTGCGTCCGTACAAACAAAAAACGCCGCGTTACGCGTCATGGTGAATATGTTAGAATCCGAAGTATCCCCGCTGCTGGAAACCGTCATGAACACCTTTCCGACGACCTATCTCAAAGCCTATGTTGCCATGAAAGAGGGGGTTGATCAATGGCTACCTGTGGACATCGTAGCCACCGGAAAGGACGCCGCCGATGCCCAGCATATTCTGAACAAAGCCGTCACACATTTTTCCGACCTCATTACAGAACACGGCAAACACATGGAACTGTATAATGATGAATGATGATTTATGAATGATGATTTATAGGTTTTCCATTCATAATTCATCATTCATCATTTGATTATGAATCTCTGCTCCTTCCTTCCCAGCGGTACGGAAATTATATTCGGTCTCGGGCTTGGCGATCATCTGCATGGTGTGACGTATGAATGCGATTATCCGCCGGAAGCCGCCTCCAAACCTGTGGTCATCAAAACGCGTCTCGACACGGCGTTGAGCAGCCGGGAAATCGATGATGCCGTGATCCGTTCCTTCGAGACCGGCGAAAGTTTATACGAAATAGACCAGGAGGTGTTACAGGCGGCTGCGCCGGATCTGATCCTGACGCAGGAGCTTTGTGATGTGTGTGCCATTTCTTACGCGGATGTTCAAAAGGCCATGGCCGCCTTACCCATGACGCCCGAGCTGTTATCCCTCCGTCCTCATTTGTTGGAAGATGTGTATAACGATATTAGGACGGTCGGCCGCCTTACAGGGCGCGAGGATCAGGCCGCAACCTGGGTGACGGGGTTACGGCAGCGTATGGATGCGGTCGTAAAAGTAACGCGCCTGGCAGAACATCGGCCAACGGTATTCTGCATGGAATGGACCGAACCGATGATGGCTTCCGGGCACTGGGTACCTCAGCTGGTCGAACTGGCGGGCGGTGAAGATCGGCTCGGCAGCAAAGCCAAACCGTCCATACGTATAGAGTGGGATCAAGTAAGAAAGGCTGAACCGGACGTACTGATTCTAATGCCCTGCGGATACGATGTACCGAAAACGCTGGCGGAAGTGCCGATGCTGGAGCGCCTGGACGGTTGGGCGGAACTCCCGGCGGTTCGCCGGCGCCGTGTCTATGCCGTCAACGGCCACATGTACTACAGCCGATCAGGCCCTCGCCTGGTCGACGGCACAGAAATCCTGGCTGCCCTGCTGCACCCTGATCTATTCCCCGTACCATCCGAAACAGACGCCCGTTCGGTGTATTAAAATCATTTAATGATTGGTGAATGGTGAATGAAAAATCTATAATTCCTTCTTTGCGTCTTTCTCAATCACCATTCACCAATCACCATTCACCAATCACTAATTCACCAATGCACTATCCCCATGCCTCTTGTCGAAATCCTCAGCATAGGCACTGAACTCATTCTGGGTCGTATCGCAGATACCAACGCACAATGGCTGGCACAGCAGATCGAACAGGTCGGCAGCTGTGTTCGTCAGGTGACGACGATGCGGGATGATCCCGATGAGATTACCGCCGTTATTCATGAGGCGATTGAGCGGGGCGCCACCCATATCATTACAACAGGCGGGCTCGGTCCCACGCCGGATGACAGGACCGTAGATACGGTCGCTGCTATGGCAGGCTGCGGTACGGTGACGGATGAAGGATTAATCGCCCATTTTCTTCAAAGACTGCGCCGATCCGGTCAGAATAAAATCAGCGATCATATGAGGAAAGTCGCGATCATTCCGGAGGTCGCTACGGCAGGACCTAATGCCAACGGCTGGGGCCATTGTATCATCATGACCCATCGCGGCGTTGAGCTGTTTATTTTACCCGGTCCGCCCCGTGAAGTGCGGGCATTATATCCAGTGTATATAGAACCGGCGTTGAGGGAAGCGGGT
>CAJXCW010000181.1 GCA_913051705.1 uncultured bacterium
CTCATCATCCTCATCATCCTCATCATCCTCATCGTCCTCATCATCCTCATCCTCCCCATCATCCTCATCTTTATCGCGGTGTCCATGGCCTGGTCGCTCTTGGCCGAGACCATGTCAAGCCGGTCCGGGGGCCAGGACAGCAACCTTTCAGAAGCGGTGGGAGACCTTTGGGGCCGTGAGCAGACGCAGCCCGCACCAGAGCTCATCTTTCACTGGATCGAGCACCAGGAGGTGGTGGAGGAAATCTATAATTTGGAGGAGGAACGCTCTGTTCAGCAGACAAAGACCGTTTCCCAGGCGCAGCAGGTGGCGCGAGAACCCGGTCAATCTGATCTCATTGTCGACCTCTCTCTGGATGAGCGGCGAAAGGGCCTCGTCTGGTTTCCGCTCTACAACGTGAACTTCCGGGGAGACTACGCCTACACCCATCGGGAATCCCAATCCGGAGAACTGGAGCTGGTGCACCGCTTTCCCACGCAAGGGGGCACCTACGACGCCTTTGTCTTCGAGGTCAATGGGCAGGACGTGGCCGCGCAGGGTAATTTCGCCTGTCATGGCCATATCACATCGCACGGGTGTACCGGTCAGGGCGGAACAGAGCGCGGTAGCAAGCGTGATTCCTGCGGAGGGACCGTCTTTGGGGATAGCGCCTTCGGGCAGATGGATATGGATCTCCAGGTCCTTGTAAAAATCGGAATCAAGGCCCAACGATGCCGCGCGGGAGCGGGCATAGGCCAGCGCCGCCTGAGCTGACTCCTGCATCACCTCACCGAGTTGACCGGTCAGTGTCAATCTACCTGCCCCCTGACGATGCAGGATACTGACTTCAATGGTCAGGACATCACCGCCTACCGACGTCCACGCCAGGCCAGTAGCCACACCCACCGTATCCTGCTTCATGATTTCCGAATCGGTAAACTTGGGTATACCGAGGTAATCCGGAAGTTGTGTCTTAGTCACCTGCATCTTTTTCTTCGTGTTACCCTGAACGACTTTACGGGCGACCTTCCGGCAAACGGCTGCAATCTGACGCTCAAGGCCGCGTACGCCTGCCTCCCTGGTATAATCCCGAATGATAGACATCAATGCCTCTTTGCGGAAGGCCATCTGCCCTTTTTTCAAACCGTGGGCTTCGATTTGTTTCGGCGCCAGAAAACCCTCTGCAATGGATAATTTTTGATGTTCAAGATAGCCGGAGAGAGGGATGGTCTCCATGCGATCAAGCAGGGCCGGCGAAATGGAATCCGTCGTATTGGCTGTCGTGAGGAACAGGACACGAGACAGGTCGTAGTCCACTTCAAGATAATGGTCATTGAACGCGTTGTTCTGTTCCGAATCCAGCACCTCCAGCAACGCGGAGGCGGGATCGCCGCGCATATCTCGTCCCAGCTTATCCACCTCGTCGAGCAGAATCACCGGGTTAACTGTTCCGGCCCGTTTCATAGCCTGTATGATACGGCCGGGCATAGCGCCGATGTAGGTACGGCGGTGTCCCCGGATCTCTGCTTCGTCGTGCACGCCACCGAGTGACATACGGACAAACTTACGCCCCATAGCCCGCGCAATGGATTTGCCCAGCGACGTCTTGCCGACACCGGGCGGGCCGACCAGGCACAGGATAGGGCCTTTTAAGGTTTTTGTCAATTGAAGCACAGACAGGTATTCAAGGATACGCTCTTTGGGTTTTTCCAGTCCGAAATGATCGGTATTCAGCACCGACTCGACGTGTCCGATATCTTTATTGTCCCGTGTACGTTTTCGCCAGGGAACATCGACCAACCAATCCAGGTAATTGCGAATCACCGTCGCTTCCGGGGAGGTGGGATGCATCTGCCGGAGTTTCTCCAGCTCGCTCATGGCCTTTTCATGCACGTCCTTCGGCATTTTAGTATCGGCGACCTGTCGAGCCAGGTCACCGAGTTCGTCCGGGAACTCATCCATATCTCCGAGTTCCTGCTTAATGACCCGCATCTGTTCCTGCAGGAAAAACTCCCGTTGCGATTTATGAATACGATCCCGTACTTCCGTGTCGAGCTGGTTTTTGATCTCCAGGATCTCCAGTTCCATGGCCAGGATGGAGGCGAGTTCATCGAGTTGATCCGAGATAGACGGCGCTTCGATAATCTGCTGCTTCATCTGCGGCGTCTGCTGGATAAACGCCGACATCGTATCGGCCAGCCGCTGCGGATCGTCCACATTTTGAAGCGAGAGCAGGATCTCGTCCGGGACCTGATGGTTCAGCTTCACGTATTCGGTAAACTGCCCCAGAACAGAACGCAACCGGGCCTGCACTTCAGCCACATGTTGTTCCGACTCCTTCACCATAGCAATCTTAACACGCATATAGGGCTCAACCGATAAATAGCGGGATATTCGGGCGCGCACGAGCCCTTCAACCAGAACACGGATCAACCCATTAGGCAGTTTGACCACCTGTAAAATACGAGCTACGATCCCTATCCTGTGGATGTCTTTTTTTTCGGGCTGCTCGATATCGGGGTTGCGCTGTGCTGCCAGAAAGAGGAGGCGCTCTCCGCTAATCCCTTTTTCCAGGGCTTTAACAGATGCTTCTCGCGCGATAATCAGCGGATATTCCATATAGGGGAACACCACCACTTCCCGAAGCGGTATGAGCGGCAATTTATCGTCAAAAGAAATAAGTTCGTCACGTTGAAGAGTAATCATTGTTTGAATTGGTGGGTTAAGAGGCGCACGGCACGCCGTGCGCGTACAGGTGAATTGGTGAGTTGGTGAATTGGCCCTCTTGGGGACATTGCCTTCGAGCTGAGGGAGACAGAGATCACGTCCATTAAATAGAATAAACTCCAATAACGCAACCGATATGGCAGGTATTTTGGAGTTTGATCATCGGTGTCAAAACGGGAAACTTTCAGGCGCTTTGTTTACTTTCTTTTCCCTGGACGTATATGGGAAGGGTCTTTTCCTTTACGGTAGCTTTTGTAATAACCACCTCTTGCAGGCCGATTTGCACGGGCGCCTGGAACATGACTTCCAGCATGACTTCTTCGAGGATGGCTCGTAGCGAGCGAGCGCCGGTTTTCTTGGTCATCGCCAATTCGACCACGGCCTCGAGCGCATCCGGCTGAAACGTCAGCTTGACGTTTTCCATTTCGAGTAGTCGCTGGTATTGTTTAATGAGTGCGTTTTTCGGTTCGAGCAGAATTTTCATCAGCGCCTCGGCATCCAGCTCTCCGAGCGTGGCGACCACAGGCAGACGGCCGATGATTTCCGGAATGAGCCCATATTGGAGCAGATCATCCGGCTCTACCAACGCCAGCAGATCGCCGACTTTGCGCTCACCGGTATTTTTTGATATGCTGCCGAAGCCGATGGAACCTTCAGCTACACGCCGCTCGATCACCCGATCAAGATCATCAAACGCGCCGCCGCAGATAAACAGGATGTTTTTTGTATCGATCTGTACGAAATTCTGTTCGGGGTGTTTCCGTCCACCTTTGGGTGGCACGTTGGCGATGGTCCCTTCCAGCATTTTAAGCAGGGACTGCTGCACGCCTTCACCGGACACATCACGGGTAATGGATGGGTTGGCGGATTTCCGGGCTACCTTATCAATTTCGTCAATATAAATGATTCCGTTTTCGGCTTTGGCGACATCATAGTCCGCTGCTTGCAACAGGCGTACCAATACGCTCTCGACATCTTCCCCCACATATCCGGCTTCTGTAAGAACGGTGGCATCCGCGATGCAGAAAGGCACGTGCAACATTTTGGCCATCGTTTGCGCCAGCAACGTTTTGCCGGTGCCTGTCGGACCGACCAGCAGAATATTGCTCTTTTCCAGTTCCACCTCATCCTGCATGGTTCCGTGCTGGATTCGCTTATAGTGGTTGTAGACAGCAACGGCCAATACTTTCTTAGCCTGCTCCTGTCCAATGACATATTCGTCCAGCGCCTCTTTGACTTCCGGCGGCGTAGGTAAATCTTCAACCGTCGTCAGTGTACTGCGTGTCATCTCTTCGGCCAGAATATCGTTGCACATCAAGACGCATTCGTTGCAGATATAGACATTCGGTCCAGTAATAAGCCGTTCCACTTCTCCCGCATTTCGATTACAGAACGAACATCGCAGGTCTCGTGGCGGTGATCGTTTTTTCATGATGAAGGCCTTTGCAAAAGGCGAAGCTACGAAAGGACGAAAGGACGAAGAATATTTTGAATGATTTGTCGTTTCATTATTTCATTGTTCCATTATGTTTCTTTATTCACTATTCCCATTTAAAGATTCGGCGATGGCTTTTGAGGAATCCGTATCAACCACATGGTCTACCAGGCCATACTCGACTGCCTGCTTTGAGGACATCCAGTAATTCCGATCCGTATCCTGCTCGATCTTTTCAACAGACACGCCGATATGGTGCGCCAGGATTTCATTCATGGTCTGCTTTATGCGCAGCATTTCCTCCGCCTCAATCTCAATATCTTTAGCGGTGCCGGCCATATGCGAAACCGAGGGTTGATGGATCATGATACGAGAATACGGTAGAACATACCGTTTTCCTTTGGTTCCTGCGGTCAACAAGAACGCCCCCATGCTGGCGGCCATCCCCATGCAATATGTCTCCACGTCCGGCTGGATGAACTGCATGGTATCGTATATGGCCAATCCGGCCGTAATGCTACCGCCTGGACTATTGATATATATCTTAATATCTTTTTCAGCGTCTTCGTATTGCAGGTAAAGCAATTGGGCGATGACCAGATTGGCGATAATATCGTCGATCGGCATGCCGATAAAGATAATACGATTTTTTAAAAGAAGGGAGTATATATCATACGCCCGCTCCCCGCGTCCTGTCTGCTCAATTACCATCGGAACTAACATGTGTTCTCCTTCTACTCCACTTGGATATCGGCATGTTGTACAAGAAACTCAACGACTTTTTCTTCTCGAATGTCAGACTCGATCCGTTCCAGGCGACCATTATCCCGAAAGGTGCGCCGGATTTGATCAACCGGCATCTGGCCCCGTTCAGCAATGCGCTCAAGACGTCCGTCCAGCTCTTCTTTGGTCACTTCAATCTGCTCTTCGTCGCCGATAGCGTCTAAAAGCAAATACCGTTTAATTTGATCGACGGCTGCGGGGCGATATTCCTGGCGTATCGCCTCTTCGTCAATTTCCTGACCCCGCGCCCTACTACGTGCTTCCGATACGGACTGATCCAGATACGTCTTCAACATGGATTCCGGCACTTCGAAATCATAGTCGGCTACGATCTGCTCCAGCAATTTGGTACGCATTTCCCTATCCGGCTCCTGTTCCATTTCTTCTTTTATGGATTGCTTCAGGTCGTCCAGATCTTCGGCACCGACATCAACGGCGAAAGCGTCATCCAGTATCGGCAATTGTTTTTCCAGTACATCACGAACTTTTACGAGAAAATGACCTTGCGATCCTGCCAAATCTTCTTCGGCATAATCATCCGGATAGACGGTATCTACCCGCCGTTCCTCATCTGCTTTGACGCCGATAAGCTGCTTATCGAACGCTTCTCCTAAGCGCTCGGTTCCAATTTGAAAGAACTGGCCTTCTTCTTTACGACCTATAATAGGTACACCGCTGCTGTCCAGATGCTGTAGATCAGCCATCAGAAAATGATCCTGCTCTGCTGCTCCATCGACCCGGACGATATTGGCATAACGCTCCCGGAGCGCGTCCAGGCTCCGGGCTACATTTTCATCCGTCACCTCGACAACCTTCCTGATGACTCGCAGATCTTTATATTGCTTCAGTTCAATCGGCGGTTTCACCTCCAGGACGGCGCGCACTTTCAGATCTTCACCGTCATCGAAACTAATATCTTCTATAACGGGCTGGCTAATCGGGTCGATATCCGCTTCTTCACGGGCTTGATTCAGATATTCAGGTATTTTTCGCTCCAACACTTCTGCCCGAATTTCATTGCCAAAACGGGCCTTCAGCACACTAAGAGGCACTTTCCCCTGCCGAAATCCCGGAATGCGCATCTCTTTACGATAGCGCCCATAAGCTTCGTCCAATTCGGTCTGGATGGATGCCGAAGGCACTTCTATCTCTAAAACGCGTTTCCAGGGTTTCGGTTCACTTACCGTAAAGTTCAAATTCGTCCTCCCAAATACTCAGATGAAGCAGCTCTATTAACTATACTGGTGCTGATAATAAGCGGGGTTATGTATCATTTGTCAAGGGAGTTTTAGATCAAGTGGTGATGTGGTGATATGGTGATGTCATGTGTCGTTGCAAATATCCTGAGGAGCCCCACGGCGTACCGTGTGATTACCGCGTTGAATCGAAGATAAAATCATCAATTCAGGAACCGGTTGAACAGGGCTGGATATTTGGTCGGAACATATTCAATGAGGGTCAGCATATCTTCTGACAACTGGTCGGTGGGTTCGGTAAAAATGTTGCTGACCAGGGCAGTCCGGCCTATGGAGGCCGCTACAACAGCAGATACCCGATTCAGTTGGGTATCCCGTTCTGTTTTAATCATCTCTTTCGCCCTTGAAGGGGTAAGCTGTCCGATCGCACGGCGCTCACCGATATCGACAAGCCGATCCATAGACCTGTTGAGTTCTTCGGTAACGGCCTTGACCATGCCGATTCCAACAAGAATCTGGTCGGGCGACATGGGAATTCGCTGGGCGTCGCCATACGCGGAATAACGGCCTAATGTAAATATAGTTATGGCGAGCGTTAGGAATATAGCGACACGATATATAGGTTGATTCATGCATGTCGTCCTTTATTTTCATGAACAGATGCGAGAGGGGGGAGTCGAACCCCCATGGGTTGCCCCACTGGATCCTAAATCCAGCGCGTCTACCAATTCCGCCACCCTCGCGCATAGATTTAACAGGTCAATTTGCCTTACTAAGTTGTTGCTGATATCGATCCTGATCTCGCAGGATATCCACGGCCGCCCGAATCGGCGGATCGTGTTTTACCCCGTAAGCGTAACGTCCCGTGCTACCCCAGAGTTTGGTGCTGATTTCCGCGCCAATTCGTGTGGTGATCAGATCACGGCCGGCTGTATAATCCATATCCTGCCGCTTTTTCAGTTGTCCACGCAGCGTGATGAGCGTTTCAGCAATATCATTGCCGGCGTCCTTTTTCTGCAAGATCTCCTCAAGCCGTATGAGCGTCTGCTCCGCTTCTGTTGTGTACTCAAACGATTTATCCTGAACAAAGCGCCTGAATTCGTTGACCATGGCATCTGTCACCTGGAATGACCACTGATCTATATCGGGATGCTTCATCGTATACTGGGAAGCAAATTTGACAAACATGTTCTGTTTGGACAATGCCACTGCCAGTTTTGGATATTCGGGCAGGGAAATTTCAAAGTCCGGCATAATGCCGCCCCCACCGTAGACAGTACGTCCTCCATCGGTTTTATAGGCTTCACCACCGTCGTCCTCTTCCGTGTCCTGTTGATCCGGCGTACCGGCGGCCTGATTCCTCGTCATCTTCCGATTTCGGTCGATTCGTTGAATCAGGCGACCGCTGGGCGTGTAATAGCGCGCTGTTGTGATTTTGAGTGCAGTCCCTTCCGACATAGGAAAAATCTGCTGCACAAGCGCCTTACCGAATGTGGGTTTGCCCACCACAACACCGCGATCCCAATCCTGGATTGCACCGGCCACAATTTCAGATGCGCTGGCGCTATATTGATCAACCAGCACCACCAGCGGCAGGGTTTCAACTCTAAATGAACTGGAGGCATGATAGGATTTCTCTTGAGAGGCGTACCGCCCCCTGGTATATACGACCAGCCTGTCTTCCTTTAAAAATTTGCTGGCGACCGATACGGCCTGTTCAAGGAGCCCACCCGGGTTCCCCCGCAGATCGAAGACCACGCCTTTAGCTCCCTGGCTCTGTAATTTTCTCAGGGAGCGTTCGACTTCAATGCCCGCATCTTCTGTAAACTGATTTAACTTAATATATCCGATTTTGTCTTCAATAATCCCGGCATATGGAACAACCGGGACCGTGATAATCGCCCGAGTGATCGTATACGCAATAGCATCTTTGTCATAATCTCGGTGTACGGTGATGGTCACAGACGTTCCGGGTTCGCCACGCAAAAGATCTGCGGCCTGAGAAACATCTATTTCAGCGGTCGACTGATCTTCAATCGAGACAATACGATCACCGGTTTGAAGACCGACATTATACGCAGGCGTATCGTCGAATAAGGCCACCACGACCAGGGCCTTTTCTTGCTTTGTAATTTTGATGCCTAATCCCCCGTACCTGCCCTGGATCTGCATCATCTTCATCTCATCATTCTGTTTCTTTTCCAGGAATTCAGTATATGGATCGAGCGTAGCGAGCATACCGCGTATCGCCGCATCAATCGCCTCGTCCTCATTCAGATCATCTACATATTTGGCTCGGATCTGGTTGACCACCTGTTGCAGGAGTTGCAGATCGTACTTTGTTTCTCCAACCGCCTCTACCCGATCAGATCGCAGCACCCACCCGGCACCGACCAGGATGATCGCCGTGAAAATGACCAAAGCAATGGTGTGATTACGTATTTGCATGGTTCAACCTCCTAAATTCAGCAGGTGGGCAGGTGGGCAATATCCCACTTGCCCACCTGCTTGCTTTCTAATCAGGTCTTGGTTGACTGTTTCCAGATATGAAACACCCGGGAAATCGCGGTGACATTGGACACCACTGCGATTAACACCAATGCCACAGGGAGATACATCTCACCGAGCAATGCGCCCAGACCGAGACAGATGACCCGCTCCGGCCGTTGCATTAATCCGACGGCGCATTCCTGCCCTAAACCTTCCGCTCGGGCTCGAACATAGCTGACCATCAAGGAACCGCTAACGCCGGTAATGGCGACGATCACCCAAATATTATTGAGTGAATCTACAGGCGCCCGGAATAGGTAATACACGATAATACCAATAAAAACGGCAATCTCAGCATAGCGATCCAGCGTAGAATCCAGCAGCGCGCCAAAAATACTCTTCATGCCGGTTATTCTCGCCAGATGTCCATCAAGTACGTCAAGGCTTCCACCTATGAACAGGACCAGTCCGGCCCATCGAAAGGAGCCGATCCCGAACAATACGGCAGATAAAACCGTAATCCCAAAACCGAAAATCGTCAGTGCGTTCGGGTGGATACCAAACCGAACGGACGTACGCGTAACCGGTTCGAGCAGATTGACGTACCAGTCTTTGACCTTTGGCCCAAGCATGAAACACTCCACCAGGGATATTCCAGAATCGAAACGACGAACCGCGGAGGGCTCAGAGGGTGTACGGAGCAACTTTTCAGACAGCCTCTGAGGGTTCAAATGAACTCCTGAAATTCAGTAAAAACACTATGTCGAATATACCCGTCTCCTATTAAATAGTCAAGGCAAAAGTAAACGGTCTTTCTTCTTATTACAGCCTATAAGCACATTTGGTTCCAGGTAAGGATAATAGATTGGTGATCAGTGATTAAGGGGATAGTAGAACCTGTTAAAAAGAGAAGGGAACCCTGCGCAGATTACCGTTGCTTTTCGCTTGACATCGTTATGACATACCCATATTATAGAACAACCTTTATCCTTGTTACTTATGGGTTTACTTCGTCAATCTCATTCACATGGCGAGAGAGGCCGATCATGTCGTATACACTTCAAGCAGAACGAGATAAAAATATTCTTCGTTGTCTTGTGGATCGTCATGTCTTTACAGGCCATCCCGTGGGGTCAAAATCTCTTGTCCATCGTTCTCTTCTTGGGATCAGTTCCGCTACTATTCGGAATACGATGGTTGAGCTTGAAGAAGCCGGTTATATCTCTCGGCCCCACTCATCTGCCGGCGGTGTGCCTACGGACAAAGGGTATCGATATTATGTTGATGCGCTATTGCAATTACGGCCTATCCAGCCAAAAGACAGACAGCGTATCCATAAAGAATTGGAAGGGGAATGGCAGAATGTCCAGGAGGTGTTGAGTCATACCGCGCAGATTCTTGGTATGGTCTGCAAAGAAGTCGGCGTAGCACTTGCCCCTAAACTTTATGAAGGGCAATTTCAGAGGTTGGAATTGATCCCGATGTCTGATTGCAAAGTGCTTCTGGTACTTATGCTATCCTCCGGGCTGGTCAGAAATATTGTGGCAGAGGTGGACTCGAACCTTCCTGCCAAAGAGCTCAGTGAAGCGGTTCGTTTTCTGAATGAACGGTTAAACGGTTGTTCGCTCCGTCAGATCAAAGAGCAGTTCGACGAACGGTTAAAGGACGCACCGCAAGCAAATCGGAAAATTATTCAGTTGTTTATCCAATATTCCGAATATCTATTTGATTTCCGTGAAGATGAACAAACCCATATCGGTGGAACAACGCATATTGTATCTCAGCCTGAATTTTCAAAGGATTATACCAATACAAGACTGTCTTCTCTATTAAATTTTCTTGAACATAAGCGAACGGTCGCTCATTGGCTCCAGGAATGCAATCATGGGAAAGATGTTGCGATAACAATCGGTCAGGAACACAATAAAGACGAAGTCCGATCGTGCAGTGTGGTTACCTCAACCTATCGAATCGGCGATATGACCGGTATCATCGGTGTGATCGGACCGACAAGAATGCCTTATTCCCGTTTAATTTCCGTTGTGGGCTACACGGCGCGGTATTTGAACACCATGTTTGTATGAGTGTACTTCGTACTATTCTATATCATCAATGTTGACGTGCGCTATTAAAAGTGAGTCAACTTAATTCTATATGGCGCCTATGCCTTTCTTTCCTGCCGTCTTCAGGAGAGTTGTCGGGTTAGGCGCTTTGTTGTGCATATCTTATGAGCCTGTTTTTGTTATAGTCTGGAGGTAGTCAATTTAATGGAGAAAGAGCATACACCCGGCACCGAATCGGTCACACCGTCAGAGGAAGCCGAAATTGCAGATGCGGACGAATCGCTGTCTAATGAGGTTCATCCCGATGCAAGCACCGAAGATACGAATACCGAAACAGAAGAGACACTGGAGGAAACTGAAGAAGTTGATCCGGTAGCGCGCATGGCGGAAGAAGCTCTACTCTATAAGGATCGCTGGATGCGGCTGGCCGCCGAATTCGACAATTATAAAAAGCGGACCAGCCGGGAATTCAGCATGGTGGTTAAAAATGCTGGACAATCATTAATATCCCAGCTTTTGCCCACGCTGGATAATATCGAGCGTGCTTTACAGGCGCCGCAGACAACGGAAGAAACCAAGACTTTTGCCCAGGGCGTCGAAATGATCCGGCAGCAATTACAGGATACGCTTGATAAAGAAGGGTTGTCTGAAATTAAGGCGGCTGAGACGGCTTTCGACCCGACGCAACATGAAGCCGTCATGGCTGTCGAGCGGGATGATCATCCGGCAGATACGGTGATAGAGGTAGTAGAAAAAGGCTATATGCTTAATGAAAAGGTGCTTCGACCTGCCAAAGTGATTGTATCGCGTCAGCCGGCGGGGAAGGACAAGGGGTGATTTGTTGATTTGTTGATTTGTTGATTGGAAAGACAGCCTTATAGTGTAGATCAGCCGCAGACATGAAGGCATTCATTCATCAGTTACGTAATTAATGGTCTTGTGGCCTTTTCAATCAACAAATCAACAAAGTCAGACCATTACCAATATAACTATGGCAAAACGAGATTACTACGAAGTATTAGGCGTTGACCGGTCGGTCTCCAACGATGAGGTCAAGCGCACGTACCGCAAGCTGGCGATGAAATATCATCCGGACCGGAATCCGGATGACAAGGCGGCTGAGG
>CAJXCW010000182.1 GCA_913051705.1 uncultured bacterium
AGTAGATGCAAACAACGAAAACCTTCCACCTGCACAATTACAATTGGGTCACGGAAGCCGAGCCATCGCAACATTCAAAACCTTTTCTCAAGGAGCAATTACTGAAACAGGAAATCCTTTGGATTTAGCGATTAATGGTGACGGATTTTTTCAAGTGAGTATGCCTGATGGATCTTATGGATTTGCTCGAGATGGTGCATTTCATATAAATCCGGATGGTTTTTTAGTTAATTCTGCAGGTTTGCGTATGGGTGATGGAATTGCAATACCTGATGGAACAGCAAGTATTAATGTCGCGCAAGATGGGGTTGTCTCTGTTTTGATGGCTGGGGAAACTCAGCCCGAAGAAGTCGGCCAAATTGAAAAACAGACTCACGCCGAAAGAACGTGGGCGCAAGCTCAGCTACAAGGAACAAAAAGAACTCAATCGTTTGCCTGCAAAGATTGATCACCTCGAGGCGGAGCAGCAGGCCTTGCATGAGACTCTGGCCAATCCTGCCTCCTACCGGAACGGTACAGATATTCCCGCTCTCAATGCCCGTCTTGAAACCATGACGGCAGACCTCGAAACCGCCTATGCCCGCTGGGAAGGACTTGAGGCCATACGTCTGGACGCCGTCAATAAAAGATAACCATAAATGAAAATAGAACAGGTTGCCGTCAGTCCATGTTCCAATCCAGAAATGGGCTTGGATGATGTCCTTAGCGCCTACGCTTCTCTAGGATACAAGCACTTCGAGGTCTTCACTTCCTGGACAAATAGCGCATTCGATTATCACACCTACCCGCAGGCTTATTTGAAAAAAGGGCAGCAGTATTCCATGGTCTTCACCTCTTTTCATTTACCCTCTATTACTGCGGACTGTCTGACCGACTCCCTTCAGGAAGCCATCACTGCAGCGCGGTTTGCTGAGGCCATGGGCGTGGAGATCGTCCTCTATAAAGCCCATGACCGAGCGACCTATATCAACGCGGCGCCGGCCTTCCTGAATGCCATCGAAGACCTGCGTGTCATTCCCGTGATTCAAAACCATTACGGATCTGCCCTTAGCACATTGGATGACATGAAATCAGTATTCGAGGGCATTGGCGACCCACGTATGCGCACATTGCTTGAGGTCGGTCATTTTCACTCGGTGGGTGTGGATTGGCGCAAGGCAGCAGAGTATCTGGGAGATTCTGTAGCACTCGTACATATCAAGGACCAGATTGGACAGCAGTCCGTTCCCTTCGGACAGGGAGAAATCGATCTCCACGCACTCTTTCAATCCATGGACGAAAATGGTTTTGAGGGCCGTTATGTGATTGAGATGGAGGTCCGTGATAAGGAGAATACACTGGCGTACCTGGCAGACGCCCACAAGTATGTTCTGGACTATTGCGAGGAGGGCACATGAGCAACGACCCGAGGATGGCCATTGTTGGCGCGGGCAGCTTATCAACGAAACGGATCTATCCGTATATCGGCGCCGCCGGCGCTCACCTGGTTGGAGTGTGTGATCTTGACGGACAGAAGGCCGAGCGCAATTCACGCCGGTTTGGTGGACGACCCTACAGCGATATGGCGAAGATGCTGGATGAAGAGAAGCCGGACGGCGTGATCATTTGTATTGGTCCCGAAGCGCATGCGGAACTGGCTCCGATCGTGCTGACGAGGGGCATTCCCGTATACACGGAAAAGCCCCCGGCCGCCTCCGCCTCTGCAGCCTTCGATGTCGCGTGCGTGTCCAAGCAAACAGGTGTGCTTTGCATGACGGCTTTCAAGAAGCGCTACTGCCATGCATACAACGCAGCGAAGGCCTGGCTGGATCGATACGAAGCGGCGGACCTGTATTCCATTTCCATCGATTATGCTTCCGCCCAATATGCCAATGATTCGCCCCGCACCTCTTTTCTACTCGATTTCGCCCTTCACATCATCGATCTTGTCGGGTTCCTTGTCGGAGATGTGCATCAGGTCTTCGCCTTTGCCAAGGGCCTCGATGCTTACGCGGTCAGTCTGGAATTCACCAACGGGGCAGTCGGGTCCCTCAACTTGAATTGTGGCCGCTCCTTTTCCATCCCCACGGAGGAAGTTGAGATCACGGTCAGGGGGGGCAACTTCATGACGATCCACAACTCGTCCTCCTGGCGAATTGCCGAAAACGGCGAACCAGCACAATGGCGGGAGCCGCCCACGTTCACGAGTGCCGGTGACAGTGGCAATGAAACCGGACACCTGGCGGAGATTGTCGCCTTCCTTCAAGCAATTCGTGAAGGAGGAACGACACGATCGGCCATATACGAAAGCTACAAAAGCATGGTGCTTTACGAGGCGATCGCGCGGTCAGCGCAAGGTGGTATCCCAGTAGAAGTACGGTACGAGCAGCTCTGAGGATTAAAACTGAATAACCGTGAAGGAGAAGAATCCAATGCGCATAGGTTTCAAAAGTGATCTCGTGGACGAGGCAGAGATCAGGGCTGGATTCATTGGCTGTGGCTCCCATTCATTCCGTAATCTCTACCCCACTTTCCAGTTTGCACCGGTCAATCTTATCGCGGTGTGCGATCTCGATGGCCGGAAAGCAGAGGCGTTCGCCACCAAGTTCAGCGCCAAATCAGCCTACACGAACCACCATGAGATGTTGGACAACGAAAATCTGGATGCTGTTTTCATTTGCACTGGATATGACAACAGGGGGAATCCGCTGTATCCCCCATTGTCCATTGATTGTCTTCGAGCTGGATGTCATGTCTGGATGGAGAAACCACCTGCGGCCTCCTGTGAGGAGATCGTGCTTATGCAGACCGCCGCTGAGGCCGCCGGGAAGAACGTAGCGGTGGGCATGAAGAAAATGTTCTTTCCGGCCAACGAAAAAGCGAAGGGACTGATGGCCAGTGAGGATTTCGGGACGCCTCACCTTGTGACGCTTCAGTATCCGCAATATGTGCCAACAGTAGAAGAGTTCAGCAGGTACATGCAACGCGGTGAGCCGAATGCCGTTGTCGGTTTTCTCGACCACCTGTGTCACCCGGTTTCTCTACTGATCTATCTACTTGGTATGCCGGAATCGTTGTCCTACGAGAGAAGCAACCACGGCGCAGGCCTGGCGACATTTCGATACGCCTCAGGAACCATAGCTTCGATCATCCTGACCAAGGGCTCGTCGATGAACGGTGGGATGGAGCGTACGTTGATTGTGTCTGACAGGGGACATCACATCACAGTGGAGAACAACACGCGCGTGACGCTTCATCGGACACCGCCACTGGGATACGGCGATGTGCCGAGTTTCTATACCGGCATGACCGATCAAGCTTCTGCTGTTTGGGAACCGGAGTTCTCTCTCGGCCAACTCTACAACAAGGGCCTATTCCTTTTAGGGTATTACAATGAGATAAACGAATTTGCCCGATCCATACTGGAGGAACGACCAGTGAGAAAGGCAACGCTTGAACATGCCTGGCAGGCGACGCGAATTTTCGAGGCATTCGCCGAGGGGCCGGGTAGACAGATTACGTTATAACCAGGAAGTTCCAACAGGGAGTCCAGCACATGAAATGCCAATTAAAGAAGAAGAACGAATCGGAAACGAAGACCGTTGTGGAAGATTGGGGAACCCTTACGTGGTTAGCGAGCGCTGAGCTTACCAGCAGTCATATCACGGTGGGACGAGTGGTTATCAAACAAGGTAGATCGAACCCGAGACATTGTCATGACAACTGCGAGGAAGTTCTTTATCTCCTTCAGGGAGAGCTGAAGCACTCCTTTGGAGACGAGTCGGTCGAAATGACCGCAGGTGATACGCTCGTGTTGCCGCCAGGCGTTATGCACAATGCCGTGAGTACAGGGGACATGGACGCTGACATGATCGTCACCTATTCGTCTGGAGATAGAGATTTTCGGTTGGAGACGTAACAAGTCTAACTTCAGATATTCTGCATCAGAATCTTAAACGCATAGTTTTCAATTAAATTTGGTGCCTTTTATCCCCTGCATCTGTGGCTGCCAATCTCCCTCGGACTGCATGGTGACCACTGGTCGGCCACTTCGGCCTACCCATACGCCGCAGGGGCCGCCGCCCTCGCTTGTTCCCATCTCTACCTCGCTGCCGTCCATGCGCAGAACGGGCTGGTAGTAAGCGGCCACCTTTTCGGCATCGCCCGCGATATAGTGACCGGCGATCGCCCGCCGAAAACGATCTCCGGTTGTGTTCGGATGGCTGCCGTGGATCAGTGATCCCTTAAAAAACACGACATCTCCCGGCGCCATGATCAGGGGCACGACCTCCATATCCGGAGGCAAGGGAACGGCGACGTCGGTGAAGCTGCGGGTCGTATCGGCCTTCTCGGTGCAGAGTACAGACAGGGTGTGGGTGCCGGGCGCCACCTGCAGGCAGCCGGTGTCTTCATCGGACGGATCGAGGGCCATCCATGCGCCCATACAGGTGCCGGGCTGCACCTTCAAGTAGAATTGGTCCTGATGCAAGGCCTGCCCCCGCGACCCCGGGGGTTTGAAGTAGAGCATCCCCTGCACCAGATAGGGTTCCCGCCCGATGAGCTGCGTCAGACAGCGGTTCATGCGCTCGTGGGTCAACCACGCCAGGCTGGTCTGGTCCCACCGCTGAATATGGGTCATACGGGGATACTGCAGGATGGGATCGTTCTCCTCAGTATCCACACCGTGATGATCCAGAGCGAAGGTACTTGTCGTACGCAGCCCCATGAAGTGTTCTATATATGTCTCGGCTTCTTCCCGAGAGAATAAGCCCTGTACCACTACATACCCGTCCCGGTGGTATTGATTCATCAAGTGCTCATCCAACGTAAAAACCTCCTTGAATCTGATTTGTAAATTATTCCATTCTCAAATGGAGGTAGTTACCGAGCCCGTTCTTAAGGGGCCGGGTGTTTGCTTGGAAATTTTATTGCTCATATATCACGTCGTTGAACAGGCAAGTTCGTATAGCTGGCGCAGGATTGGGAATCACTTGGTAAAATCTCTCCATGTCTCTGAAATGTCAAGAACGTTATTTTCTGGACAGAAACACCGGTCTCATTTGCGATGTAGACACGCCTTGGCGTTTTAATTACTTGATTTGAATGGGCTCCTCCTTTAAAATCAGACTGTTGGCCTTTCTGCGTGTTTTTTAGATTCATTAAACGATGCCTCACTTTTCCGTTCGTGTTTTCATAATTATGAAAAAAATATGGGATATCTTCTGGCGCTTTCTGGCGCTGGGTTGTGTGAGTTTCGGGGGACCGGCGGCCCATATCGGTTATTTCCGGACGACTTTTGTCGAACGGTTACAATGGCTGGATGAGGCGGCCTATGCCCGTTTGATTGCACTCAGTCAGTTTTTGCCTGGACCGGGATCAAGTCAGATCGGCTTTGCGATCGGACTCCGTCGGGGCGGCTTGTATGGTAGTGCGGCGGCTTTTCTGGGCTTTACCATACCCTCCTTTGTGCTGATGTATCTGCTGGCGGTCGGCATGCCGGGGCATAACCCAAATGTCTATTTTACCAGTGTGGTTTTTGGTCTGAAACTGATGGCCGTCATCATTGTGGCTGATGCGACGCTCAGTATGTTTCATTCGTTCTGTAAAGAGAGGTTGTCGATAGGAATAGCGGCATTCACGGCCACCTTTCTTCTGATCTTACCCAGCATCTGGTCCCAAATGACACTGTTGGCCATCGCCGCAGTCATCGGATCGATGTATGGCAAGCCACAAGAAACAGAAGCCTCAGGTCAAAGCCGTTTTCGGTGGATACCTCTTGCTCTTTTTTTCATCCTATTTTTTGGTTCTCCCTTTTTATCGTTTATTTCTTCCTGGGGGAGCCTGTTTGCTGATTTTTATCAGGCGGGGAGTCTGGTTTTCGGTGGCGGCCATGTGGTTTTACCTCTTTTGCAGGAACTTCTGGCTGAGACGATCTCAACAGACCGTTTCCTCCTGGGCTACGCCGCAGCCCAGGCCGTACCCGGACCGATGTTCTCGCTGGCTGCTTTCCTTGGATCGGAACTGACGGAGGAGAGTAAACTCATCGGCGCGCTTCTGGCAACGGCAGGCATTTTCCTGCCCGGGTTTCTTCTGGTTATCAGTCTGCAAGGCGCTTGGGAAACATTGGCCGCTCGACCCGGTATATCAGGCGCTGCCTGGGGGATCAATGCAGCCGTCGTCGGCCTGTTAATGACCGTACTATACCGACCGGTATTCATCAGTGCGGTATCAACTCCCGTAGAAATGGCGCTGGTCATCCTTGGCTTTTTTGCGCTACGGACCATGAAAATACCTATTGTGGCTCTGGTTATGGTGTTCGCTGGGATCGGTTTGTTTTTACGAGGCTGATCACAAGTGATCAGCCCCCGATATAATGGACAGGCCTTGAAGCATGGATTATATTTTTTGTAACCATGTATCCAAAAGGAGTTTCTCCATGCCGGAGATCAGACGTCGTCATTCGACTCTGGGCTACAAAGCTCCAAGTCAGTTTGAATTATTAAAACGTGCTTCATAACATGTACGTTTTATCGGGGCAAGATCACCTGTACTATCTGAAAGAAGATGAGCATTACGCCGAGGCCGTCAGGCGATTCCGAAAGCATCTCATCTCGGATGTGTTACGCGCCTGTGGCGGTAATCGTAGCAAGGCAGCTAGACAACTGGGCATGCAACCCCCGAACCTGGTGTATTTGATCAAGAAGTTGGGGATACAGGTGTAGGATAAATGCAAAGAATAGGAGTCCTCTGGATGTTGCAATATGATACGTTGGTTCGGATGCTGGATGACCATATAAACACCCTTTTACCCAGACAGGTGATGGATGAGAAGCGGGCGGATTACGGCAGTTTTATCCACGATGGGATCGCCCATCCCACAAGTGTTAGCACCCTCTCAACGATGGGTTATGCTTATGTGCTGGAGGAGTCGGCCTATTATCTGAGTGAGGAGATTTTAGCCCGCATTCTGTCCGGCACGGCCTTCGGACGTAAGATACGTCGGGCGAGTGGTTGTTTCGATTTGATTACGACTAACTTTGATTCGGCGCCGGATACGGGATTTCTGGTCAAAGCTATCGCCCCGGTGGTACGGGCCGCCCGTATGGTGGACGACGATGGGGCGAGGCAGGTTGCTGAAGCACTGGGGGAGATCATTCGGACGGCTGTGCCGGGTATGTTGAAAGGGGGATTTCATACACCGAACCACCGGTGGGTGCTATCAGCGGCGTTGTCTCTATCCCTCGAACTCTTCCCTGATATGGATGGGATGGAGGTCGTAGAGCAGTATCTGGCAGAGACCATCGATATCAATGCAGATGGAGAATACACCGAGCGCAGCGCTGGTGGCTACAATGCCATTTGCAATCGATCCCTCAGGTTGGCTGCCGAAGCGCTGAATCGCCCAGAACTTTTGGAGCCGGTGCGAAAAAACCTGGACCTGTCCTATCATATGCTGCATGACGACGGGACGGTGGTTACAAGTTTCTCTGAACGGCAGGATCGAGGGCAACGAGTGGTCCTGGTTAATATGGTGGATAGTTTTTATTATATGGCGCGGCGTGACGGCAATGGATTTTATGCCGCCGTAGCTGACTGGTTATTCTCCAAGGCACCCGGTGGTTTGCCGTGGACGCTGGAACCATTTTTAAGGCACCCGGCGTGGCGAAAGGATGATTTGGAACGCGAATCCCTTCCGACCAGTTATGCCAGGGCTTTTCCTGCGGCCCGACTCTGGCGGGTACGCCGTGGCAAGACGAGCGCCACCGCCGGGGCGCGTAGTACGGCGCCATTCAGCGTTCGTTATGGTGCTGTGGAACTAACCTCTGTTAGTTTTTGTGCCAGCTATTTTGCCGTCGCCTTATTTTCAGGAGAATCATTTGAGGCCACCGCCGGTAAGGTCAAAATGACCCATCAGAGCCGTGGGGAGTTGCATGACACGCCCGTATACTATCAACCGGTCGGACACCCTGTCGACTTTGAGTCGTTCTATGATCAACGAGTTGAAAGAGACGTATATGCCCTGCCACCTTTGATTACTGCGTTAGAAATAGAGGAGGTAGACGGCGGATTCGATCTCCAGGTGCGTTGTACAGGTTATGATCGCGTTCCCTTCCAGATCGCCTGTGATTTCACTCCTGGTGGTGAGGTAGAGTTCGATAGCGGCACCATGCATGGCCGTGCCGGAGAGATTATGTTTCTCAAGTCAGGACAGGTCACCTATCATACAGGCGATGATGCGATTTCCATCGGACCGGGCGCCTATGCCCATCGATTCTGGCAGATGCGCGGCAGTGAGTCGGCCCCGAATGCTTTCCGCGTATTGATAACTTGTATGACACCGGTGGATCAGCGATTGGAAATCCGCTGCGGCGCCTGGTCGGCTGCAGAGGAACGGATTGTTTTTTGAAATGTATTAATCAGGAATCACGCGCAAGCAGAGCCGCCTGGATCGCCGTTGTCCTGGCGGCCTCAGCCTGCTCAAAGAACCCGTTCAGCAGTTCATCGCGTCGCTGACCTTCATTACGTATATAGCGCTTAAGCGCATTCTGGGCGCGAACCCAGCGGGCCATTGCTTCGCGGTAGAGTCGGATTACTCGACCATTTTTTGTGCCGTTAATCGCATGCCTGACGCGCTGTAAGATGTTTGTGGTCTCCTCACTCGTTTTCCTGATTCTGACGCGCAGCGCAGCGCCGTCAACACCCGGCGAAGTTTCGATGGGGACATCGATCTGTTCGACCGGGTCTGAAATGCTGGAAAGATCCTCAACGACGGGGTTTGTCAGCGGCGAATCAATGCCTTGCGTATTTGAATCATCATTGTAGGAAATCGGATTAGGCACTCCACCACATCCTGAGGCTACTACGATGAAAAGTAAAAAGGCTGTCGTATGTGAAATCAAGTAGGTATGACGCATCGGCCAACTCCATTCTGTCCTTCAGGTTGTAAAACCACATATGACGAAAAAGAGTTGTCGTATAAGATAAATGGCGAGCTGGTGAACCACAATAGTTAAATCGAGGATATAAATATGCCGATAAAAATTAGAAACGGAGGTCTACTTTGCGCGTTAATAATGATGGGACTCGTCAACAGTGGATGTTTTACCACGTTCCAGACGGCCCGGGTTAAACAGGGGTTTCATTTTACAGCTTCGGCGGCTATTCTAAGTGATCAGATGAGAGATGGTAAAACTCAAGGGCATGATGTCATTGCCATCCTGACGCCCAATCTGGGGCACATAGAAAATAACAAGGGGATTGAATTCGGCGTCTCTCTCGGCGGGATTCTTGAAGAGGAATTTAACAGTTCAAATAGTGGCAGCCCGCAGAATTTTGGTCAGAATGTAAAAGAACCTCTGATATTACCCTATTTAAAAGTAGGATTTAATCAAAATGGTAGGAATAAATTTGCGATAGTGGGACAGTCTGCATTTATACTCCCCTCCTCACTGACGTTCATCTATTCGTATGATTACACCCGATGGACGCCGTATGGCTCTATGAAGCGTATGTTCCCTGGCGGTTCCGCCGGTGACGACCCGATTGTCACTCGTTTCCAGGAGAAAGATCAGAATATATGGGTGTTCGGTGTTGGGACGGAATGGCAGATGCCGTTAAACCCAGGAATTGAATTTGGTATCCTCAGAAATAGTTACAACGAGGATCTTCAGTTAACCCCCTTCTCGACGACCACGAAAAGACAGGTGTTGTAGGACGTCTTTTTTGGCGCTAAAATCGGGTTTTAAGTATATCATCATTATATAATCCAGGAGAATTTTATGAAATACCCATTGATATACCAGCTTATTATTCTTTGCCTGTTCCTACTTATTTCACCGGCTCACACGCCGGGACAAATACTACAACCACAGCAATCGGCCGATCTTCCTGTGTATCTGGAGACTTCCGCCACGCCGGACCTTAATCCGGTCATGGCGGTACCGGCCAGTGAACTTAAAGAGGTGGTAGCGCATTATTCTGCGGACCGGGACGGATTACGTCGCCGTTATGATGTGCAGTACTCGCCTGCCCGGCGGGAAAGGTTGCAGGCGTTCTACAAAGACTGGAGTAGCCATTTACAGGAAATAGATTTCAACAGACTGGGCATGGAAGGACGGATCGACTACGTTCTTCTGAATAATGAGCTCCGTTATGAGCTGGAATTACTGAACCGGGAGGAAAAGCTTGTTAATGAGATGCAGGTGTTTATTCCTTTTGCGAGCGACATCATTGATCTGGACGAAGCACGCCGACGGTTGGAACGGGTGGATCCACCGGTGGTCGCCACGACATTGAACACCCTGCCCGAATTGATCGAACAGGCGCGCAAAGCTGTTGAAGCGACATTGGAAATAGAAGAAGGCAATGAGGGCTCCAGTCCTTCCCGTATTGTCGTCCTTAGAGCATCCCGTGCTCTGGAAAGCCTGAAGAAACGACTCGAGCGCTGGTTCAAGAATTATGCCGGCTATGATCCCATATTTACCTGGTGGAACCGCGCTCCCTATGAAAAGGTGAATGAAGCCTTAACCGAATATATAAAGTTCCTCAATGAGCAAGTCATCGGATTCAAAGAGGGTGAAGATCCACCCATTGTCGGGGACCCGATCGGGGCTGACGGCATGCGGGCGGACCTGAACTATGAGATGATTTCCTACACGCCGGAAGAACTTATTGCCATCGCAGAAAATGAATTTGCCTGGTGTGAAGCGGAGATGATCAACGCTTCAAGAGAAATGGGTTTTGGAGACGACTGGAAAGCGGCACTGGAGAAGGTAAAAACACTTCACAGGGCACCGGGGGACCAGCCCGACATGGTCAGGGATTTGGCTTTTGAGGCCGTTGCGTTTCTTCGTGAGCGTGATCTGATCACCATACCAAAACTGGCTGAAGAGATCTGGCGGGTGGAGATGATGTCGCCCGAGATGCAGAAGGTCGCGCCATTTTTTCTCGGCGGAGAAGTCATACGGGTGGCCTTTCCGACAGATGATATGGCCCACGAAGACAAACTCATGAGCATGCGGGGTAACAATGAGCACTTTGCCCGCGCTACGGTACACCATGAGTTGATTCCCGGCCATCATCTTCAGGGTTTTATGACCCGGCGTTACAACACACACCGGAGGGCGTTCTCTACGCCGTTCTGGGGAGAAGGCTGGGCGTTGTACTGGGAGATGCTGCTCTGGGATCTGGGCTTCCCCCAAACGACGGAAGATCGAGTGGGCATGCTGTTCTGGCGTTCTCACCGTGCTGCCCGCATCATCTTTTCACTCAATTTTCATCTGGGTAAGATGACCCCTCAGGAATGTATCGATTTTCTCGTCGATCGGGTCGGACACGAACGAGCAAACGCCTCAGCGGAAGTTCGGCGCTCCTTCAACGGCAGCTACTCTCCGCTCTATCAGGTGGCTTATATGATCGGCGGCATCCAGATCCGCGCGTTGCACAAGACGCTTGTAGGGTCCGGTCAGATGACAAACCGGGTTTTTCACGACACCATCCTTCAGGGCGGTCGTATGCCGATCGAAATGGTTCGGGCGCGTATCACAGGCGAAGCTCCGGTCCGGAATTTCAAGGCGATGTGGCGCTTTTACGGGGAGCCGTTGGATGAACAATAACGGCCCCGCTGGCCGCCGCCGCCATCTGCATCTGCGGCCGTATCTCTGGGGTCTGGCCGCATTCGGACAGCCCGGCGTGGAGCGCGTCCTGGATCTCCTGCGCCGTGAATTCAAGATGGTTGTGCGCCAGATGGGCGCCACCACCATCAACCAGATCACCCGTAATTCAATCGTGG
>CAJXCW010000183.1 GCA_913051705.1 uncultured bacterium
GAAAGAAGCTCCTCCGGCGCCGGGTGGTTATGGTGGTGGCGGCATGGGCGGTGGTATGGGCGGCATGGGCGGAATGATGTAACCCTGCTGTATGCGGATAAACAAACCGGCGTCGGCGGCTTATCGCCGATGCCGGTTTTGTTTATATGGAGAAATAAATGCCGACCTACGAATACCGATGTAATGAGTGTAAACACGAATTCGAGGTGTTTCAAACCATCACTGCAGAACCGGTTTCAATCTGTCCGGAATGCAACGGTGACGTGACGCGACTTATCAGTGGCGGTGCAGGATTCCTGTTTAAAGGCGACGGTTTTTATACCACAGATTATCGAAGCGAAAGTTATATAAAAGGGGAGAAAGCCGATAAAGAGGCTTCTAAACCCAAATCCGATTCATCCAAATCTGACGCGTCTAAATCCGACGCGTCTAAATCCGGCGCGTCCAAATCCGATACCTCGTCCTCATCAAAATCTGATTCGTCGACGACCTCATCGTCCTCATCAAAGTCTGATTAGGATCACATTAAATACCTGATGCGGCAAAAGAGGGTATTATCCGCTGGAGCCGGCGATACGAAAGTACACCTATGACTACAGAACAACCGATGGGACCGGATGACATTAAAGTCATTCATGATCGCATCCATGAGCAAAGTGTTTTTGTTGAACAATTACTCTCAGAAGCCGGAAAAGTTATTGTCGGCCAGAAATATATGCTTGAGCGCTTGTTGATCGGTCTGCTGACCAATGGCCATGTGTTACTCGAGGGTGTGCCCGGCCTGGCGAAGACCCTGGCCGTAAAAACAATGGCGTCTACGATTAATGCGCAATTTCAACGAATCCAATTTACACCCGATCTGCTGCCTGCCGATCTGACCGGCACCATGATCTACCACACGGCCAGTGGAGAGTTTATACCCAAAAAAGGGCCCATTTTTGCCAACATTATTCTGGCGGACGAAATTAATCGGGCCCCGGCGAAAGTGCAGAGCGCCCTGCTGGAAGCCATGGAGGAACGTCAGGTCACGATCGGTGGCGAGACCTTCAATCTGGATGACCCGTTTCTGGTGTTGGCCACCCAGAACCCGATAGAACAGGAAGGAACATATCCTCTACCAGAAGCGCAGGTCGACCGATTTATGCTCAAGCTGCACATCACGTATCCGAAAAAGGCGGAAGAACTCGACATCCTCAATCGTATGACCGGCAACGAGCCGGTGACAGCCCGACAGGTGGTGACCACGGAAAATATTGTTGAAGCCCGTTCGCTCGTGAATCAGGTTTATATGGATGATAAAATCAAAGGGTATATCATCGACCTGGTGTTTGCCACCCGCAACCCGGAAACCCATGAAGACCTGAAAGAGATACGGGGCCTGATCCATTATGGCGCGTCGCCGCGTGCGACCATCTTTCTGGCCACCGCTGCCCGGGCGCATGCGTTTCTACGGCGACGGGGTTATGTCACGCCGGAAGATGTCAAATCTATCGGGATGGATGTCCTCCGCCACCGTGTGATCGTCACCTATGAAGCGGATGCGGAAGATATTACGTCGGAACAAATCATTCAACGTATCTTTGATTGTGTAGAAATTCCGTGATACCCAAGCACGTTTTAAAAAAAGTTCGGCAGATCGAAATTCGAACCCGGCATCTGGTCAACGACGTGTTCAGTGGCGAATACCATAGCGTGTTCAAAGGACGTGGTATGGAGTTCGCAGAAGTACGTGAATACGAACCCGGCGACGATATTCGGACGATTGACTGGAATGTGACGGCACGGATGGGTCGGCCCTATATCAAACGATTTACGGAAGAACGTGAACTGACGGTTATCCTGGTTGTTGATGTCAGCGCCTCGAGCAATTTCGGCACCTTCGAGCAGATGAAAGGGGAAATCGTCGCCGAACTCTGCGCGGTACTCGCTTTTGCGGCGATCAAAAATAATGACCGGGTCGGCCTGCTTATTTTTACGGATCAGATCGAGAAATTTATCCCGCCCAAGAAAGGGCGTACCCACATCCTGCGGGTGATTCGTGAGCTGCTCTATACGCAACCGGAGCAACCGGGTACAGATATCACCCAGGCCCTGGAATATCTCAACAAAGTCATTACACGCCGCAGTATTGTTTTCATGGTATCGGATTTTCTGACTTCGAACTATATGACCCCATTACGCATCGCCAATAAACGACATGATATGGTAGCCATTACCATAACCGATCCCCGGGAGATCCGGTTGCCCCCGGTTGGTCTAATCGAATTAGAGGATGTGGAAACAGGAGAAGAAGTCCTGATCGACACCAACGATAAAGCCTGGCTCCAGGCGTATCAGAAGATGAATATACAGAGGCGGGAAGAGCGCGATCGACAATTCCGGCTTATGGGCGTCGACGCCGTGCATATCAGTACGGACAGACCGTACATCGATCCGCTGATTCAATTTTTCAGAATGCGGGAAAGACAGAGATAAAATAATTTTTGAATTATGAATTATAAATTACGATTGAAAATCCTTTAATACCAAAATCAATTAACAATCTACTTAACAAATACTTGCATTTCTTTAGGTTATGTAATACATTATAACGCTTGTTCTTTTTCAGCTTGTTTAAGATTTTAAATCATAATTCAGAAATCGTTTGTTGGGGGTTTTTGTGATTGAAGTTAAAAATTTGACGAAACGTTATGGTAAATTCACGGCGGTTCGTGATGTAAACTTCGAAGTGGAGAAGGGCGAGATCCTCGGTTTTCTCGGTCCGAATGCCGCCGGTAAGACAACCACCATGCGTATCCTGACCTGCTTCATGCCAGCGTCTGAAGGCACGGCACGCGTAGCAGGATATGATACGTTTAAAGAATCTCTGGAAGTACGTCGCCATGTGGGCTACCTCCCGGAAAATGCGCCGTTATATCTTGATATGCGGGTTAAACCGTATCTGGAATTTGTGGCCAAAATAAAGGACATCCCCTCTCGATACCAGGCGAGCGCAGTCAAACGAGTGATCGGCCTGGCCGCACTCGAAGAGGTACAGAATAAGATTATCGGACATTGTTCCAAAGGATTCAGGCAACGCGTTGGTCTGGCCCAGGCCCTGATACATGATCCGGATGTGTTGATACTGGACGAACCAACCAACGGCCTTGATCCCAAGCAGATCAATGATGTGCGCGAATTGATCAAAGCGCTTGCAGGAGAGCACACGATTATTTTAAGCAGCCATATTCTGCCGGAAGTAAGCAAAACCTGTGAGCGGGTTTTGATTATCGACAAAGGCCGTATTGTGGCGGGAGATACCCCCGCTAATCTGAACGCCCGGCTGAGCGGGTCTCAATCGGTGTCCATGCAGATCCGGGGGCCGGTTAAAGAGGTGATGGCGTCCCTGAAACAGGTCGACGGGGTCACAGACGTCAAAACGAAAACTTCACAGAGCAACAGCCTCTGGCAATATGAACTGGATATCGAACCCGGCCGGGATGCGCGTCCTATGCTTGCATCGACCGTAGTACAGAATAGCTGGGATCTCGTTGAACTGACGACTTCAGGCATGAGCCTGGAAGAAATTTTTCTGGAGTTGACGACCCAGGAGGGGGCCTGACGATGCAGGGATTACTGGCGATATGGGGACGTGAATTACGCGCCTATTTCGTCTCGCCGATATTTTATGCCATATCGACTGTTTTTATTTTTATTATCAGCTTCATGTTCTACGAAAGCCTGAAATATTATACGCAAGTATTCATGCAGGCCGCTCAGTATCCGCCCATGATGGAACGGCTTAACATCAATGAAATGATTATGCGTCCCCTGTTCAATACCATGAGCTTTGTGGCCGTGTTGATTCTGATGCCCATGCTGACCATGCGGGTATTTTCCGAAGAAAAGAAAACGGGCACTATTGAGCTGATCTTAACCTCTCCGGTTAAAGATTGGCACGTGATTCTGGGGAAATTTTTTGCAGCCTTTACCTTGTTTACCATCATGATAGGATTGACCATCATATATCCCCTCGTTTTGCAGTTGTACGGAAACCCGGATTGGGCCCCCATATGGACCGGTTATATCGGCTTGTTGCTTATGGGCGGTAGCATCATCACCATCGGTCTGTTCGTTTCGTCCCTGACAGAGAATCAAATTATCGCCGGCGTCGTCTGTTTCGGCGTGGCGTTGTTCCTCTGGAGCCTTGATTTCGCGTCCAGCACCATATCCGGCCAGCTTGGAGAAGTGCTGGGCTATTTGTCCGTATTACGACATTACAACACCTTTGAGAAGGGCATATTGGACTCTACGGATTGTCTGTTTTTTCTGAGCTTTATCTACTTCGGGCTCTTTATTACTGTTCGTTCATTGGAATCCACCCGTTGGCGGAGTTAGCAAGCTTCGTACCATTAGAATTCATGGGGATAGACATTTAAATGAAAAATGCGGTACCAACTATTGGTTATCTCGGACTGATTATTCTGCTGACCGGTACCTATCTGTATGTGACAGATACGGCCACGCAGAGTACGTCGCTGATTACAATACTCATCGGCCTGGCCCTGCTGGCCACATTTGCCGTATTTGATTGGGAGACGGTAAAAAACCTCCTCGACCGGAGATCAACGCGGTATGGCGCCAATGCGGCAGTGATGGTTCTGGTTCTGATCGGTATCCTGACCTTTGTGAATCTGATCGGTTCGCGCTACTCGCAACGGTTTGATACGACGGCCACCCAGCGATTCAGTCTGGCTGACTTAACCGTAAGCGTATTGGAAGAACTTAAACAAGGCGTACACATTGTCGGTTTTTTCCGCTCGACAGGCGCAGAAGCAGGCCTTCAACACGAATTGAATGATATGCTGAATCAGTATCAATACCATTCAAACCATATCAGCTACGAATTTATCGATCCGGACCGTGAGCCGAGCCTGGCCAAACAATACAATATTACCGCCTATGGCACGATCGTGTTCGAAAGCACAGGCAAAACCGAGCATGTCACCCGAATCAATGAGGAGACGATCACCAACGCGCTGGTCAAGGTGACTCGGGAGGGCCAGAAGACCATCTATTTTTTAGAAGGACACGGCGAACATAATATCAACCTGACCGATCAAACCGGGTATAATAAGATACAACAACTGTTGCAGAATCAGAGTTATATCACCACATCCCTGTCGCTATTGACCGAAAGCGACGTGCCGGAAGATTGCAATGTGCTGATCATCGCAGGTCCGAAGATAAATCTGCTTGCAGGTGAACAGGCGGCCGTTCGTAACTATCTGGAACGTGGTGGGCGCGCGCTGATTATGGTCAACCCGGATTTTCTGACGGAAAGCGCCGATTTTTCTTCGTTGCTCGCATCCTGGAAGGTGAAGATCGGTGATAACATCGTCGTTGATCGTAGTGCCGTCGGCCGTTTGCCGGGTATGAACGAATTTATGCCGGCGGTTATGCAATATCCGCCCCATGCGATTACCCGTACACTGGGGGGCACCGTGAGTTTTTTCCCCCTGGTGCGTTCCATCGAACCGGCTGCAGCCTCCCATGATACCCTGGTGATACAGATCATTGCCATGACCGGTCCGAGAAGCTGGGCGGAATCCGCCTTCCCTAAAACCCGTGAAGCAGCGGAGGAAATGGGAGACTATACGCCCGAACTGGATTCAAATAACGACGAACCAGGACCAATTCCGATAGCTGTCGCCATTACCGCCGCGCCACGTACTTTGACACGTCAGGATATGACCACGCTGACCCCTCAGGAGATTGCTTTACGCCCCGAAGAGCATGAATTAAAAACGCGGATAGTGGTGGTCGGTAATTCAACATTTGCCGACAACACCAATATCGGTCTGCCGGGTAACAGCGACCTGGTGATGAATATCGTCAACTGGCTGGCAGAAGAGGAAGATCTGCTGGCGATTCGTCCCAAGTCGAGCGACACGCGCCTTATTCAGATATCGCTAAGCCAGATGTGGGATATTTTTATCCTTACCGGCGTCCTGGCTCCGATCGGCATTCTGATCATCGGCGTGGTCGTTTGGTGGAAAAGAAAGTAGGGAAGTAGGGCAGATTGTAGCGTGTAGCGTGTAGTTATTTACCTGCCACGCGCCACCTGCTACCAGCTGCCCTAAACGGAGGATACATTGTGAGTGGCGGGCGAAATACAATCATACTTTGCGGTCTGCTGGGCATACTGGCAGCCTATTTTTTCGTTTTCGAAGCCGGCAAAAACGAAGTGGAAGAGATCGAGCGTGTTTTTGATCTGGAGGTGGAGGCGGTCACACAGATCAAAATAACGACTGAAAGCGGCAGCACCGTCGTAGAGAAAGTCCCGCTGGAAGGGTGGCAGATCGTAGATCCGCTCCGGTATCCTGCCGATGTGGCCGCGCTGAGGACTCTTTTGAACGAATTCGCCACACTCTCTCCTGCCCGCACTGTGGCGGACTCTGCGGCAGACCTGTCGGAATACGGTCTGGATTTCCCTTCCGTAACGGTTGAAGTAAGCTCAGGTCTCTCCGCCCCGAACGTCCTTCTGGTAGGCGACCTCAATCCGACAGGCTCATCCTATTACGCCGCCGCGCAAGGATCACAGCGGGTCTTTTTCATCTCAAGGGATACGAACAACCACTTTCGTAAGTCTGTCGACGCTCTGAGAGATCGTCTGTTGGTCCATTTTGATCAAGATAAAGTAGATGAATTTGTTATTCAGAAGCGGGGAGAGAGGATCGTCGGTAAGCTGGACTCAATAGGGACCTGGCGGATTCATGAGCCTTTTAAACTGCCGGCGGAACGCAATGAAGCGATCAGCCTGATCGGTAATATGCACGGCGTAAAAGCGCTCACTTTTGTGGATGATGCGCCGAAATCTTTGAAGCCGTACGGTCTGGATCGTCCGGCTGTAACCGCTACGGTAAAATCCCGGGACGGTCAGATCAATCAGACCATTTCTCTTGGTAACGTCGAAGGGAACATTATATATATCCTGAGCAGCGAACGCAAAACCGTGTATTCTGTTTCAAGTGACTTTCTATCCCAGATCAATAGAGATTCGGAGCTGTTCCGTCGAAAGACGGCCTTTAGTTTTCGTTCTTACGAAGTGCCGGAGATGTCGATGCAGTTGGGAGACGAATCTGTTTCGCTGGTCAAACGATCCTTTGAAGACTGGCGTATGACGTCCCCTTTCGATATACGGGCGAATGATCTTATGATAAACAGTCTTCTGGATAGCCTTGAGGTGATGTGGGTTCGAAACTATATTCCGGCATCGGCGGCTAACACAAAACGATACGGTCTCGATAGGGCACCGATAAAACTGTCTTTGATTATTGAGAATCGCCCTGTGCCACAGGACATATTGATCGGCGCTGCTTCAGAAGACGGCCGGACCATCTATGTCCAGGACCCCCTGGAAGAATGGATCTATGAGGTCAGCTCAACGGGCGTAAAGAATATCCCGGCGACCGCACTGGACGTCCGGGATAAGAAGATCCTGCGTTTTAAGGGGTATCAGGTACATATGTTTGAAGTGGTTCTACCCGATTTTCGTGTCCGCGTCCGTCGTGACCAGAGAGAGAAAACGGTGTGGAAAATGGAAGAACCGGTCAGCCAGAATGCAGATGCGGTGTCTGTGGGACGGGCGTTTGATGTAATGGACTCCTTGTATGCGGAGGTCTTTATTACGGCCGACCCCGATGCCGACATGGCCTCCTTTGGTCTGGACAGACCCTATCTGGAGGTGACCATGCAGATAGGGGGGCGCGATGATGTGCCTGAAGAACGGCTCTCTCTGCTGGTCGGCAAACCGTTTCCGGGCGATCGCCGACTTGTCTATATCAAGCTCCGAAACAACCCGGTGGTCTCCCTGGTGAATTCAGGCTTTGTAGAGCATCTGAAGAACATGGCCGCCGCAACACCGACATCGTAGCGGATATATGAAGGTGATGGAGTTGAGTTCTGTGAGGTGTAGATATCGTCTGAGACTCCTCGTGGGTCTCATTTTCTGTCTGGCGTACGCCAGACCGGTGGTTGCACAGCAGAATAGAACCGATTCGCTGTCTGTTACGGTCGCCGTCGATCAGGAACGGATCACCATCGGTGATGCTTTTCAATATGTGGTCACCGTGGTTAGTCCTCTTGAAGCCGCTATACGTTGGCCTGATACCGGAAAGACCCTGGGCGGTTTTGATATCCTGTCGTTTGACCATGACGGGCCATATATCCGTCCGGACGGCGCCCATGTCGATACCCTTCGGTATACCCTGACTATTTACACGACTGGCGTCCAGAATATCCTTCCCCTATCTCTCTCCTGCATCCTGGAAGATGGGTCCGAGTTGTTCGCTGTCTCGGATTCAATACCCATAACGATCGTCAGCGTCATAGATGATGAAGCCACAGATATACGAGATCTAAAAAATCCGGTGGATATACCTGCGTCGATCCCCTGGTATATATGGGTAGCCGGCGGGGTGGGGTTGATCCTCCTGGCAGGTGTAATATGGTATATTATACATCGTCGACGTCAGCGGGATGAGGTGGTAGAGGCTTTTGTAGATTCCGTACGGCCGCCTCATGAAAAGGCGTTGGATGAACTGGATCAGCTTGCCCGGTTCCAATGGCTCGCTCAGGGACGTGTCAAAACCCATTATACGGTCTTATCGGAAATTCTTCGCCGTTACCTGTCGGCACGATATAAAATTGCCGCCATGGAATTTACCACGACCGAGTTGATGGTCGCAATACGTCGGCTTGAGACGCCCTATGACCAGGTTCAATCGATCAATCGCTTGTTGCAGGAATCCGATATGGTTAAATTTGCTAAATTCACCCCCGAACCCGATCCGCAGTCTCAGTCGATTCAAAACACCCGTGATATCATTGAGCAAACCAGATTGGTTGAGGTTGAAACGCCTGATAGCGATGAGACATCAACGGGAGAGGTAATTGCGAAAGCCGAAGATGTGAAGCATGAAACGTAAAACAATGGCCGATACCGACGGTGCCAGCGAGCGCTACGCGGCTCATAATTCATAATTCATAATTCATAACTCATAATTTACCTTGCAATTCGCCAACCCAATATATTTCGTTCTGCTTCTGATCATTCCTCTACTGGTCTGGCATTATCTGCACCGGCGTAAACGCCGTCAGGGCAGTTTGCAGTTTTCGGATGTGACGGTCATTCGTCAATTACCATCTTCACCACTATTACGGTTTCGCCATGTTCTGTTCGTCGTTCGCATCCTGGTTATTAGCCTGACGATCCTGGCGTTGGCCAGACCGCAATCCGGCATTAAGGGAGAAGAGGTGACCACGGAAGGCATCGATATTATCCTGTCCGTTGATATCTCCGGCAGTATGCGTGCCGAAGATTTCAAACCTCGTAACCGGCTGTATGTGGCCAAGCAGGTTATTGCCGAATTCATAAAAGGACGCCGGAGTGATCGGATTGGGATGGTGGTGTTCGCCGGACGTAGTTTTACGCAATGTCCGTTGACGCTGGACTACAATGTCCTGCTGGGTTTGCTTGAAGAGATCAAAATAGGTCTTATAGAGGATGGCACGGCTATCGGCATGGGGATCGCTGGCGCAGTGAATCGGCTCCGGCAGAGTAAGGCAAAAAGTAAAGTTGTTGTTTTACTCACCGACGGTGTCAACAACACAGGGGCGATAGATCCAATCACCGCAGCCAGGGCAGCCAAAGCGTTCGATGTCAAAATATATGCCGTAGGTGTGGGAAAAGAAGGGGGGGCCCCCATACCGGTCGATGACCCGGTATTCGGCCGTACCTATGCCCGTAATCGGGACGGCAGTCTGGTCCTGACAGAGATCGATGAGTCTACCTTGAAAGAAATAGCCGACATAACAGGTGGCGCGTATTTTCGGGCGACGAGTACCGAGACGCTGTCCGATATATATAAACGCATTGATCAACTGGAACGCACGGAAATTAAAACCGTTGAATATACCAGGTACCATGAAATGTTCATGTATTTTCTATTGCCGGCTCTTTGTCTGGCGCTAGCCGCGACCGTGCTGGCGCATACAAGATTCAGGAAACTGCCGTGAGAGGTAAACCGTTGGGAAGGGATGGGAGTAAAACAATCCCTTCCCAACGGTTTAATCTCCTGAGATCATTTGACCATGCGATTTGCACAACCAGAATATCTTTATGCCTTAGGGCTGGTACCGCTCCTGATTATATTTTATATTTTCAGATTCCGGCAAAAGGCGAAAGCCCTGAATCGTTTAGGCAATCCGGAACTGCTGGCCAAGTTGTCGCGGACGACCAGTATAGGCCGTCAGAAGTTGAAAGCGGGACTGATGGTATGCAGTATGATCTGCTGTTTGGTGGCGCTGGCCAGACCGCAATTCGGCACTAAAATAGAAACAATCAAGCGCCAGGGTTTTGAAATCATAGTGGCATTGGATGTATCCAATAGTATGCTGGCGGAAGATGTTAAACCCAACCGTCTGATGCGTGCCAAACATGCCATCAGAAGCTTGATGGCTCAATTACAGGGCGACCGCATCGGCCTGGTGGTCTTCGCCGGGGCTGCTTTTTTACAGTGCCCTATGACTTCGGATTACAGTGCCCTGGAACTATTTCTGGATGGTGTGGATACGGAAACCGTTGGAACGCAGGGCACAGCAATTTCAGAGGCGCTGCAGACCGCCATGAAGGCGTTTCAAAAGAACCGGCAGGAACATAAAATCGTCGTGCTGCTCACAGATGGCGAAGATCACCAGGACGATCCGGTCGCTGCCGCCAGAGAACTATCATCGCAAGGTATCCGGGTGTATGCTGTTGGTATAGGCACCCCGTTTGGTGAACCGATACCAATTAAGAATTTAGGTGGGCGCGTTTCCGGTCATAAACGAGATGAAGCCGGATCGGTCGTTATGAGCAGGCTTGATGAAAATACGTTACAGCAGATCGCAATGGAAACGGAAGGCACTTACTATCGATCCACACTCGGTGAAGACGAAATCCAGGCAATCTATGATGATATTACCGAGCTGGAAAAAACTGAATTCGAGTCCAAAGAATACACGCAATATGAAGAACGATATCAATATATTCTGGCTTTCGCTCTGTTTTTTTTCATTTTAGATACGCTGATCAACGACCGTAAGGCGATAAAAACACCCTGGATGGGGCGGTTTGAGTAACTGGTACTTAGAAACGGCAATTAAATAAGCTTTGAACCAGATGCTTATTATAGGAATAAGATAATGATCTGGATGATTCTGGTTATGACGGTGGTTTTCGGAGGTCAGCCCGGTGCTAAAAATGCGAAAGGCAACGAGCTGTACCAACAGAAAAAGTATGACGAAGCTCTGATGGCGTATGAGGAGGCTCAGGCTGATGAACCGGATAATCCGTCCCTCCATTATAATATCGGTAATACCCTATACCAGCGAGAAAAGTATCCAGAGGCGATACAGGCTTATAAAAAAGCGTTGAACAGCGAAAAACCATTGAACAATCAGGCCTACTATAATCTCGGTAACAGCCTGTACCGTCTCGGACAACTAAAAGAATCCATCGAAGCCTATAAGCGTGGCTTACGTATCCAGCCGGATGATACCGATATGAAATACAATCTGGAGTTTGTCCAGCGCCAGCTTCAAGACCAACAGGATGAACAGGACCAACAGGATGAACAGGACCAACAGGATGAACAGGACGAACAGGATGAACAGGACGAACAGGACCAACAGGACCAACAGG
>CAJXCW010000184.1 GCA_913051705.1 uncultured bacterium
ACCGAACCGATATGAGCCGCAAAAGTGGTCGTCATACCGCTGCCGACCATTTGGAGCCAGAAGGGTTTGTTGAGCGCCGCACACATGATCGCCTGACGTGTGGTGCCCGAGGCCCCGCCGCCAACCACGAAACCATCACTCACCTGATCCACCCACAATTCCTCCCGAAAATGGTCGACAATGGGCTTCTGGATGCGTTCCCGTAACATCTGAGCCCCTTTTCTATCTTTAAACAGATAGTAAGGGCTTTCATATATGCCTACATTAATCCGCTGATCAAGCTGTGTCAGGATCTGTTCCGCTCTAGCCTGGGTGAGCAGAAACCCGTTAAAGTCCACATCAAACTTATAATCGGCCGGTACGACTTCACTCACGGTATCTATCTGTTCGAGAATATCCCACCAGGGGCGGGCTTTCATTTTAAAGGAAGTATATCCGCGCTTAAGAGATTCTTTGGCCTCTTTAACCCAATTTTCGGGCGACATATCAATATCCCACCAGGAAAGCGGGCAGCGATCCCTTAGCTTATTGCCCAACAACACATGGATTGGCACCCCGGCGTCTTGACCGCACAGATCGAACACCGCCACCTGCGGACCAAAACCAATGTCGTCATTCCATAGAAGCGACCAGGGATTTTTACCGATCAACCCCTCCGTGTCACTGGCGCCATGCCCGTCGGTGATGCTCACCATCCCGTTGTCCGTTTCCAACCGATACACCCAGACCCGTTCATTATGCGTATTCGCCCGTGCCATGGCATGATCAACATGTTCGGCATAAAAAGGAATGTTGAGCGCAATACGTTCTGCATGTGTTATTTTCATGTCGTACTCTCCATCCAATTAGTGAATTTCGATTGGTGATTGGTGATTGAAAACCTTATTGATTTCAGTCAGTTATATAAATTTATACATGGCCTTTCATTGCACAATTGGTATTACTATGGATCTTCGCTTAAAACTTGCGGGGATGACCGATCTATGACTTGATTATACCAATCAAAGTGATTATGTCATTCTCAGAATGAATCCCCCTGATCCCTATTCCCTACTCCTTATTCCCTACAGGTTCATCTTTGTCGCCATTTTCTCCGCCACCCAGTTGATGGCTTCGTTGATCATCACCCGACCTTTATGCGCCATAGCCAGGTCGCGGGATTCGGCGAAGGCCGCCGGGTCTTCTTTGGCATAGCTCTCGCTTTTTATCTTTAGATCCGCTTTCTCATAATCGACTTCTTCCCAATGTGCATTTTCAGGGAATGCGGCATAACCGAACGATGTTTCGAATTCAGCCGCATGGGCGACCCCTTTGCCGGAGCCGACGATGCGGTCCATATATTCTTTGGAATAGGCCTCCCAGTAGCAACAGAACTCGATATCAATACCCAGCTTTTCATTGAAATCCGCCATCTCATGACGCAACGGGCCGTTACCGGCGTGTCCATTGACGATCAGGATATGTTCAATGCCGTGCCGTTTCAAACTATCGCAAATGTCGTAAACAACGGCGATAAATGTTTCAGGCTTGAGGGTCAACGATCCCGGAAAGTCCATCCAATGTTCGGATAGTCCGACCGGCACCGGCGGCGTGACCAGGACATGAGGATACAGGTCGACTGCTGCATGGTAAGCGATATGGAGGGCACTTGCCGTGTCGTGTTCCATGGCCAGATATTCATTATGCTGTTCCGTACTTCCAGTGGGTATGATGGCCCCTTTAAAATGGCCTGCTGACATGGCTTCTCTTACCATCCTGCGTGTCAGCTTCCAGAGTCTCACTTCACCTATTTTCATATGGCCTCCTTAGATTGTTATATCGTGTGGTATTCGAAATACTAATTTGGGCTGAATGATGGATGAGTATAAACTAACAGTATGAAAATGCAACAGATGATTTAAGAAACAGTCAATAAAGCCGCTAAGGTCGGGTTTATCATTGGTCTCATGGATAAAGCCTTGCGTCTGAAATCGGGGTTTTATATACTAGGTAGACATCTTGTCCATACTAATTACCACACAACCAACTTTAAGCCCGAGGTAAAAGTATATCATGACTCAAATTGAACTTTGGATCACGGCCTTCAGAGATGCATTATGGAGCCCATATTTTCTGGTTATTTTACTGGTCGGCACCGGTCTGCTCATGACCATCCGTTTACGATTTATACAGGCTCGAAAATTGGGTCATTCCTTTAATCTGACCCGAGGTATTTATGACCATCCTGATGATCCCGGCGAGGTTACTCACTTTCAGGCCTTGAGCGCCGCTTTGTCGTCGACAGTCGGCACCGGTAACATAGCAGGGGTAGCGACCGCCATCGCAGCAGGCGGTCCTGGGGCTATCTTCTGGATGTGGATTACCGGTCTGTTCGGCATGGCTACTAAAATGGGAGAATGTACGCTTGCCATAAAATATAGAGAAATTACGCCTGACGGGGTTGTTCGCGGCGGTCCCATGTACTACATCCTCAAAGGGTTGGGGGAGTCAAAAAACCAACTGGTCGCCAGTCTTGCAAGTCCCTTTGCCTATTTCTTTGCCTTCTGTATGGCCCTCGCTCCTATGATCGCGGGTAATATGGCCCAGGCTAACTCAGCGGCGGATGCCCTAGAGGCCAATTTCGGGATTCCGCCCCTGGCTACCGGGCTTGTATTGGCCTCATTGATCGGTATTGTTTTACTCGGTGGTATTAAACGTATAGGAGGCGTAGCCGGCAGGTTGATCCCGTTCATGGCGGTGGTATATGCCATCGGGGTTCTCACTTTGCTGTTCATGTATATCGACGCATTGCCTTCTGTTATACAGTTAATTTTTACATCTGCTTTTAATCCACAGGCCGCCATAGGTGGTTTTGCCGGCGCCTCCGTTTCCGATGCGATCTCCTTTGGCGCGTCGCGCGGGGTCTTTTCCAACGAAGCCGGCCTGGGGTCCGCCCCGATCGCGCATGCCGCGGCTAAAACCAATGAGCCCGTCCGTGAAGGCCTCGTGGCCATGATGGAACCCTTGATCGATACCTTATGCATCAACACCATGACCGCTTTCGCCATTCTGGTGACCGGCGCCTGGACTACAGGTGAGACCGGTGCTGAGTTAACCTCTATTGCCTTTGGACGCGGCATGCCGGGCGTGGGCGGTATCTTAGTCGCTATTGCCATAACCATGTTTGCCTTTTCAACGACCCTTACACAGGGGTATTACGGCAACCGTGCCGTTGATTTCTTATGGGGGGAAAAAGCTGCCTCCATCTACAGATGGATCTTCGTCGGCATGCATGTTGTAGGCGCAGTGATTACCTTGCAACTGGTGTGGACCCTCGCTGACATAGCGAATGGCCTGTTGGCCCTGCCCAATCTGCTCACCCTGATCATAATGAGCGGCAGCATCGCACTATGGGTAAAGGAATATTTCTCTCGTCCACAGATACCATATGCCGAATTAAAAAAACAGGAAGAAACGGCAGGAAGTGATGGATAAAATATTTGCGACATCGGGTGCAATATCAGCCCTTATCGGCGTAGCTGCCGGCGCATTCGGCGCCCACGCGCTTAAAGACCGGTTGTCTGATGATATGCTGGCTGTTTTCGAAGTCGGTGTAAAGTATCAGATGTATCACGCTTTCGGTCTCCTCGCGGTAGCCTGGGCATTATCCCGATGGCCGGAAGGGGTCTCTCCTCTGGCCGGCTGGTTTTTTATCCTGGGTACGGTCCTCTTCTCAGGTAGTCTCTATGCACTCAGCCTGAGTGGCATCCGATGGCTCGGCGCCATCACGCCCCTGGGCGGTTTGGCTTTTATCCTTGGATGGGCGATGTTGGCGTGGGGAATTTATCGGGCTTAGGATATGGTCAAGGTGAAGGATGCGAAATTTAGGAAACAACGAAATAACGAAACTCTCAGAAGATAACCTGATTCACTGATTCGTTGTTTCGTTGTTTCGCTTCATCAGGAGAAACCGTTCTATGCGCATTGTGACGGGAGCTATTGTTCATGAGACAAGTACCTTCACGCCTGTTCCTACTACGAAGGCCAGTTTTTATGCGCGTTTAGGGGTTTTGAGTCCTGATGAGATCATCACGAAGCTGCGTGGTGTAAACACGCCTACAGGTGGTTTCATAGAAGGGGCAGATGTACACGGATTCGAATTGATTCCTACCATTATGGCGGATGCGTATCCAAGTGGTCCGGCCACGCGCGACGTATTTGATGCTATTCTTGAAGAGTTGTTGGAAGGGATTCGAAATGCCGGTGACATCGATGGCGTGTTGCTTGAATTGCACGGATCCATGGTGATTGAAAACCTGGATGACGGCGAGGGATATATCCTGTCTGCCGTTCGGGATCTGGTCGGACCGAATACACCGGTTGTTGCCCAATTGGATATTCACTCCAACGTTTCCCATCAGATGGTCGAGATGGCGGACGTTTTGATCGGCAGAGAGTCTTATCCAGAGGTTGATATGGCTCCACGGGGACGAGAATGTGCCGATGTGCTCGTCCGAATCATCCGGGAGGGTCTGAGACCAACGATGGCACTGCATCAGATCCCTATGATGTGGGGGATGAATCAGGTGACAGCCCATTCTCCCATGAAAGAAGCCATCGAAGAGCTGCATCGGATTGAATCGTTGCCCGGTGTCGTTTGTGGATCGATAGCCACCTGCTTTCCCCTGGCCGATGTCCCTGATCTGGGTGCATCCGTTTATATCGTTACAGAAAACGATCAGGTCTTAGCCCAACAATACGCCGATGAATTAGGCGCCTGGCTGTTTCACCGAAAAGCATCCTGGCATTTCCATATGCTGTCTACCAGAGAAGCATTGGCAACGATTCACACAGATGAGAAAATGCCCGTCATATTCGCCGACCGGAATGATAATACCGGCGGCGGATCGCCTGGGGACAGCACGGGGATGCTCAAAACCTTTATTGAGGCTGAACTGGAAGACGCCTGTATCCTGTATATTGTAGATACGGAAGCGGTAAATCAGTGTATGGAAGCAGGCATCGGCGCAACTATTACCCTGGAAGTCGGGGGAAAATCATCTCCATTACAAGGGCATCCCATCTCCATGACCGTAGAGATCATGGCATTATCGGATGGTCGTTTCCGGTACCACGGTCCGATGCTGGCTGGTCTGGAAGGGGATATGGGCCCCTCAGCACATATTCGAGAGGAAGGGATACACGTTCTGCTCGTCAGCGAACGAGAACAACCGTTCGACACCGCTTTTTCGGAGACCCTTGGATTAGATCCCCGTCAGATGCGATACATCGGCATTAAATCTTCCGCCCATTTTCGAGCCGGTTTCGAATCCTGGGCCGGTGCTATCCATGTAGTGACCGAGCCCGGTGTCCATGATGCGTCGCATGTATCGTTTCATCGCCTGAGCCGAAAGATTTATCCCATCGATGACCTATAAAATAAGCGATGCATGCATCAAGATACACGTTTCAACTTTCACCCGTTCAACTTTCAAATAGGAATTCTAATCCCCGGAGGCGCTTATGAACCGACGAACCTTCCTTACGTCAACCGGTGCGGCGGCATTGGCTTTACCAGCATTAAGCCATGTATCCGAAGCAGCCCCACAGTCCCTTTCTCCCCCCGATATTTCTAAAAGTTTTGAACCCTGGCTTGATATCAAGCTCGATGCATTTACATGGAATGTAGAACAATTGTCTGCTCGGGCAGGTAATCGGCCGGTGATGGCCGTATTAAAAGATAATGCCTACGGACATGGTCTTGTCGGTGTAGCCAGCCATCTGGATACCGTGCCACAGGTTAACAGTTTCGCCGTGGTAAAAATACAGGAGGCTATTGATATTAAAAACAGCAGTGCCCGGAAGCCGGTGGTTCTGCTTGGTCCGACGACAGATGAAGAGCTGGAATATGTCGTCGCGCACGATATTATCCCTTCTGTCTATCATGACAGAAGCCGGTTCATGCAATCCCTATCAGTAAAGTATCAGAAAAAAATAAAAACACACCTCTATGTAGATACCGGCATGGGGCGCGTGGGTGTGCCGTATTATCAAGCCATGCCCGTGATCGAGGCTCTGGCCGGCCAGAACGGCATCGTCTTCGACGGCGTGCTGACCGAACTTATGGAAATAGATGAATACGATATCGAACAGGTACAACATCTTAATGAGGTATATGAACAGGCTCGCAGCAAGGGTATCAACCTGGGCATGCGCCATGCCGCATCGAGCGGCGGTATTTTCCACGTCCCTGAGGCCTATCTGGATATGGTGCGGCCAGGGATCAGTCTGTATGGATGCTATCCCACCGACCGCTCAACAAAAACGCGGGATATTCCGCTCAAGTCCACCTTTGATTTTAAGACGCGGGTGATGTATGTAAAACAACTCCGTGCTGGTGATTCATTGCAATACGGCAGGCATTATGTCGCAGAAAAGCCGATCTGGATCGCGACCCTGCCGGTCGGACATTCTGATGGATGGCCAAGAACCACCGCCGGTAATTGCGAAGTTTTGATTAAAGGGCGCAGATATCCCCTCGTGGCTTCTTTGTCCGCCAATCATTGTCTGGTGGAAATAGGGGATGAGCCGACGGTAAGCATGGGAGACGAAGTGCTGCTTATTGGAGAATCCGGTGGCGAGACCATAGAAGCACACACCGTTGCCGAGCAAAGCGGTGTGGGAGTATATACATTGACAATGCATCTTAACCCCTGGTTGCCAAGGAGATATGTCGGCTGATGCCCGGCATCAGTGTGTTTTGTGCTTTGTACTTTCTTTCCCCAGAACAAAGCACAAAACACAAAGTACAAAGTACCTGTTATGACCAAGAATAAACCCGACTCAAATGTCACAGGCGTATGGTACGATCATCAAACCTTGATGCGTGATGCCAACATGCTTCTGGCAGTCTATGATCAGGCCGCACAGGGTGTGCTTGATCTGGCTGCGACGGAAGGCTATTTCGAGGGGATAGATCCGGATCTCCTGAAATGGCCGCCGGGACAAACGCCGGAAGGGCCAATAGGGTTGGAAGGACTCGCATACAGGGCGAAACTGGTCGGTGCGATATATATGGGGGTGCCCGGGCTGAGAGATCAACGTTTAGCCGATGCCCATGAACAATTTACGGCGGTAGCCCCTGCCTACCATGAAGCCACGCAAATTTATTCTCAGATCCATCAGCAATTTTCAGATCAGGATGTCGAATCCTCGCAGGACTTCTTGACCTATTACCAGACCATCTATGTAGAAGTTCTACGCGCGAGTCACCTTTTCACGCCGGATGAAGGGGAGGCCGCTGTCGCGGGTGCCCGGTTATCCCGACTTCCTTTGTCGCATGCGCAACCTGTAGCTGAGAAGCTGAAGGCGACGATAGATAACGATGATACTCAATGGGATACCGTGTATCATTATACCATTGGTGGAGGAAAGATGCTGGGGGCTTTACGGGATATTTTTCGAAATATAGCCCGTAGAACCCTGGATTATCTGGCCGCCGGTGAACTGATAGCGGTTCACTACAATACCTATACCAATCTGGCCTGGTTCGGCACAGCCATATGGCGCATACTCAGTGAGGCGGAATACCACCTGGAAGTGTGCCGTCGATATGTATCGGAAAACATGGTTCAACACCAACTTGATGGGTTTAAAGACCGCCTGTTGCTCGGCCAGAGTATGATGGTAGAGTTCTTCCAGGCCCACCAGGAAAACCCGGGCAACCTCAAACCGACCGGCTACTGGTATGGCCATCATTATACGGCCCTTACACGAGATATGATCGACCTGGCCATGGATGTGATTGATCAGAGCAACCACCTGGTCCAGAAATTTCAGCAACATATGGGCGACACATCGGATAAAGATCCTGCGATGCAGACCATTATTCAAACCATGCAGATCATGCAGACGCCCGAATTATTTACCCGTACGGCCCGAGGGCGATTTATGGAATATCCTCATGTAGGCCGCAATGGACGATATTCCAATGTCCATAGAGCCATTAAATTGGCCAGATGGATAGGGGCTTCATGGCGATATGTGCGGCACAAGCAGGTCATTGAAGAAGAGGGGCTATCAGAAAAGGAAATACTGTCGGCTGCCTGGGATAACAGTCTGCACTGGGCAGAAAAAACGCTGAGAATCTTTGGTATTGAGGTTCAAATAAAAATCGATCCGCTGTTTAAGGCTATGGCTCAAACCTTACAACTCGGCCATGGCAGGTACAAAATACTATTTTTCCCCTCCCATCAGAGTGTTTTTGATCATCCGGTCATGTACCATGTGCTGCAAACCCCGGAATTTCTGGACGCGATGGGGTGGGACGACACGCGTCCCTGTACCATTCTTTCCCGCTCGGGTTTAACAGAATACGTCGAGATCAGAATGGGTTCCTGGAATACCACCATGTTCGGCGTTAAATCCGTTGAATTTGACCGACTGTTGGAAGATGTGGACGGCTATGTGGTCCTTCCCCGTTCCGGCGACACCAACAATGCGACCCAACGGTTTGCCAATAGCTTAGAAGATCGACCGGGGATAATCTATGCCGCAGGAACCACGGCGGCTTTCGACATCCAATCGATTCATTTACAGCATGGATTGTTCAGCAAAATCCCCTCTGATGTGGTCATCATTCCTATGGCGTTTCGAGGGATTCATTCGATCTGGCCAAAATGCCCCAAAGGAAATATTCGGATTAACCCTGGATTAGTCGAAGTCATCGTTGCGCCACCGATGCTGGGTGAAACCACCTTATTTCCCAAACGGCGATCATTACGCCCCCAGATAGAACCGGCCGCTCTGTTCCAGGCCGTCCAAATTGTAAACCTCCTGAATCCGGATTACCAGGGAGATGAATAAATCGGAGAAACGAAGTATGCCCATCGATGTACATGAAGGTAAATCAGTTTTTGACCGGAATGGTTTCGCTATTTTAGAAAGCTTCATTTCCCCCGACGAAGTGGTCGATATCACAGATCACCTGGACGAGTATATCAAGAAAATCGTCCCGACACTTTCAGTGAATGAGGCCCTGTATGAAGATAAGAATGACCCGGCCACCTTATTTCGATTGGAGAACATGGGGAAACACGATTTATATTTCAACGCCATCCTCACCAGCCCTCGTTTTATGGAGATGGCCGCGTTGTATCTCGAGGATGAGATAGATGTGGGTGGCATGGAGTTATTTGCCAAAGCCCCCCGCATCGGCAATCCCACACCGCCTCATCAGGATGGTTATTATTTTATGCGTAATCCACCCGTAGCCATGACCTTCTGGATTGCTATCGACCGTGCAGACGAAGACAACGGATGTTTGTGTTATGTTAAGGGATCTCAGCGAACGACTATGCGTCCACACAATATGAGTAATGCGCTGGGGTTCTCGCAGGGTATCATTGATTATAATGAGCAGGACACCGCACTGGAAGCAAAGGCGGTCATAAATCCCGGCGATGTGATCGCACACCACTGTATGGTCGTTCATCGAACAGGCGCTAACCGGACCAACCGCCCAAGGCGTGCCCTCGGTTGCGTCTATTTCGGCAAAAGCGCCAAACTTGATGTCGAGGGTCAGACGGCCTATCGAAAGGTCTTGTTCGAGAAATGGGAAAATGAGGGCAAGATATAATACAGACATCTTGCCCGCCTGCCCACCAGCGCACCTGCCGTCCCTCTACCTTGGCCTCAATCCCACAAACAACATAGTATCCACATCGAGCAAGGGGTCTGAATCCTCATTTGCCGCTGCACGTGCGAATACAATGCCGGGGGATTTCGACCGCATCGCGTTGTTGAATGGCGGCCATTAAATCCTGGTCAGATAGGGACATGGGCCTCCTTTGGTGTTTAACCATGGAGCGCACGGAAAAGACACGGAGCGCACAGAGAATTATGATATCTGTCTCTAAATCAGGCCTGATTTCATGCCGTCTCGTGCATCGTTCTATTACTCATGACCGAATGGAAGGGAGGGAAGTTCATTTGAGGGAATACTTTTCTTGGTGTAACAATCCAAACTTCTCGGACAGCCTCTTATATCTCAAGGGCATCCAGGTGAGGATATCTACCCCAGCCCTGCCATGGTGAGGTGTCAATCCAGGGGGAGGGGAGACGGTTAGAGGTTTCATTGAAAAACGGTTTGACGATTTCATCAATTAATTGCCTTACCGTCGCCGGCTCGTCGTCCCTTAAGTTTTTCAACTCTTCCGGATCACGCGCCAAGTCGAACAACGCCTGCACATTCATTTTAATCTGATCCTGAAAGATTAGTTTATACTGTCGAGTTTGGATCATGAACGTATCTCCTACCTGTGAATGCGCCACCTCGCGATGTATATGCAGCGGGGCCTTGCCGTTCAGGATAGGCAGTAAGGAATGGCCGCAATCTTCCGGCAACTCTCCACCGGCGATATCTCGAATGGTTGAGGCAATATCGATGAACTCGGAAAGCGCATCTGAATACTCACCACGAGGCGCGCCTTTTAAAGACACAGGTGGTTTGATGACCAGTGGGATGCGATCGGCCTGCCAATGGAAATGGCCCTTTGTCGTCAAATGAAAATCTCCGGCAAACTCACCATGATCAGCAGTAAAAATAATCCATGTGTCATCATACAACCCCCGGTCTTTCAGATCCTGGACCTGTTGTCCAATTTTGTGATCAATAAATGAAATTCCGCCGTAATAAAGGGCTCGCATTCCCTGAATCTGTGCGTCGGATGCTTCTTTGACTCGCATATTTTCAGCTCGCGCTCTGGCGAGCGGATTCTCACTGAACCGCCGTAATCCAGGGTCAATAGTCTTCGGATTATACATATGAGCCCAATCTCCCGGTGGATCAAACGGGTCATGCGGCCCCGGTGGACCGACCCAGAGAAACCACGGCTGCTCGTCAGCTGTGTGGACGTCTATAAAACTCCTTCCCTGATCCATGAGCCATGCGTCAATATGATCGGCCTCATTTTCGAGAATGGACTTACCGTAGGTTACGCCCAGTGACCTTTCTTTGACCCGCTGCCATAAGTCAGCCCAGAAGTCGTCCAACAGACCCTTATTACGGAGATGTTCACTATAGGCGCTTGCACGAAACCGCCCCTCCGAACATTTGCCGGTTGTTTCGAGAGGATCATTAAAACCGAATTGTTTGAGGATGGGACTGCTCATCAATAATTCATTATCATGCCGCCAGAACAGGTGCAGCTTCCCCCGGTTGGCCGTGTAATATCCGGCATTCTGAATAGCACGGATGAAATTCGGCGTTTCAGGCCACAACGACATCCAGTTCCGATCACAGCCATGCTGGTGGACGTAACGGCCGCTTAAAAAAGACATCCGTGAAGGACAGCACAACGGACTCTGAGTGACCACATTCCGAAAGGTCACCCCATCAGAGGCCAGGGCATCGATATGGGGGGTTTTGACATCAGCATGACCAAGCAAAGAAAGGGCGTCTGCCCGCCACTGGTCACACATGATAAGCAGAATGTTGGGTCGTGAAGACATAGTCGCTCCAGATTCATTTCGGATTACAGATTACAGATTGCAGATTGTGCATGGCGGATTCTATACGGACGGTTGATTGATATAGAGCTGTGTGAACGTAATGTGTAGCGTGTTACAAAGCCTCTAATTTTTTCAACATCTTCTCATGGATGCTGTCAAATCCGCCATTGCTCATGAAGACGAGGTGGTCGCCGGGTTGAACGTGTGCGATGAGAT
>CAJXCW010000185.1 GCA_913051705.1 uncultured bacterium
AACGCGGGATAAAATAAAAATTAGGTTGAATCCCATAATGATTTCCTTGCCAACTGGTATAGGTTCAAAAATTCTTTATTGAATTCCCGATAGGATGCCTTCACTGCTGCTGGACGGGCGATAATAACAATGGAAATACCGTTATTGAAAAACTCCCGATGCAGACGATATATTTCGCGTAATACCCGCTTGATCCCATTTCGTATTATAGCCGGGCCAATCCGCTTTGTAATCACATATCCAATCCTTCGCCTATCAATTTGTTTGTGTTCAACAATAGACAACACAATAAACTTACCCACGAAGGACAGGCCATGCTTTTTTACCTGATCGAATTCCCATCTATACTGCATCCGTTCTTGCCGAGGATATCCTTTGTCGCCTCGAGACATGATGTACCATCCGATCAAATCAACTATTTATACACAAATTCGGGCACGCGATTTAGCCCGACGCCGATTTAAGATCAAACGTCCGGCGTGTGTCCTCATTCTGCGTCGAAAACCATGCTTACGATGCCGCTTTAAATTACTGGGTTGAAAGGTGCGTTTCACTAGTGGTTCTCCCTTAAAAGAATTCTTCCACTTATATTAACAGATCAATTCTTCTGTCTATCTAAAAATAATGTTGATATTAAAATAATAAACAATAATAAAACACCCGTATTGTAGCAGCTAAACAAGAGCCTTCAACAATAGTCATTTAGCCCTGTTTTGTCAAGATGTTTTTCTCTTTGTAATTACTGTTTTGTTTCGGAGGGAAAGCCCTTGACTTCAGCACGAATGTATCATATCATTTGTTATAACACAACAGATATCCACATAGTTATCCACATAGGTGTGGATAACTTGTATTTATCCTTGGAGGTAATATGTAACTGTAATATTTTCAATGATGAAATATATATCAACAATTGTGGATAACTATGTGAATAACTATACAAGCGTGTGATTTTACCGTTGTTAGAGATTAGTCGAGAGTATAATATGCCGCAAGAAGATCCTGCCCAAATCTGGATGCAATGTTTATCCATTATAAAAGATATGATCCATCATCGGACCTTTGATACATGGTTTAAACCGACCAAGGGATACAATCTTACACAGGATACATTTACGATTCAAGTGCCCAGTCAATTCTTTTTAGATTGGTTGGAAGAACACCATAACGATCGAATAAAACAGGTATTGGTCCGTCAGCTTGGCCGTGAAGTATTTATTGATTTTCGCATATCTAAAGATCAACAGACCATCACCCCGGTTCATACCAGACCGGTATTCTATATGCCGTCTGTGAGTCAGCAGCGACCTCAGATAGGAGAGATGGAAAATAAATTATATGATGATTATACCTTCGACCATTTTGTTGTAGGGGAATGCAATGAGTATGCCCATGCTGCTTCGCTTGCCGTAGTAAAATCACCAGGCCAATCCACCTTTAATCCCTTGGTTATTTATGGTGGTGTGGGATTAGGAAAAACTCATTTGACCCAGGCAATCGCACATGAATCAATTAAGCAGGGAACGATAGATCGATTTAGATATGTATCATCAGAGAAATTCTATAATGAATTTATTGAATCCATACAGGAGAAAAAGACAAAGGAGTTTGCTCAGACTTACCGGAATGTAGATATGCTTCTTGTTGATGATATTCAATTCTTCTGTAAAGGTCAAAAAACGGCAACTCAGGAAGAATTCTTTCATACCTTTGATGTTCTCAGGCAGAACGGGAAACAAATCGTATTAACCAGTGATAGAATACCCAAAGAATTATCCGGTCTGGAAGAAAGATTAATATCCAGATTTGAATGGGGGTTACTCGCAGATATCAGGCCACCGGATTTTGAAACACGGGTAGCCATTCTCCAAAAAAAGGCAGAGAAGGATGGCGTGTCCATAGCGCCTGATGTGATTGCATTTGTAGCGGATCAATTCACATCCAACATTCGGGAGTTGGAAGGTGCCGTATTAAGTTTGCTGGCGTATTCTTCTTTGAGTCAGTGTGACATATCTATTGATGTTGCCAGGGAAGTATTGAATAATAAGATCCAGCGAAAAAAACGGGATATAAATATCGAAGATATAAAACGTGCCGTAGCAAAATATTATACTTTACCGTTAGAGGTGCTTTCAGCGAAGACTCGTCGAAAAGAAATTGTTTTAGCCCGACAGGTTGCCATGTATCTTAGCAGGAAAATACTTGGAGAACCATTGAAGGAGATAGGATCGAAATTTGGTGGCCGAGATCATACTACAGTTATACATGCATGCCAGGTGATTGAAAATATGCTTATTAGAGATCATAAAATCCAAAGTACACTCGATCAAATTAAGAGATCTATTAAATAGAGAAATGGTGTGGATAACTATGTGGATAACTATGTGGATAAGGTGTGGATAACAAAAAACCGTGATTGAATGGACACAAGGTGTGGATAACATGAAAGATATACACATAGTTATCCACACCATTTTTGTATTTATAACCGTTTGTATTAAGCCTATTTAAAGACTAAATTAACCCGGTTATCCACATATCCACAGCCTGTATTAGTAGTACTCTTTGTATCTAAATACAGTATTAAGTACATACAAAAAGGTATATGCTTGTGGATAAGTTCTATAAAAGCTTGTTTTAATGATCTGTGTATGGTTTAGCGGACCACATCGTGAGCCCTGTTTTTATATACCGTTTGAGATCCTGGAGAACTTCCTTTGGCTTTAGAAAAAACAACTTGCATTCTAAAGCGTATATATGTAAAATACATACATATAATAAAATTAAAGAATAAATATAACATATTCACTTAAAATGTTTACTGCTTTCAATTATAGAAATCTACACCACATGTAGTATTTCCAATATAATGTTTCCACAATATCCATAATAAAAAACAGATCTGCTATTCAGATAATTTTATAGCAGTAGAGTGAACAGGCCCCCGAAGAATCGATATCACGACCATAAGGAGATGCTTGTGAACGTAACAGTCCCGGCAAGTTCCATGTTGATGAGTGGCATTCAAACTGTCCTCAATGTAGTACCGCCGAAAACCACATTGCCCATATTATCAAATATATTATTGGAAACAGAAGATGGGCATCTTAAAATAGGTGCGACCGATTTGGATTTATCTATCGTGACCATGGTACCTGCACAAATATCCGAATCCGGTTCAATTACCGTACCTGCTCGGAAGTTTGCAGAAATAGTCCGCGAATTACCGGATACACCGGTTGATATTGAAGTAGACGGTGTGAAAGTCGTCATTCGTTGTGATCGTGGCGTATTTCGCCTTGTAGGCATAGATAAGGAAGAATTCCCGATCTTCCCCGACATACAATCAGAACACATTGTATCGGTACCGGCATCGGTCCTGCAAAAATTAATACGAAAAACCATTTTTGCCGTATCTACGGATGAAACCCGTCCCGGACTAGGCGGGGCGTTCTGCCAGATCGAGCAGGGATCTATACTGATGGTCGCAACAGATGGACATCGATTAGCGAAGTCGAAAGTCCCTTGTGAGATATCGGAAACCGTTACAGATGGGATTATAATCGCTCCGAAGGCGTTGAATAATCTGGCCCGATTAATAGGTGAATCGGAAATACCGCCGCAAATAACGATCGGGGAGAATCATATCGTATTTGAGTTGGAAAACACCACCTTATATTCCCGATTAATAGAAGCGACTTATCCGGACTATAATCGTGTTATACCGGCCAATAATAATAAAGATGTAACCATAAACAGGGATGCACTACAGAGTGCTGTGCGACGTGTAGCGGTTCTTTCAAATGCCACAACTCGTCAAATCAGGTTCTCGGTAAGACCGGGTTTTGTAGAATTATCAGCATCCAGTCATGATATCGGAGGCGAGGCAAAAGAGGAAGTCCCTGCGGAATATGATGGAGAGACACTCGATACAGCCTATGATTTTCGTTATCTCCTTGATGTTGTTGAGCGGATTGAAAGTGATGATGTCGTCTTTAAACTTGATACACCGGTCAGTGCCGGGCTGATTATGCCTTCAGAAGAAACAGATGGGGAGGAGTATCTGTGTATAATCATGCCCTTGCGGTTAACAGACTAATCGGTACCAGAAAGTAACGAAGGTGCATATTCGAACATTAGCACTTACTAATTTCAGGAATTATGTCTCATTAAATTTGAGTTGTGATCCTACCGCGAATTTATTTCTAGGGATAAACGGTCAGGGGAAAACGAATATATTGGAATCTATTTATTATCTATGTGTCGCCCGTTCTTGCCGGGAGGCCTTAGATAAGGAGTTGATTAATTTTGACGCCGACTTTTTTAAAATTAATGGGGAGGGCATCTCCGCTGTTGGAAGAGATATAGAATTTGAAATTCGTTACACGCGCTATGCAGGTAAGAAAGTTCACATTAATCAACAGCCTCAAAGAAGCCTGTCGGAATTGTATGGACTGCTTGCAGCCGTTGTTATGGCGCCCGATGACCGGCAACTGGTTCAGGGCAGTCCGAGCTTTAGGCGTCGATTCCTTGATATTGCCATATCACAATCCAATCCGATGTATCTGTCCACATTGCAAGATTACCGACGTGTCGTTCGACAGCGTAATGAGGGTTTAAGAAGGCTTCAAAGTCAAAGTGGTGGCGTTTCTGACCTGGTGGTATGGGATACACATTTAATATCTCTTGGCAGCCGCATTATGAAAAAACGGGACGAGGTGATAGAACAATTCAAAGAGGAAGCGCAACGGTTACACAGTATTATAAGTGATAATAATGAATCATTGGAAATCACCTATACGCCCTCATTCAAATATGAATCGGTATCCCAATTGGAAAACAACTTTCAAGACGCCCTAGAACGGTCTGAACGAGAAGAAAGAGCGAGAGGGATTACCGTAATCGGCCCCCACCGAGATGATTTGACCTTGTCTATGGATGGGGTGCCCCTACAGTCATTTGGATCGCAGGGACAACACAAGACCGCAGCCACCGCATTAAAACTTGCAGAAGCCCAGTTTCTTTGGAAGCAACTTGAAACCCCCCCATTGTTACTTCTCGATGACATATTCGCAGAATTAGATGCAGGGCGTACCGCTCGTCTGATTGAATTACTCCCCACATTCGGTCAAGTGTTTATCACCGCAGCAAAGGAGAGTGATTTTGGTGCCTATGGTAACAAATTTCAGCGTTTTAGGGTACAAGCGGGGACAGTAACACCGTTTGGATGAGGCGGGTATCACGAATCAACGAACTGCGTACCACTCCCAGGCACCGTCAGGTAGATAATAGATTTTTCAATCACCAATCACCATTCACCATTATGTCCCGTGCCCGTAAAATCACATCGCTTGGAGACGCGCTGTCCCAATTGGTAAAAGACCTTGGCTTTGAAAAAAAATTCGCAGAAATGCAAGTCATAGCACAGTGGCCGGATGTGGTTGGTAGGCAGATAGCCAGTCATGCGCATGCTGTGTCCTGTGAGGGAGGGAAGTTATTCGTTGAAGTCGACAGCGCATCATGGAGACAAGAATTGTTTTATATGAAAGCCGACATTCTGAAACGATTGAATCATGGCGCAGGCCAGAAAATTGTTCAGGATATCATTCTTACCAACACACGAAGGTGACCCATTTATGCCCGAAGACCAAGAAACAACCTCGGAAGTTCTGAAATCCAGTCCGAATCCACCGGATATCGAAGAATATGATGCAGGCAAAATTCAGGTCTTGAAAGGTCTTGAAGGTGTTCGTAAACGTCCTGCCATGTACGTAGGAAGCACCAGTTCTTCAGGATTACATCACCTGGTTGAAGAAGTGGTCATGAATTCGATAGATGAATTCCTTCAGGGCTTTGGGGATACCATCAAAGTCTATCTTAGAGCAGCAGATCAGATTGCGGTTCTCGATGACGGCCGTGGTATTCCAGTCGAAATGCATCAAACAGAAGGTAAGTCGGCTTTGGAAGTGGTCATGACCATGTTGCACGCCGGCGGTAAATTCGATCACAAATCGTATAAAGTATCCGGCGGGTTGCATGGGGTCGGCGTTTCTGTTGTAAACGCCCTGGCCGAATGGTGCGAGGTGGAAGTGTACCGGGATGGTCAAATCTATTACCAACGCTATGAACGCGGGATTCCGGTCTGTGAATTAAAAACGACCGGCGTAACCGATCAGCGTGGTACGATGGTTTCGTTCAAGCCCGATGGAGACATTTTCGATACGACGGAGTTCAGTTACGATAGTATATCGTATCGGCTTCGTGAGCTGGCGTTCCTGAATCGGAATATACGAATTGAGTTCTATGACGAGGTAACGGGCAAATCAGATATTTTTGAATATAAAGGCGGTGTAACCGAGTTTGTCGAATATTTGAATGAGAACAAAGTGGCCTTGCACCCGCCAGTACTTATCCGGCAGGAACGGGACGATACCCTGGTGGATATCGCCATCCAGTATAATGACTCTTATCAGGAAAACATTTTAACCTATGCTAATAATATCCGAACATCGGATGGTGGATTTCACCTGATAGGTTTTAAGACCGCGTTGACCCGAACCATCAATATATATGCAACAAAGAACAATCTGTTAAAACATTCTAAGGTCCAGATCACCGGAGATGATGCCCGTGAAGGCATTACCTGTGTGGTCAGCGTAATCATACCGGACCCGCAGTTTGAAGGACAGACCAAAGAGAGGCTGGGCAACAGCGAGGTGCGTGGGATTGTAGAATCGGCGGTCGGCGAACGTCTGTCCGAGTTTCTGGAAGAAAATCCGGCGACGGCAAAGAAGATCATCGATAAGTGCATACAGGCGGCCATTTCACGGGACGCCGCTCGTAAGGCCCGGGATTTGACCCGCCGCAAAAGCGTGCTTTTTAATACTACGTTGCCCGGTAAACTGTCCGATTGTACCCTGACGGATCGGAATGCATGTGAGATATATCTGGTCGAGGGAGACTCTGCCGGCGGCACGGCCAAAGCGGGCCGCGATAAAACCTTCCAAGCCATCCTGCCACTGTGGGGTAAGCCATTAAACGTGGAAAAAGCCCGGGTCGATAAGGTGTACGATAATGATAAGCTTCAACCCATCATAGCGGCTCTGGGTGTTGGGATTGGCGATGATTTTGATCTTTCCAGGTTGCGATATGGCCGGGTGATTATCATGGCGGATGCGGATCACGACGGGCTTCATATCCGTACCTTGCTGCTTACGTTTTTATTCCGCTATATGCGCCCTCTTATCGAGAACGGCCATGTCATGATCGCTCAACCCCCGTTGTATCGTGTCCGAAAAGGTCGTCGAGAGGATTACCTGAAAAATGATCGAGAGTTAAGCGAATATCTACTTAACCTGAGCGTAAACAAGGTGACCTTGCAATCCGCTACCGGTAACGGCAGCGGCCATACCTTTACGGACGACGCTCTGGCGGTGCATCTGCGTGAATTGATGGATTTCAACGAGCAGATAGATGGTCTGAACAGAATGGGGCTCAGTGTTGATTTGATCATGCAGTTGCTGGGTGATAAGAATAAGTATGATGAATACCGGGAAGGGTTGAAAGCCCAAGCCCAAGCTGACTGGGAAGCCAAGCAGGCCATACTGGAAGCCTTGCAGACCGCTGAGACCGCTGAGGTCGAGGCATCCGATGAAAATGGTATAGCCGAAGATGCGGATGCTATTGACGGTGCCGATGAAAATGGCCATGATGAGATTAACAATCTCACACCGCCTTTGGAGGAGATATTTGATCAGGCGGTGTATGATCTTCTATTGGATATGTATGAGCGGCTGAAAGAAAGCCTGACCAGCGAGATGATTGTAAAAACGGATAAATCAGAAAAACGTATAGAGGGCGTAAACAATTTGATTGAAGCCGTACTTGATGTAGGTCGTGAAGGCATGACGATCTCCCGTTATAAAGGGTTGGCCGAAATGGATGCGGAAGAACTGTGGAAGACCACCATGGACCCTGAGAGGCGCACCCTGGTTCGTGTGATATTGGAGGATACGGTGGAGGCGGACCGAATCTTTAACATCCTGATGGGAGATAATGTTCCTGCCCGCAGTGAGTTCATACAAAAGAACGCGCTGCTTGTTAAGAATCTGGATTTGCACTAAAAGCTTCAGTTCTCCGTCTGAGCTGCTAACTGAAGGTAAACTGCTGGCTGCGTGTGGTTGATGGTCTTTATTGGTGAGGTACGGGTACCCGGGATGACCCCGGATGCCAGGAGGAAATGTATGTCGGAAGAACAACGTGATAATATCGTGCCTACCTTGATCGAAGATGAGATGAAGAGTTCGTATCTCGATTTTGCGATGAGTGTGAACCTCTCACGGGCGATTCCAGATGTACGAGATGGCTTTAAGCCGTCTCAACGCCGCATTTTGGTGGCCATGCGGGATTTGAACCTGACACCGGGGCGTCCGACGCGTAAATGCGCCAAAATTGTAGGCCAGACGATCGGGGATTATCATCCCCATGGCGATCTGGCGGTCTACGACACGCTGGCGCGTATGGCCCAGGATTTCAGCATGCGGTATCCCATGGTATTCGGCCAAGGCAATTTTGGTTCGATCGACGGTGATCCGCCGGGCGCCATGCGTTACACTGAGGCGCGGATGTCTCGTCTGGCGATTGAGATGATGGAGGATATCGATAAGCAGACCGTCGATTTCATGCCGAATTACGACGAGTCCATGGATGAGCCCACCGTTCTGCCGGGAAAGTTTCCCAATTTGTTGTGTAACGGTTCACTGGGCATCGGTGTGGGCATGGCCTCTAATATGCCATCTCACAATCTGGGAGAAGTGGTCGACGGCATTGTCGCGGTAATAGACAATCCAGAGATTACAATAAATGAGATTTCACAATACATCCAAGGACCGGACTTCGCCACAGGCGCGATCATCCACGGGCGCCATGCCATCCGGGAATATTTCAATACGGGGCGCGGAAAGATTAAGGTTCGAGCGCTTGCTGTGATCGAAGATCATGAGAAAAGCGATAAAGAGACGATCGTCATCACAGAAATTCCCTATCAGGTTAATAAATCCAGACTAATTGAAAAAATTGCGGATCTGGTCCGGGATAAGAGGATACAGGGCATCACGGACATCCGAGATGAATCGGACCGGACCGGTATGCGTATTGCCATTGATGTTCGCCGGGATATTCCGGGGCATATCGTGCTTAATCAACTTTATAAGATGACCCCGCTGGAGAGCACATTCGGTGTGATCATGCTGGCTTTGGAAGACGGCCGGCCCAAGGTGTTGAACATCAAAGAATGTATTCAGAATTTCATTAACCACCGGCATGAGGTTGTGGTTCGCAGAACGCAATTCGACCTGGAGAAGGCTGAACAACGGGCACACATCGTGGAAGGTTTGCGGGTTGCCCTGGATCATGTGGACCGTGTGATCAATATCCTGCGCGGATCGGCGACCGGTGATGAGGCGATGGGGATTTTAATCAGTGAATTTGATCTTTCTCAGGCCCAGGTCGAGGCCATCCTGGATATGCGTCTCCAGCGTTTGACCGGTATGGAACGCGGAAAGCTGGAAGATGAATACAATCAGCTGGTGGCACGGATCACAGATTTCCAGGATATTTTGAGCAATCAAGACCGCCGTATGCTGATTATTAAAGAGGAAATGATTGATCTTAAGGACCGGTTCGGGGATGACCGGCGTACAGAGATTACCGATGCTACGGGAGACCTGAGCATGGAAGATCTCATAGCCGATGAGGAGATGGTGATCACCATCTCCCATTCCGGCTACATCAAACGTCTCCATGTCGATACGTATAGCAAGCAAGGTCGGGGCGGCAAGGGTGTCACCGGTATGACGACCAAGGAAGAAGATTTTGTCGAACATCTTTTTACGGCTTCCACGCATACATATATCCTGTTTTTTACCGACCGTGGAAAATGTTACTGGCTCAAGGTCTGGGAAATACCGGAAGCCCGTCGTACCGCTCGCGGCAAGGCCATCATCAATCTGATCCAGGTGGATGGTATAGAAAAAATAGCGGCGTTTTTGCCGATCAAAACTTTTGATGATGAACATTATATCATTATGGCCACCCGTAAGGGCCATGTGAAGAAAACGGTTCTTTCCGCCTATGGAAATCCTCGCCGTAATGGTATCGTAGCGCTCCATATCCGCGAGGGCGATGTGTTAGTCAATGCCCGCCTTACAGATGGCGATAATGATATCGTCATCGCAAGCAAAAATGGACAGGCATGCCGGTTCCACGAGAGGGATGTACGGGATACGGGCCGCGGCACTCAGGGGGTACGGGGCATTAATTTGGCCGACGAGGACCAGGTGGTCAGTATGGTCGCTGTTCGAAGAGACAGTTCCTTGATGTCCATTACCGAAAACGGGTATGGCAAACGTACAAATATTGAAAATTATCGTTTGACAAGGCGTGCCGGAAAAGGCGTGATCAACATCAAGACCAGCCGGCGGAATGGGTCGGTCGTGACGGTACGTGAGGTGGACGATGATGTTGAGGTGATTATAATCACCATGAAAGGTGTTGTGATTCGTCTGCCGGTTCGGGATCTTCGGACCATTGGACGTAATACGCAAGGCGTCCGGTTGATCAATGTGGCCGAAGGGGATAAGGTCGTTGATGTCTCTACTGTGGCTGTCTCCGAAGAGGAAGAAGAAACAGCACAGGGTGAAGAAGGGGTAGCCCCCTCTTCGGGCAGCGAAAGCGATGCGTGATATATAATTGCAAATTGCAATTAACAAAATACTGTAATATATTCTACAACCGGTCGGGGAAACTCGGCCGGTTTTCGTATTCTATAGGGATGCTTTGCATTCAGCGGGTTGCAGGTCGCTTGTTGCCATATCGTGTGGTGTTTAATACCCTCGTCCAAGTTAATATATATATTTACGTCTCTATCACATTGTTATTATATCGATAGCTCTAATCCATCCACTATGGATCTTCGCTCAATCACGCCCGGATACAACATCTATAGAATCACAAGGCGACTTTATGTTTCTGGCGGACACATTGGCCGCCCGGCATGCCGGACGGGAGCAGCCTCTATCAGAGACATCCTCTGATAGAAGCACAAAAGGGTTTTTACGATATGAACGCACATTGACGCCGCTTAACCATTTCGGCGCCAATGTATTTCAGCCTTTTAGCGATGATCAGATTCTAAGGAATATCATTCGCACCGGGAAGGATAATCCGGCCTGGAATCCGTTGTTTCCGGAGGTGGTTGACGATTATCATTACGACGGGAGTGGGACCACAAAGAATTCCCAATCAGTAAATGTTTCACTGAAACGGACGCTTGGGGAGACAGGACGTACAGGTTATCGGTTGGATGGCCGATACATGGAAAAATGGGGTCCGTTTCCAAACCAGCAGACCACGCGGTTTGAAATATTGTCGGGGCTGACCGTGCGTGTTAAACCGGGGCAAATCATTTCGTTTAAACTCCTTGGCTTTGATAACGGCTGGCACCTTCGTCCGAACAATACGATCTATACGGATAGATCCCGGTATATTCTCGATGAAATCAATCCCTGGCGCGCCAGAACCGGTGGGTTAGAATTGAGCACGACAGGCTGGATTTCGGCCTCCAGATCGTACCATATCTATATGCGTGTCCTGGCACGCCAGGGGACAAATGAGCCGACGGACCTCCAACGTTTGCAACGGC
>CAJXCW010000186.1 GCA_913051705.1 uncultured bacterium
TTTATTATGGATGATAGGGAATTTAAATTTCTTATCCCCCGTGCCTGCGCACGGGTTTAATTATTTGTCGGCAAGCTACGCTTGGCTAATGTATTATGAGAGCAAAGCACTGAACAGGAATCAATGTGACTATATTCGTTGGAAATCTATCGTACAAAGCTTCAGAACAAGACCTCAAGAGATTATTCGAAAGTTACGGCGATGTTATGTCGGCATATATACCCAAACACGCCAAGACTGAAGATCCTAAAGGATATGGTTTCGTTAAGATCAGTTTGAATGAAGAGGGCCTCCGAGTGATAGAGACCCTGAATGGCACACTTTTCATGGGCAGGGAGCTAACCATTGAAGAAGCGAAAAATCGCAATGCAATTCCCCCCAAAGGACGTGTCTCAGCTGTCGCCGAGGTGGATTATAGGGGAACCGCCGAAGCGGGCAGATCCATCAAAAGGGTTTTTCTGGGCACGTTAGGGTATATAGTTATTTATTTTCCTCTGGCTGTCCTATGGCATAACATCCTTTTTCCGGAATTCTATGATAGTCCGGGCTATTTCAGCGGAGGTTACCCCAACTTCTTATTCGGTTTTTTTTCGATTTTCCTACAAGGTCTCGTACTGACCGTTACTTATGGCCAATTTATCAGCTCGGACGCCACGATCAAAACGGGTCTAAAATACAGTTACACCGCAGGAATTTTTCTGTGGACCTGCCATGTGGTGCCGTCGTATGCCGCCAAACATCCTTTATCGTCTAATATCACGTACTTTTCCCTAGAAACGTTATACCTGGCGATACAATTCACCCTATTCGGATGCGTACTCAGCTTTATTAACAGATCGCGCTCAGACGCTTCCGCCTATCACAATTAATAAGATATAACCCAATGATGTTATGATGACAAAACCGAAGGCAGGAGGAACGAGGTGACAAAGCGGCTCATGGCACGTTCGCTACATTTACAGGTTATATAGCCTCCCCGTGTGAAATTACAATGTTCTTTTAGGTCACGCTTCCTCCGGATAAAGGATACAACTCGGGGCGCTTTGCCAGAAATCGTTCGTGTCGATATTCATAATAGTCAAAAGACCATTGGTTCCTGCCCCGGTATCCAAATTCCAGATGCCTGCTCGATATTGCGGGTCCGGCCAGGGATTGTCCTCCGTCTGTACGGTAGTATGACCAATATATACTTCATTGACATAATTGGGACTTTTCATCTTTGCATCTTCGACCACGATCAAACTACCTGCATTATTCTGCTCATCATTATCTATGAGCAGAACATACCGTCTACACTCCTTGTGAATCTCCTCTGCTCTATCCCATAACTCATGATCCCAGGTGAAATCGAATAGGTGGTTGCGTCTTATGGGGTGCCGTTGATCCACGCCAGCATGGACAAAAAATCTATTTTCCTCATCATTAAAGAAAGGATGAAGTGTTCTGAAGAACCGCCGGTGCCGATCCACATCCGCAGACGAAACCGTGGCCATCCAACATACGTAGGCACCTATGGTTGCCTGGCCGCCTTGTGGCGGCCAGATAGCACTTATCTTTCCATCATTTAACCATTCCGACGTCCACACATCGTGATTTCTCATAAGGGGAACAAGGTGTTTAAATTGGCCCAGGTATTCCACGCAATCGGGTGTCCAGAGCCACTCGTCCTCCGCCACATCGCCGAGGGTAATGAGCCGATCCTACTCCGGCTCAATGGCAGCCATAGCACAGACCTGCTGTAGGGCGTGTATATTACCGTGTATATCTCCGATAACGATATTTTTCATAATAGCATATGGGTTGAACGGACGTGAAAACCATATGCAAAAAGATCGCTTATGACTAAAATATGAATAAGTCTACTATTTAAGCGTTACGTGTATCGGTTCGACTGGATGTCAAATTCTGAAGTGTATTTTGGCGGAAAAATATCTTAATAGCTGATTTTCTTGAAGTATATTTTCAATCAGTTCCAGTAAGGGAACGAAAGGGCTACCGTAAAAGTGAGTGGGTACTAACCTTCTGTGAATATGTCAAATAGGACATATTATTTGTTGTCATGGTGAAGTTTGGCTACCTGAGGAACCCAGACATTTGTCGCTGGTCAGTAGGCTGGTACGCCGGGCGATATGGCCGTTTTGCATGGATAACCCGTCCCGCGTTCTACCTTATTGGAATTCATTTGTTGTCGGCGGCCGTTGGTCCGGATTTCATACAGGTCGCCCCATGAAGCTAACGGCCAAACAGAAGGACGAAGAAACAACTACCGTGTACTCGAAAGATATAATTTCTGTAGTCAAGCTGCCTGAAGAATTTACGGCGGCGCTTCTGTTTTGGAACGATGTCTTGTATACTACAGAGGCAACAGGTGGTCTCAGCAACATTGTGAGGCCCATGGCTGGCAAACCTATCCGCCATCTGCTTCGGGCTACAGGCATAGAGGACGGATGTCTGGCCACCATCAATTTACAGCGATTACGGTGAGATATTTATATTCCGTAACATGCTGTCACATAATAGAATACGTAGGATATCTAAAGTATTTCTCAACCTGACCATTATAAGACTTATAGCCTATCGTTTAAAAGTGTTTTTGTTTAAAAGTTGAGCTTGCCGACTACGCCGTCGGCATACCACCACGCCGGGCCATGCCCGATGCACCGAGCAAAGGCCGATATGGACCGCTTATTAGGATTATTCTACTGCCTCCCGGGCCGTGGCGCTTCAAAATGGGAAATTTCCGATTGCATATGGTCCTGAATGGCATCAAAGCCTAGCGGTCTATAATCGCAGGCATCCACACCGACGTCCATAGTTAGACGCCAGGGCGTCGCCTCATCTTCCTCTGTGAGTCGATTGTGTACGTGACCATATAGGTGCCAACTGCCGTGATTCCGCTTGTTCCAACTGCGCATGGGATAGTGATTAAGCCAGATATGCCGATCGGAAATTTTGATCATACCCTGTTGGATGGCTTCTGTGAAGATAACGCCGATGGATTTATGATCATGATTGCCCCATACAAGGGCCACATGGCGGCAATGGATGCGTGACAGGTAGGCTTGCGCCACATCATGTTTGCCTGGGCAAAAATCACCCAATATCCACAGTTTGTCTTTCTTCTGAATCAGGGAGTTAATGGCATTTAGAAGAGCATCATCATGACGCTGGATGGTTTCATCTGAAACGCGCCATGCTGCCGGACCACTTCCCTATGCCTGCTGTGCCATTTTTTCTTGGTAGGACAAAAAAGGTCGATTACAGTATTTTATGATGTTGCCATGGCCAAGATGCAAATCAGCCGTAAACCAGACTGTCGACATAATCCATTCCTAACGTCTTGGAGGTTCATAGGTGCCGAAACATAAAGCCCTTATTCAATTTTGATCCTCCGGCCACGAATGAGGAAATTTGCGCGTCGGCTTTACAGTACGTACGCAAGGTTAGCGGATATCAAAAGCCATCCAAGATTAATGAAACGGCCTTTAATGAGGCCATTGACGACATTTCGTGTGTCACTATGCAGTTGCTGGATACCCTGGCGACCAAGGCGCCAGCGAGAAACAGAGAAGCGGAAACAGCCCTGACCCGAAAGCATGCTGCTGAGCAATATGCCCAATCCAATCAATAAGTCGCCTTGACATGGCGTAGCCCCGATTCGAATTTTCGCAGGTTGAGAGGCAGTAAGGGCCTATTTGCCTTTACCCGTTTTTATATCCGGGTATTTTAGCACCATCTATTGCGCCTGGCCACGCATGACATCCCCATCTACTTCCGCCACCAAGACAAAGGAATTCAGAGCGTCTTCCATTTGCGCAAGAGCAGTCTTATATGCCTGCCTTAATTCACATAACGGGCAGTCGAGATCCGTGCAAGAATCGCCTTCCCGGCAGGCATATCTACTCAAAAGCATTTCTATCTGCCGGCTAAGAGACAAGGTTGGAGAGGGCATATCAGTTGCTTTCAACATTTTGATTCCCCGATAAGGATCTTTGATGTAGGACTCTATCCAGTGTGGCATATTAGGATAATAAGAAAATGTGAAGAAATCAACCATAGTTCCCATTTGTCAGGACTTAGGATACCTGCGGTATAGATTCTGAATTGTAAGGGGTAAGCATTTGAAAAAATCCGAAAATATTTACGCATGCAGCCACGTCCGAAAAAGTTTGGAACCGTTTCAGAACGACTAATCTGTATCGGACCAATCCTTTGGGACGAGTTCTATCCGGTGGGCCTTAGAGTGCGTTTATTTACCAGTTATATTCGTTATCTGTCCATACTTCCAAAATGAAAGACCGCCATTCCTACGTATCAGGTGGAATTTCATATCGTAAATATCCTCATCTGATCCTGAAGGAGTACTTTCCCGATGTCAAATGCATACGATCAAAACGATGGTTTGCCGACGCATGCAGGTCGTCTAACGCGCCCTGAATCGACCTACACGAACGCGCCTGTCTTATTCGGCGGTGGTGTGCCGGCCAATGACCTGTGGGCCATCATCGCTGCGGCGACAAACGGCGATGTGGCGACCATAAAGACGCTGGCGGATAAGAATCCGGATCTGGTCACCGCCAACCTGGACTATGATCAACCGCTTCATTTCTCGGTGCGCGGCAATCATGTCGAAGCGGTGCGCATTCTCCTGGATCGGGGCGCCAACATGCTTACCGAATCGCGTCTGAATGGCATCAATCAGTCGCTTGATTGGGCCAAAGATCGGGGGAATCAGGAGATCTATGATCTACTTGATGAAGACCGTCGGATCAAATTCAACTACAGCCCCGAAGCGAAGCAGGTTTCTGATGCCATCAGGAAATACTGTGTGGATGATGTGCGGTCTATACTGGAAGGGGATAAATCTCTGGCAATAGCGTCGGATGAAACCGGCAATCAGCCGATCCACTGGGCCGTGTTGACTGGTCAGATGGCAATTATCGACCTGCTTCTGTCCTACGGGGTGGATGTCGATACCCGTCGGTTCGACGGCGCCCGTCCCCTTGACCTTATCGGCGGCGACTACTGGTACGGGCACCGAGACGATGCAGAAAAGGTGAATGCGCCGACGCAAAAGGCGCTGATCGCCGGTTATCTCGTCGCACGCGGTGCGGTATACGATTTGCCAGCTGCTGCCCGGTTTGGAGACCTTGGTCGTATAAGAGAATTACTGGCGGCCGATCCATCCCTCGTGCACGATGCCCTCACATACGTAAGCTGGGGGGTAGGCGCTCCTCTGGGCTACGCAGCTGAACAGGGACGGGAAGACATCGTAAAGATACTGCTGGAGTACGGCGCTGATCCCAATATGCGTGAGGGCAATATAGCGCCCCGCGGGAGTGCGCTGTATAACGCTGTTGGCGGGAGGTATAAAGAGTTAGTGAAGACCTTGCTGGAGCATGGCGCCGATCCGAATGCCGTCGTTGAATCATGCGGGAATGTGATCGGGCGTGCGAAGGATGAGATACGGGAACTGATCCTGTCTTATGGCGCCTATGAGGATCCAGACCACGGCTATAGCAGGTTCAGTGATGCTTGCAGATTGGGTGACACAGCTGCAGTGCGTGAGATGATCGAAGAATTTCCAAAACTCGGTCGCAATCAGGGAGAGTTAGAATCAGCGGCGTGTGCTGGACAGAAAGAAGTGGTAACGGTGTTTATGGATATGAATCCGGATCTATGGCAGCAGGTGAGTATTCACCGTGGTGAGCCGGAGCTGTTACGCTGGATGCTCAATCAGGGGATGAACCCGAATATGATGGATTGGAAAGGCGAAACGCCCATTCATCGGGCAGCCCGACGCGATGAGCCGGGGAGCCTGCATGTGCTACTGGAATGCGGTGGTCGCACGGATATGATAGAAGGGTTCGATGAATCAACCCCACTTGGCTTGGCCGCCCGTGAAGGACATGATACTACGGCGCGCATCCTGTTGGATGAAGGCGCCGATCCCAATCTTGCCGGTGCCGACTGGGCCCGCCCTCTCGCATGGGCCCAACGACGGGAGCATTGGGAGATAGTTAATCTGCTGAAGGAAAATGGTGTATGACCATCAACACCAACTAAGGTTGTTAACCGCAGCCTCGTACGAGGCTATGGCTATATACATGACCATGCAAGGAATTTGTAAAATCTCAAATATCCGGTTTAAAAATAAGATCAATGACATGCCGTATTACTCAGTCCATCAATACATTACAGCTGATCAATCAAGCATGGGTTTGTATGTAGTTCGTCTTCAATTAGTATAGATGGAGTCGAAACATAATAAGCAATAGGCACATATTATAGAGTTCCAGTTCGACTGCGCCTGGGGCCATGCTACGCGAGGTTATTGACACCAGCCAATGTCGAGGGGCGCTGGCTGCGTAACAGCGATCGGAGTAATTCCGAGGCTTTGATGGTGCCCAGCTTCAGGGAACCGGCCACGCGCAGCATCTCATCCCAGTACTGTTCAATCAGCGTGATGTTGATCCGATGCCGAGCGAGTGCATTGAGTTCCCCGTAGTCCCGCGGTCGGATCCATGCGCCAGAATCGAGCTTTGCCGATATCGGCTATGCGTGGACTGAACTGATAGTCCAGGAGCCAGAACAGGCCAAAGATGATGTCACTTGCGCCGGCGGTGTCACTCATTACTTCAACCGGTTCCAGACTCGTCTCATGCTCCATGGTACAGAAAAGGCTCGGTTTGTGGGAACAGTTCTTGGCTATATTCAGGCCTATAAAAATAGTGGTGGTTATGATTCTCATACTATGGCTTTGGTCATGGCCCGACTGCTGCTGCGCCGACTCACGGCATTTTCAAACAGTCTATAAGGCCATGGGTTTCAGATTCATGATTTAAGAGTCTATTCAGATTAAGCAGTTGCACCACGGTCCTTCAGCATCATGCCGATGCCTTGAAGACTGTTTCTCTCGGTCCAGCCCAGGGGCGTAGCCCAGGGTTCACCCGCCAGGTTCGGGTCGGCATCGTGGTCCAGCAGAAAGGCGACCAAAGGTTCACGCCCGTAACGCGCCGCCCACGCCAGGGCGGTAGATAAAGACTCATCATCCATAGCGTTTACCTCCGCGCCGTATTCGATCAGCGCCTCCGCGAACTGCACCGTCTGGGCGTCGCTCAGGTCCCAGCGCAGGTTCCCCATGTTCTCATCCGCAGATGAGATCCAGTGCAACAGTGTCTCGTTCTCGCGATATTTTATGTTGGGATCCATACCGTATTCCAGCAACACCCGGAACGCCTCGACCCGGTTTTTCCGATCCCGGTGGTACCCCGTCCGCATCGTTTCCCATGCGATATCGAACCACTGATCTTCGGTGAAGACCGGTTTGTACGTCAGACACAATCGCAGTACCCCCAGTTCACCGCCGCCTGCCGCCCAGTGTACCATGTTCCCCAGCGTCTCCGCGCCCCATGTCATGTCTGATGATCTATCCGGCGGCATTTTCTCGGCGGCTCGGGTAATAAACGGCACGACGGCTGTCAGATTCCCGACGGTAGCATGAAACACCTGACTCATGTTAGGACGCGCGCCGGCCAGCAGAAAACGTTCGATCAGCGCGTCATCACCTGATTCGAAGGCAATATCTTCAATAGATGGCCCCGCGTACATGGCACCGTGAATTGAGGCGCCGCGGTCCAGCAACAGGTGGGCGATGGTAAAATGTCTCTTTGCTATGGCATTCAAGAGCGGCATCCCGCTCTCGCGGAATCCGTGGGGTAGGCCTTCGTCATCCCGCGGAGCTAGCGTCTCGATGTAGGCATTCGGATCGGCGCCAGCATCCAGCAACAGGCGTACGATCTCTTCGTGACCCTCCAGAGCGGCCTTCGTAAGAGGGTACCAGGTCGGGCTGGGATTTACATCCCGGCAGTGGTTGTGGGAGGCCAGGGACGGATCTGCTTTCAGCCGCTCCCGAACCGTCTCGAGGTCTCCCATGACGCAGACAGTCCAGAAATCGTACTTCGCACCGGTGCTCAGAAGAGTGGAGGCAGTGACCAGGTCGGCGCTCGGCTCAGCCATCCAGGGACGGCGTAGGGCCACCTGTACAGGGCGTATCCGGTCGTTGTCTTCCCTATCTATGTCCAGACCACGATCTTTTAACTCCAAGATAAATTGCCACGCGCCGACTTCGGCGGCAGCATGCGCCAGCGTAATGCCGTCAGTATGCACAGCTTCCAGTAGGCGCGGATCTGCGTCCAGAAGCTTATGTGCCTCATTGAATTGCCCGTCAGTTACTGCCTTGAACACCCGCTCACCTGCAGGAACCACCCGGTGTTGAGCCTCCAGCCAACCTTCAATGACATCGATCGTCTTTTTATGGCCCCGGTCACGGGCCAGTGCCAGGGCGTTGGTCGTCTTCCGATTGGGATAGACCCCCTTGAGCGGATCTGCGCCCCGGTCGATGAGCAGTTGAACGATTTCGGCATGGCCCTCCCGGGCGGCGTAGTGTATAGGTTCACGGGCATGATGCGGATGTGGATCGTTCAACAGGTCAGGCTTCGCATCCAGCATCTGCTGCACCCGGTCCAGGTCCCCCGCCTGAGCGGCAGCGCAGAGGGCTACGGCATCAAAGAATGCGTCGTCCTGAGATGGAGCCTGTTTCCTTATGGTTTTCTTCGTCATGCGTATCATCCTTTCCTTGAGACGGCGACGCCCTTCATACAGCCGTTTCTGAACGGTGGTAACGGGCGCGCCGATGAAGGCGGCTATCTCTTTCTGTGAGTAGTCCGATATGTAGAATAACGTAATCGCCTCCCGCAACGGATCCGGCAGTGCGTTTACCGCAGTCTGTACCGCAGCCCGTTCCTCCCTTACCGTCAGTTCGGCCAGAGGATCGGTGGCGTCATCCGTCGCATACGCTGCCTCGTACAGCGGCGCTGTGGCCGGACGTTTGCGGCGGATTATCCGATCGCAGTGTTTAAAAACGATACGTCTGAACCAGGACGCGAAGGCGGCTGGCGTTCTGAGCTGCCCGATGATCCGGCAGGCCTCTATGAAGGCTTCTTGGGCCGCATCCTCCGCGAGATGAAAATCCTGTAGAATAGAATAGGCGTATCCTACGGCTATATCCTGATATCTGCGAACAAGCGATGAAAACGCATCCAGATCTCCCGCCTGCGCCTGTCTGACTAGCCTATCTTGATCCATATTATTATCCGTCACGGGAACTCCTTCGAAGGTGTCCGAAGATAAGGCCCGTTATATCCAGAAAATCATACCAAAAAAATAACACGGGAAATAATAACAAGGTTTTCGTCTGATTCTGATGATCTAAGTATCGTGATTCTGGCCAAAGGTGCCAAAACCAATCTGCCCGACAACCAGCTGTGGGCCACTCCATTATTTTGGGCCGAACACAAGGGCTACGACGACATCACCGAACTGCTTCGCCAGCACGGTGCTACGGAATAATGGGTGGACACGTAGTATTAGCCAGGCTCAAAAGGCTCTCCTGACCACGAAGATTATAGGCCCCCTTTTCCAACAACTCCCCAAGCTATTTTTCAGAGACCGTATCCTACGGTTTTCTTCATAATATCCTCATTTGTGCTTGTTCGAGTTAGTTTTATGTCGAGTTTTCCAGATTAAACATGGCGTTCATGGCTCAACGGTACCCGCCACCATCTCTGCGATTGACTTCGTACGAATCGTATTCAAACGTTTTCTCGCTATTTCTTTTTTGGGATGTAGGACGGCTCCTGCCGCCAGCAACAGATTCACGATTTCCAATTGCTCCCTTTCTTTCCCTACAGTACCCGGGGCGCCTGTATGCTGAACGGCCAAGAACAGAGCGGTTGTTCCTTTTCTGTTTACGATGTTAGGGTCAACCCCCACCCTCAGTAAGGCTTTCACGGCATCGACATCGCGGCCACGGGCTGCCCGGTGCAATAGGGTGCGGTTGTAACGATCTTTTCCATTAACGTTCAAGAGTGAGGATTTAAACAATGAGAATACAGCGGGCTTTTTCAGCGTCAAATGGTGAACCGGTTTGTTTCCGAAAATATCTTCTCTATTTCGATCAAGTCCCGCTCGAATTCCGGCCTTAATGGCACTCACATCGCCCATGATACAAGCCAGATGAAGGCTGCCACCACCTTCTTCAACGGTAAAATCTTCGTTAGTAAATTTCGCCGGAATGTTCGAGGTTTTTTGAATGGCCAGAATCAATTCCAGTAGATCGGTTCTTCGTGCGCCGGCTTTGTTAAGTAGATCGATTAGCTCCTTATTTCGCTTTAATGTTGCAACTACAAGCGGGGTGGTACACACGTTGTAGCCATTCGGTTCCGCTCCCCTGTCCAAAAGAAAATTCGAGATTTCTAAACTAGATTTACCGTTGTAGTCGACGGCGCAGAATAACGGCGTCCTGTAATTCTTGACTAAATCGTTGATGCTTCGAAAACACTGTCTGTAATTAGGATCGCCGCCATCGTTCAGATATTCTCTAACAGCTTCAAGATCTCCATTCCATGCAAGTTTAAGGATGTTTGGCATTTCCTTTCCTTTATTAAGATGAAAGGCATGGCCTAATGGATCTCATAATGGATATATTCCCCCAACAAAGACGAACCCAAGCGATTCAGATCGAGACGCCAAAGTGTTTCATCACCCGCATGACCCGTAGTGTGTTCCAGCGACTGACACATCCCGCCCTTTCCATAAGGAAGTGCTGTTTGCCGGGATGGTGCGCTTGAACATTTGACCGGTCCACACGCTTGAGGGGGGCCTTCTTTGTTGTCGTCGCACCTTATTAGTCCATTTCGCACGAATTTGCAAGATACCCTGCATTCCACGATGAAGGTATAGTCCATCTATATCGGGCACTGTACGTCCTGCGACACATCCACCAGCACCTGGGGGAATTGTGCGGTGAGTAGCGCCGCCGTTGGTTGTCCAGACCGGTTTTGCGCTATCGTCCTCCGAGTATCATGAACCTTCCCCATCTTCCCACCGGGCGTCGGTCTCTAGGAAAAGGGCATCGCGATCTTCTTGAGCGATAAACGAGCCCGCCATTCCCACCGCCTGTAGGGCATTACGCAGAGGGACGAGATGTCGGTCATGAAAGCGTAGCAAGGCTTGAAGACGGGCTTCCACTGCTTCTGCATCGTGGCGTGCGCCGGGTTTTTCCAGGAGTTGTTGCACCAGAGGAACCAGCACATCGCGTGGTTCTCCGGCCAGAAAAAGCCGTATCGCCGATAAGGTCTCGTTCGGTATGCGGCGAAACCCCACCAGGCGTGATCCTCGGCGGCGTTTATGAGGCGGTAGGTGCGCCGACCGCTCCTGATGCCCGATCTGTCCGAGAAGGTACAGGAGGGCTTCGAAGGCGGTACGCGTCTGAAGGCGCGAGCGGAACACCCCAAACCACTGTAGATCGAGGCCGGGCCAGGCCGATACATCTGTGGTGAAGCAGAGAAGGACCTGGTTGCAGTGAACGCCCGTGCCGATGGCTGGATAGAGGAAAGTCCAGGTCCCGTCGTCGTTGAACCGGGGCCGCCATCGCCGGATCAGTGTATTTTCAAGGAGGAGAGCGTCCCGTTCGGATGGTAGGGGGCGCACCTCAAGGGTCGCCGCCGCCTGCACCAGAAGGCGCATCTTGCGATGCATTTTTCGGCGTGAG
>CAJXCW010000187.1 GCA_913051705.1 uncultured bacterium
GGGAAATGGTGATTGGGTGATTGGGTGATTGAAAAAAACGGATGAGCTACATCGGTGCGATACGGCGAGGGCCTACATCGAGGCTCTGCATCATGGTCCTGTTGAAACTGGCCTCAAGTAAGGTGTATTTCAGATCCCGGCTTTCGGGGGCATCCCACAGGTTATTGAATTCCCATGGGTCATTTTCCAGATCATATAGTTCACCCAGGTTATGGGCGTGATAAGACACCAACTTGTACCGCCTGTCTCTGTACATCGTGGCATAGGTTAACGGGGAGACATCGAGCGCATCGTAATATTCGGAGCGGACAAAATCACGATGATGCCCCGGCCTCGCATCGCCGTTCAGGATGGGCGTCAGACTGCGACCCTGAAAATCCTCCGGCAGATCCACGCCGCCAATTTCCAGCATGGTGGCCGACATATCTATAAGTTCAACCAGTGCATCGCTTTGCAGTTTGGCCTGAATATGTCCCGGCCAGGAGAAGATAAGCGGCACGCGCACCAGGCCTTCGTAGAACCTGCATCCTTTCCATAACAGCCCATGATCACCCAGCGCCTCTCCATGATCACTGGTGAAGATGATGATCGTATTGTCCCGCTGACCGGCCCGTTCCAGACCGTCGAGAATCCGGGCGAACTGATCATCGATCTGTTTGATCATGGCGTAGTAGAGCGCCTGCTGTTTTTTTCCGTTGAATGTATCGGGATGTTGACCTCTGGTTTGAAAAACGATATCCTCCAACGCCTCCTGTTGCGCCAGGTCGCTCTCCTGGAAATGGGGACCGGGCATATCCGCAGGATTGAACTGATCGGCATAGACGCGCGACGGGATGAGCGGTTCGTGAGGACTGTAGGGATTAAGCGTCAGCATCCAGGGGGTGTCGGGTGTCCGGTCTTCTGCAATGAAATCCAGGGCGCATTCGCTGACCCAGGTGGTCTGATGCAGCTCGGGCGGCACCCGGTCTTCATGGGTACGCAAAGCGTCGAGGTCACCACCGCGTGCTTTTACCCAGTCGCCATAGTGATGGCCTTCTTCCCAATCATCCCGAGGGGCATGGCTGAATCGCCAGTAGCGATATCCATCATCCAGTCGCGGTTCGGTACGCTGTCCGGAACTCTGCAAATGGAACTTCCCCGCCATACCGCAGTCATACCCGCTGTCGGCCAGTAGTTTCGAAATCAACGGCGGATGATCAGGAAACGTGCCGTTCCCATTGCGACAGTTGTGTATCCGGCTGGGGTACATGCCGGTCATAAAACTCGCCCGGCTCGGCGTACAGATCGGACTCTGGCAATAGGCGTGCGTAAAGGCGGTTCCTCCATGCACCAGCGCATCCAGCGCAGGCGTCTGCACATAGGGATTGCCCAGGGCGCCGATGGTATCAAACCGTTGCTGATCCGTGCAGTACCAAAGTATATTGGGGCGTGTGTTCATGGCATATCTCTGTTAATGTAATGGCGGGTGGCTTGTAGCGGGTGGCAGGTCGTGCGTGGTACGTATTTGATACGGGCTTGCAGACCACCTGCTATAAGTTCGCATTATATTCACGTTGTCTTTCGATGGCAAGTGTTATATTTTCAAATGGCTTGAGGCTGGGATCAGGTGGTTTGTGTCCAGTAGTAGGGCGCACGGCGCGCCGTGCGCGTACAGGTTGGGCGAGTTTCTTAAGGAGAAGGGTAATTGGATTCCGTAACACAAATTGCACTTGGCGCCGCGGTCAGTGAAGCGATCATCGGCAGGCAGGTCGGGCGTAAAGCGCTTCTTTGGGGGGCTATAGCGGGTACGATCCCGGATCTGGACGTTCTGGTCCCGTTCGCCGATCCGATTAAGAATTTCACCTATCATCGCAGCTTCAGCCATTCGTTCCTCTTTCTGACGGTGCTGACACCGATCCTTACCTGGCTTATTGTTCGTCTCCATCCATCTACGCATATCTATCGTAAGCGATGGCTGGTCGCCGTTTTCCTGGTACTTGTCACCCATCCTCTCCTGGACTGTTTTACTGTTTACGGCACGCAGATCTTCTGGCCTTTTTCGGAATATCCCGTCACCTGGTCCACGGTGTTCATTATCGATCCGGCCTATACCCTGCCTTTGCTGGTAGGATCGATATGTACGCTTGTTATGTCTCGCAACAGTTTGCGTAGCCGCTATCTGAATGCGGCGGGATTGACATTAAGCAGTGCGTATCTTATTTTTTCCATGGTCGGTAAATGGCAGGTAGATCGCGCCGCGATGTCTACTCTGGCGCGATACAACCTGTCGAATGCCTCGTATGTCACAGCGGCAGCACCGTTTAATACCTTGCTCTGGCGGGTCGTTTTTATTGATGGTAATCGGTATGGAGAAGGGTTCTATTCGCTTTTCGATGCGTCTGATTCGATTCGACTGACCTGGTACGATAGTGAACCAGCGCTTTTGAATGACATCGCAGACACCTGGTCTGTGCAACGACTGAAATGGTTCACCAAAGGTTTTTATCGCGTAAGAGCGCAGAACGATCAGGTGAACATCACGGACCTGCGTATGGGCCAGGAACCGTTTTATATCTTCTCATTCAACGTAGGCGAAATAAAAGATGGCCTGGTGATGCCGATACCAACCACCCGAAATCCCACCGAACGGGCCTACCCGGAGCAGATTCTGTGGATCTGGGACCGGATCTGGGATGAGACGAAGTGATATCCATTGCGGATTTAAGATAGGGAATAGATCATGATAGATTTTGAATATATTGTGATTGGAAATGGTTTGTTTGGGAGCGCAGCTGCCCGCTATTTGAGCCAGGAAAGTAAAGACGTGGCCGTGATAGGGCCAGACGAGCCAAAGGATGAGCTGACCCACGATGGTGTTTATGCCAGCCACTACGATGAACGACGAATGGTAAGGATTCTCGGCCGTTCCAGAATCAGGTCAGAGATTGGCCGGATGGCTATGGATAATTACCGGATGTTGGAGGAAAAATCTGGCATCCCATTTTATGAGCCGGTGGGTTGTTTAATCGTAAACTCAGACGATGTTCAGGATAACAATCTTGAGCCACCCCGTGAGTTGGTGCGTACGTTAAATATTGCACACACGCTGTACGAAGAAGGGGATAGCTCCTGGCGGAAAGTGTTCCCGGATTTTGACTTTCCTGAAACGCACTGGATTATCCATGAGCCAGCCCCGGCCGGTATGATTGACCCTCGCGCCATGCTGCGTGCACAAAATGTGATTGCCCGGCAGCAGGGAACGGTCGTTATCCCTGAGATCGTGGTCCATGTTGAAGAAGATGGGCACTTCGTTCAAATCGAAACGCGTTCCGGCGCGCGTTATCGGGCCCGAAAAGTATTGGTCACCGTGGGTTCGTTTACCAACTGTTTCAATTTGTTCCCCCACAAACTTCCGTTGCAGTCAGAGACAGAAATATTCGTTTTGGGGCGCGTGTCATCTACAGAGGCGGACCGCCTGAGCGGTATGCCCACTATTTCCTATTTTACAGAGGACGCGGTGATTCGAGATATTTATATGGCGCCTCCTGTTCGTTATGCCGATGGAAACTTTTACGTTAAAATGGGCGCCAACACGCCCACTGATTACCATCCAAACAACCTGGCTGAGATTCAAGATTGGTTCCGCCATGGCAAAAGCGATGTCCACCTGGGTGATTTTGAACGGGTGTTACGCGCCATAGTTCCTCAGGTCGAGTTTCTTTCATTTCAAACCAAACGCTGCATCCTCACCCGCACCGCCAACAAATATCCAATCATCGACCAGATAACGGATCGGTCCTATGTTGCATCCGGCGCCCATGGCAGTGGGGCCAAGAGCTCAGACACCATGGGCCGGTTAGCCGCAGGATTACTCACAGGCGGCCGTTGGCTGCCTGGAATTCCACGCGATCTTTTCCGGGTGGTGTAATGATTCCCTCATGGAGTTTTTATGAACCAAAGTGATATCATCCGATTGCGTGCCGATACACCTGGTTGTTCCGAGGTTCTTCATTTCAATAACGCGGGTGCAGCGCTTCAACCAAAACCCGTGTTTCGGGCTGTTACCTCTCACTTAGAGCTGGAGTATAGAATTGGTGGATATGAGGCTAAGGCCCAATCCCAGGAAAAGATAGATCATTTTTATACGACTTTCGCAACACTTCTAAACTGTCAGCCGGAAGAGATCGCGCGGCCACATGGATAGATAAGGAAAGATTTGAAATCAGGGAAGACGCACAACGTTTTGAGAATTGGGAAAGCTATGTCGCTGGACGCATTGGACTTGCCACAGCGGTTGACTACGCTTTAAGAATCGGGTTGTCGGCGATTGCAAGATCGCGTGTGGTATTTAGCTAAAATTTTACGAGCCGGGTTGACTGATCTTCCTGGTGTGGTTGTTCGCGATTTAGGAAAAGAACAATGCGGTATCGTAACTTTTACAAAGGAAGGAGAAGCTTCATCCATCGTTTCCCAGCGGTTATTGAGCAAGGGTATTAATACCACTGTTTCTCAGGCCAAACACGCTCGTCTTGATATGGGTTCGCGGGAATTGGATGAGGTCGTTCGAGCTTCCGTACATTACTACAATACCGAAGAAGAAATTGAGCGTTTCTGTGAAGGTTTAGCTCATTGTTGAACTGCGGAGCGCTCGCAGTATATCCAGAGGACATCCTCAATAAGGAGTCACGATGACCGTATCCGATGCTATAGCCCATATCCTGAAAGCAGAAGGCGTTGAGTACCTGTTTGCCTATCCGGTCAACTCGCTCATAGAATCGGCTGCGAAGCTGGATATCCGAACTGTGATTGTACGTCAGGAACGGATCGGCCTGCACATGGCGGATGCGATCAGCAGGCTCTCATCCGGCAAAAAGATCGGGGTCTTCTGCATGCAGAGCGGGCCGGGGACGGAGAATGCGTTCGGCGGTGTGGCACAGGCGTTCGGTGAGTCGGCGCCTATCGTGGTCATCCCGATGGGCTATGCCCGGCATCTGTCCCATGTGCCGCCTAATTTCCATGCGTATCTCAATTTCCAGCACATCACCAAATCCTGTGAATCTCTTACGGTAGCGGAAGCGATACCGGAGGTGATGCGAAGGGCCTTCACCCAGGTCAGGAACGGACGCCCTGGTCCGGCGCTGGTAGAGATACCGGCTGATCTGTTTGGGGAAAACGTGCCGGAGCCGATCCAATACACCCCTACGCCATCTGTTCGTATCGGTCCTGATCCGGATGCCGTTCAGGCCGCAGCCACAGCCCTGATCGAGGCGCAACACCCGGTCATCTACGCCGGCCAGGGGGTGCATTATGCCCAGGCGTGGCCGGCTTTAAAACAACTGGCCGAGTTGTTGGAAGCACCGGTCACAACCAGCCTGGGCGGCAAGAGTGCGTTTCCTGAAAATCATCCGCTATCTCTCGGTTCGGGCGGGCGGGCGATACCGCAGACTGTTCACGATTTTCTACAAAACGCCGATGTGATCTTCGGTATAGGATGCAGCTTTACACGAACACCTTTCGGCATTTCCTTTCCCCAAGGCAAGACCATCATTCACGCCACGGCTGATCCGAGAGACATTAATAAAGATATCGAAGTGACCCATGCGATTGTGGGCGATGCGGATTTGATCCTGAACGCGCTGCTTGCAGAAATATCTGATAGATTACACGGCACGCCCCGAGGTCGTCTGGATACGGTTACCCAGAAAATCAAGACCATCAAACAGGCCTGGTTGAACAAGTGGATGCCCAAACTGAAGGACACCTCCACACCGTTTTCACCTTATCGCGTGATCTACGATCTCATGCACACCGTAGATCCGGACAACACCATCATCACTCACGATGCCGGAAGCCCCCGAGATCAGTTATCTCCGTTCTGGACCGCGACGACTCCGCTCAGTTACATCGGCTGGGGTAAGACCACCCAACTGGGCTACGGTCTGGGTCTGGCCATGGGCGCCAAGCTGGCCTGTCCGGACAAGCTCTGCATCAATGTGTGGGGTGATGCGGCCATCGGATTCACCGGTATGGACTTCGAAACCGCCGTGCGCGAGCATATCCCAATACTATCCATTCTATTCAATAATCACGCCATGGCCATCGAGATCCCGATTATGCCCATCTCTCAGGAGAAATACCACGCCACCGACATTTCAGGCAACTATGCGAAAATGGCGGAGGCCTTCGGCGGGTACGGCGAACGGATCATCTCATCGAACGACATCATCCCGGCCATACAACGCGGCATCCAAAAAACACAGGACGGCGTCCCGGTATTACTGGAGTTCATGACCACCAAAGAAATCGATTTCTCAATCTGCTGAGGATCAATTGTTGATTTACCATTTTCAATTCAGGAGCTTAACATGGTTATTCAGAAGTGGACTGCAAAAATGAAGCCCATGCAACATCCGGTATTCATTGAGACGTTGAAAGAATTAAACCACCTGTACCGGAAACACGGACGCGTGGCATGGAGCCGGGTTCATAACGAGCTCTACGGCGGCCATGTCATCTTTATGGAGCGAGACTTCCCCGACATCCAGGCCCTGGATACGGATGAAACACATTCGCTCGAACCGGATATCCGTGAAACCAAGGTTCGCCTGCTGGAATCGGTCGTCCCCGGCTCTGTTGTGGTCACGCATTATCATGCGGTTGATATGGCGTAACAGCATATTCACTGCCTCACCAACTTCTTCGGATATGTTACCTGATTGATGAATATATGTACCTGATGTTGCACAAGATAGAAATCAGAGAAGACATGCGGGCAGGATAAGGCATGGATTTGGATTGGAGGATTATCTTGCAAACGGCACGGGATTGATCCAATGAAATCCTCTGTTTAAGAGAAGGAAGTTATTGAGGTCATATCGCTTCATCCCTATATAGACGGAATCCCCTTGCAGGATCCCCTTGAATACCATAGCATTCGGTGCCGGCAGTTCATATTCGAACCTGGATATTCGGGTCGAATCGGCAAACGAAAACATGGTGATGGTATTGTTTGACAGGTCAGGCTGAAAAGCATAGTGATCTGACTGGTCATTCATACGCTTTATAGTAACCTGTCCCGGCTTATCTACAATCATTTTTCGCCAGCGTGATTCTTCGGCAAGAAGGGGGGAAAGCGTATCTCCATTTTGGACGAACACGTCCACATCGTAAATCCCGTACAAGGGTGGCCTGGGACTATCATCGCCATGTTCAATCCGGTTTTTCGCACTCGCCTGTATATACGTAAAAAGGGCAACGCCGATAAATAGCCCTTTTAATGCGAATCGACCCCGGCCAGCCAGGACATTTGACCTATGGTCAGTTAACCCGGCAGCTTCTACAGAACGATTCAGTATAAAAAAGTTGATGATCCGACGCGTGTCCCGGACCAATAGAAATATAGCCATAAGGAGCAGATGCGAAGAGATGAGTTTAACCGAAACATCGTAGCTGAAATTCATGACGACCACATTACTCATGATGCTGAAGGTAGTCAGGGCCCCCAGGATGACCGTGTGTTGAAAAAACAACAGCAGCCCGGCAACCACCTCTCCGAGCCCTGTGAAAATGCTGTATTCGGCCGAGTAGCCCATGACATTCCACAACAGGCCCATCGGTGAAGAATCACCGAACGGCTCAGTCAGTTTTGTTAAACTTGGAAACGGAAATTGTACTTTAAATACTTTGGCAAAACCATATTTCAGCATCGCGCAGGCTAAGTAATATCGTACAGAAACGGTAAACCAATAACATAATGTGTCGTAATTGCGACGCGTCCTATCGACCACGGTCCATAGGAGGGTTAAGACGGCCGATAGGATGAGCATGCAAAAGACTAAAACATAATTATAAACCGTATCATCTTTAATCACAGGCCAGACCGGTATGTCGGATCCCATATCCAAGACGTGTTTACCCAACCACGGTACAAACAAATTCCAGAACAGACGGTCATATTCCATGATGTGTGCGCCCAGAGGCATCACATAGAAGAACGCAGGCATGAACATCAAGAGATAAACAAATAAAAAACGGAACAGGACCTTCTTTATAAAATGCCAGTCTGAGTCTGTGATTTGAGCATCCATAGTCAGCTCCCGAACGGATTATTTAATATAAAAACAGAGATTGTGCTTGACATATTCTATAACCACCTACTATACATAGGTTGAGTTTTTTTGACCTTGATCTCCCCATTTTTCCATAACCCATAGTTTAAAATTCACAACACCCATGCCTGCTCCCGCCATCCACGTTCAAGACCTTTCCAAGACTTTCAATGTACCGGTTCGCGAAGCGGGAGTCAAGGCTGCTATACGCAGTCTGTTTAAGCGGGAACACCGGGATGTCAAGGCGGTTGAAGCCGTGTCGTTTGATGTATCGCCGGGGGAGATCGTCGGATTTCTCGGTCCGAACGGCGCCGGAAAAACCACGACGCTCAAAATGCTTTCCGGCCTACTGCATCCTTCGGGCGGGACAGCCACCGTTCTCGGCCACACGCCCTTCCAGCGTGAGAAGGATTATCTCCGTCAAATTACCCTGGTCATGGGCCAACGGAATCAGCTGGTGTGGGACATTCCGGTGGTGGATTCCTTTGAACGGAATCGAGCCATTTATCGGATGGACGCCGGCGAATATCATAAAATGCTGGATGAGATGACGGACTTGCTGGACCTCGGTGATCTGCTTCAGAAGCCGACCCGAAACCTGTCTCTGGGTGAGCGGATGAAGTGCGAGATCGCCGTATCGCTTCTACACAAACCTCAGGTGCTGTTTCTGGACGAACCGACCATCGGGCTGGACGTCACGATGCAGCGCCGCATCCGATCCTTTATCCAGGAATACAACCGGCGTACCGGCGCAACCGTCCTTCTGACCAGCCACTATATGGCCGATGTGGAAGCGCTCTGCAAACGTGTCATCATCATCCATCACGGCAAAATTCTGTTCGACGGTGACCTGTCGGACCTGGTGCAACAATTTTCAGCTTATAAAACGATAACCATTGATCTGGAAGAGATAGACGGCATCGATTTCACCCGTTTCGGCGAAGTCGTGGAAACCGAAGGACTACAGGTAAAGATACGCGTACCCAAGACTGATACGCCAGGGATCACAGGAAAAATTCTATCGGAACTGACGATCCAGGATCTGACCGTAGAAGATCCCCCGATTGAGGAGATCATCGACCGGGTGTTCAGCCAAACGGAGATAGAACCGGAGAAAGAATGAAGGGAAGAGAGGAAGAATCTAATCGTCCTTTCGTCCTTCCATCCTTTCCCGGTCCGTCCTCTCAAAGAAAACATGACTGATTTTCTAAATCTATACAAAGCATTTCTACGCATTTCTACGACGATGATGATTCAGTACCGGGCGTCCGGGTTGATCTGGATGATCGGAGCCGTGCTGGACCCGATTATTTTTCTGGTGGTCTGGTCGGTGGCCGCCCGCGCGAGCGGCGGAACGGTGGGTGGGATGGCCCCGTCTGATTTCGCCGCCTATTATATCGTGCTGATGCTCGTCAATCACCTGACGTTTACCTGGATTATGGAGGTGTTTCAGTACCGGGTTCAATATGGTAATTTCAACGCTGAGCTGCTCCGGCCCGTGCATCCCATCCATATGGATATTGCGGATAATATTGCGTATAAGCTGGTCATGACGGTTGTGATGATTCCGGCGGTGGTGATATGTGTCTGGCTGTTTGAGCCCAATTTTGTTTTCATCCCCTGGGCCCTGGCAGCGGCGCTGCCTGCTGTTCTTCTGGCCTTTCTGGTCCGATTCTTTCTTGAATGGACGCTGGCGCTGGTGACGTTCTGGACAACCCGCACACAGGCGATCAACCGCACCTACTTCGGCGTACTGATGTTCATGTCCGGCCGTGTAGCCCCGATTGCCTTATTACCGGGCATCTTGCAGGATGTGACCTCGGTGCTGCCGTTCTATTATATGGTGGCCTTTCCGGTTGAGTTGGCGGTCGGCAGGCTTTCACCGGCCGAAGCGATGGATGGGTTTATGATACAAATCCTATGGCTCGCGGCAGCTCTGGGGATTATCACATCAACCTGGCGATTTGCTCTGAAGCGTTTTTCAGCGGTAGGAGGGTAAGCATGCTACGGTTGATGGCTGTATTTTTCCGTCTTGGCATGCTCAATGAGCTGGCCTATCGCGCCAACTTCTGGGTTCAGACGTTCGAGTCCCTGATCAACGCCATCATGGTCCTCGGCGCCGTAGGTGTGGTATTTTCTCAGACCAATACGCTGGGTGACTGGATGGTATGGGAGTTAACCGCGTTATGCGGGGTCTATTTTATCATGTTGGGGGGCATCAATATGATCCTGTCCCCCAGCTTAAGCCAATTTATAGATGATGTACGCCAGGGTACGCTGGATTTCACGTTGACCAAGCCCGAAGACGCGCAACTGCTGGTCAGTATCTCTCGTGTGCAGATGTGGAAATTATTGGATGTGATGCTCGGTATCGGCGTAGTGGGCTATGCCGTCCGGCAGTTGGGTGAGCAGATCAGCTGGACCGATGCCTCCCTGTTCGGCGTATCGCTTCTCTTAGGCGGCATCATTGTGTACAGCTTCTGGATTATGCTGGCTACCCTGGCCTTCTGGTTTATACGTGTCGAAAATATATTCTTCATTTTCTGGAGCATGTATAACGCCGGGCGCTGGCCGGTGACGATTTATCCGGGCTGGCTTAAATGGATACTGACCGCGATCGTCCCTATCGCCTTTGCCGTCACGGTGCCTGCCGAAGCCATTGCCGGACGGTTGAGTATAGACACCCTGTGGCTGGCAGTGGGGCTGGCCGGAGTGTTGCTCGTGGCGTCGCGACTTTGCACGCACCATGCGCCGACTGCCGTGGCATGGCTCAGCGCCTGGGCAGGAGCGAGGCCTTGTAACAGCGCCATGATGATGCCGGCAATCGTACAGTCGCCTGCCCCGGTGGTGCCGACCACCTCCACGTCGAAGCAAGGAGCCCACAAACGACACCCTTGCCACGCTTGCCAATCAAGTCTGTAAAGCGGCTGGTGACCGATTTCAACGGCGAGCACTGATCGTCGAGGGGATCGATTCGGCCAATCTCGCCACGCGTCGACTGGGAGGCGGTTCCACACTCTGTGCTATCGACATCCACGGACGCGACATTCGCACATTTCACGTCGGCGATTCGGCCATGATGGTCGTGGGAGGGCGAGGCAAGATCAAGTTGAGGTCCATACCACACTCGCCCGTCGGGCATCTCTTCGAAATGGGAATGATCAGTGAACAGGAAGCGATGCACCATGAGGAACGCCATCTGGTTTTAAACGTGATTGGCTGCGAGGAGATGAGGATCGAGATCGGTCCGGCGCACCGGATGGCGCCTCATGATACGCTCATCGTTGCCAGCGACGGGTTGTGGGACAAT
>CAJXCW010000188.1 GCA_913051705.1 uncultured bacterium
GACCGTAAACGGCGGACTGGATGTGGAAAACCTGATTCTTGATAATGTGGCGATTACAGTGAATAACGGTCAGATTAATCGGTTTAACAACGTGACTTTTCAGAATCATGCGACAGATGCGACCCAATTCACGATCAACCATACGGATCTGAATACGGCCTTCGCCGGGCTGGACTTTCAGGTCCAACCGACAACCGGCAAATATATTCAGGCCAATGATACCGACGGCGGTGATCCGGCGACCTTAACGATCGTCAGGAGCAATCCGGCCGACAGCAGCGCCTTAACCGCTACAACCGGCGGTTTTGTGGTCAACTGGACCTCTCAACTCTTCGCCCTCAATGACGCCACGACCACGCCGGAGGATACCCCGGTGACGATCAACGTGCTTGGCAACGACCTCAATCCCAATGGCGGCGCCCTAACGATCAGCGCGAAGACAGATGGCGCCAATGGTACGGTAGAAATTGATCCGGGCGGCACGACGCTCACCTACACGCCGAACAACAACTTCAATGGGCTGGATACCTTTACGTATACCGTGACCAATACCGGAGAGGAAACGGCGATAGCTTCTGTGAATATCAACGTGACGGCTGTACCGACTCAGGTGATCAGCGTGACGCCGGAGGTGCTCGACTTCGGGAACGTCGTGGTCAGCCGGCCGGCCTGACCCTTACAGTGATCAATACCGGAAATGATCCGCTCAACGTAACAGATATCGTCCTTACGTCCTTATTCGGCGTGGACAGTAGCGTCTTCACCGTAGCGCCGGGAGGTAACCAGGAGGTATCGGTATCGTTTACCCCCAATGCGGCCGACACCTTTGAAGAACTCCTGATTGTCCATAGCGATGATCCGAATAATCCGACTGTCCATGTAACCGTACGTGGTACAGGCGTAGTTGCCGGCGATCTGGCCTGGCGGGGGCGACGGCGTTAATGTCCTCGACATCATCGCTCTGATTAAAATCATCTTTGGAACCAGTCCGCCGCCGCAGCCCGGTACCGCATTTTTTCAGGCTGCCGATGTAAACGGGGACGGCAATATAGATGTCCTGGATATCGTCAAACTGGTCAATATCATCCTGAATCCGCCGCAGGTTAAGGCGGTTGTCGTGGATCTGTCCGAACCGGCGTATATGAGTCTGGGCGTGATGCAAGTCGTTGAACATCGCCCGTTGATCTGGGATACCTTTTTTTCCACCAAAATCGACATGGAAGACCAGGTTGAATATCCTTTGAACAGATTACATGAAATGAGCCGGAATGAACTGAAATCGGTATACGACGCGTTTTTCTATCGGATCTATTTTCAGCATTTCCAGGATTACGGGTTATCGATGGAAGATATTTACGATCCAGGCTTGCTATCCCTGTTGGGCTTACCGTCCTACGCGAGTCTACAGGACATCAAGCGCCGATACCGTGAATTGGCTCAACGCTATCATCCCGATCATGGCGGGACGCATGATAAGTTTATTGAACTGGTAGACGTATACGAACAATTGAGGAGAAAAGTATGAACCACATTTCTACCTTTCATGCGGCAAATATTTCTGATGGCGGATATAATCAATGATATGCCCGGCATGGGAGGGCTCCAGCATGGGATTGTTCACAAAAAAGTGGACCACCGATTCCCAGAAGTCTTCGTTTTCCAACCAGCTGGTTAATATCGTGTTTTGTACATCCAATCTGAGTTCATTGCTACCGCCCAAAGCGGCGACCTGAGCGCTGCGCAGATTCATAATAATGGTCCCGTTCCATCGGCCCCATTCGCCTTCTCCTGTAAATATATGTGCCATCCGTTTGGTAATGCGCATGGGGATGCCTGCCGTTCGGATGTTCTGTCCCCCCGCTACATAGAGAAACCACCCTTGCTGCCGCCGTGCTTCTTCGATATCGCTCATGAACCAGACGCAATGCATACACGCGGGCACCTCATATCTCGCCAACAGATAATTGACCAGATGATCAAATTGGGCCCGAAGCAGACGGATCGATTGGTGAATGGTGATTGAACAATATTTAATTATATATCGGTTATAACTTAAATGCAGGTAATGAAGATGAACGGGATATTTCTTGTATACCCACATATGGATGCATAGCAAGCGGGTAGAAGATAGCAGATGGCGGATAGTTTGACGTGTTGCGCCTGCTACTTTCCACAAGCCACTCGCTACTATGCTGAAAAGATATTCCTTTTGCATACTGATACAACTGAATATTATGGTAAAATACCAGAGATATAAGGTGTTCTATGCCCAACGAACTTATTTTTCAAAGCTTACCTTTGATGTTATCGCTTAATTATACCATAAGGAGCAAACTATGAAATCAACATTTCTCTCCCTCATGCTCACGATCCTGCTCGCCACGCCTTGTCTGATTCAGGCCCAGGATGATCCGGATGCGCAATATATCCGTGAAAACTATACCAAGATAGAACGACAAATCCCTGTACGAGACGGCGTCCGGCTGTTCACCTCCATCTATATGCCGAAGGATATGAGTCAGCCCTATCCGATTATGCTTCAACGGACGCCCTATAGCGTAAGGCCATACGGCGAAGATTACAAAACGCGTATCGGGCCGTCCATGCTGTTTGCCAGGGAAGGGTATATTTTTGTGTATCAGGATGTGCGGGGCAAAATGATGTCGGAAGGAGAGTTCGAAGCTGTACGGCCCCATAATCCGAATAAGAAGAGTAAGACGGACATCGATGAAAGTACGGATACCTATGACACGGTTGCCTGGTTGCTTGAGAACATACCCAACAACACCGGTCGTGTGGGCGTCTGGGGCGTGTCTGCGCCCGGTTTCTATGCGACCCATACGATCATCGACGCCCATCCCGCCATCAAGGCGGTTTCGCCTCAGGCGCCGGTCACCGACTGGTGGATGGGTGATGATCGCCATCACAACGGGGCCTTCCAGCTACAGGCTACCTTCAGCTTCTTGTCGTCCTACGGCCGCCCCCGTCCCGAACCGACCTCGCAGAGCCTCGGCGGCTACCGGGATTACGGCACGCCCGACGGCTACCTGTGGTATCTGAACCTGGGACCGCTGTCCGAGGTGAATAAGAAGTATTTTAACGGGAAAAATAAGATCTGGGATGATATGGTAAACCATCCCAACTATGACGCCTTCTGGCAGGCTCGGACGCCCTTGCCGCATTTGAAGAACGTTCAACCTGCGGTGATGGTGGTCGGCGGCCTCTTCGATGCCCAGGATTTGTACGGTCCGCTTAAAACGTATGCGGCTATTAAGAATTATAATCCCGATGCCGTCAATCATCTGGTCATGGGCCCCTGGCGGCACGGTGGCTGGGCGCGTAGAGACGGAGAGCGGTATCAGGATATCTATTTCGGGCAAAAAACGGCCGTCTATTACCGGGGGAAAATCGAATTGCCGTTCTTCAACCATTACCTGAAAGACAAGCCCGACCCCGGTCTCTCTGAAGCAACCATATTTCTCACCGGCTCCAATCAATGGCGCACTTTCGATCAGTGGCCGCCGAAAGAGGTGACGCCAAAGTCCCTCTATCTGCAACCCAATGGCGACCTTTCATTCGACGTGCCCACCGGAACCGATGATTACGAAGCATACATCAGCGATCCGGCCAAACCCGTGCCGCACACGTCCAAGATTGTCATCAGACGGGATGATAGATATGTTATACAGGATCAGCGTTTCGCGTCCACGCGGCCGGATGTCATTGTGTTCGAATCCGATGTGCTGATGGAAGATCTCACCCTCGCCGGCGACCTGTTTGCACATCTTTACGTCACAACGACCGGGACCGATGCGGATTTCATCGTCAAACTCATCGACATCTTGCCCGATACCACGTCTTACGTCGGCCCGAATCCGATGAACGTGAAAATGGGCGGCTTTCAGTTAATGGTCCGCGGCGAGGTGATGCGCGCCAAATACCGGAACAGCTTCGAGCATCCCGAACCGATGACGCCGGGCGAACTGACTGAAATCGTATTCGATATGGAAGACGTGGCCCATACGTTTAAAGCGGGCCATAAAATGATGGTGCATATCCAGAGCACCTGGTTCCCGATGGTGGATCGGAACCCGCAGACTTTCGTCGATATGTATAAAGCCAAAGCGGAAGACTATCAGAAGGCGACCCATCGGGTGTATTTCTCGAAGGATGCGCCTTCGCATTTGAGGATGAAGGTGTTGGAGTAAGCGGGGTGGAAGGGTGGAAGGATGTAGAGGCACGGCATGCCGTGCTTCAGGTCGGATGGCCCATCAGCCTATACAAAATTATATCCATACCACGGTAATTGTAACGGGAATATGGTCTCAAGAGCCTCCCGTAGCGGTCCTTCTGATATGGAGGATAGTGGATCGACATCCGGCTCGACGACACCGAAGAAGAGCTGACCCAGCTTGTCCAGCGTAATCATTGACTCCTGACCATCGCAGCGGCATGTGATCGCCTGGGCGGATAGGGCCCATGAAAGCCTGTTTTCACCCAATACGTCTGTAATATAGTCTTCGAAGGTGTTCAGCAACACCTCCGGCAAAAGTACCAGGCTGGTTCCCATGAATGATTGGGGTTGTGTCGATATCGGATAAGGTTGCAGCAATCGGGCCATCTCGAGGTCGGCTTGCGTGGTCACAATTTCTACGGTATCCACGTCATACCGATCAAACAGAGGCGGCAGCGCTTGCAGGATGGCGCTTCTGGAACCGGCTATTTCGGTCAATCGCGCCCGGTTGGCTTCATCGGGCGATTCACGCCGCGTCCTTTGCATGCCGGCATAAGCCAGAACAGCGTCGTTATCGCTGATTGCCATGGTGTCTCCGCCGCGATCACAAATCCAGCCGGCCTGCACACAGGTTCGGAAATCCGCCGTAGACCGGATATAGCGGCTGGGCTCATGGGCGTACAGGCGCACCAGGGCCGGCAGATCACCGTCTTCTGCCGGTGTGAAATGCACGTCTCCACCAGGCAACACATCCCGCGGCACACTGTAGCATATATATTGCCCGGCGCAGGTCGCCCCAAGGCGCCGATATAAACCGCGGCCCCCGGATATAAGCATCAATGTGCTGCCCTCCTCTTTGCCTTTCCTGATCGCCGCATCCATCAACGCCGTAGCCAACCCACGTCCACGGTATGCCTCGTAGGTGGCGACCGCACCGATGCTTATGGTCTGTATCCGATGCCCTAAAATGGAGATGTCCCTGGTCAGCGTGCCGACATGCGAAACTACCCGGCCATTGTCGACCATCACCAGCAGGCTATCAAAATTGTCCTCCGCAAACAGGAGGGCATACTGCAGTTCCATCCGATCAGAACTGTTAGATCTAAAAACCGTATTAACCAATTCACAAAGCGATTCAAACTCCGACGGTTTTAATCCACGTGGTTCTTCCATGGTCATCTCCTGTAAAATCAATAAGTTAAGCCATATAAAAATTGACAATTCGTGAATGATCTATATATTGCAATCGTGACCTGATGTCAAGGTGGACTACCTCATCAGTATGGGTTGATGTCACATCACTTTATATATCGCTCCTGCGGGCGATTTAACCTGAATGTAAAACACTTTGTGGAGTAGAACCTACCATGGAAAAAACGGCGGTCGTCTTGTTCAGCGGCGGCATTGATTCCACGACCACGCTGGCGATAGCTCAACAGGATGGATATACCTGCTGTACCGTCAGCTTCGACTATGAGCAACGACACAGGTATGAACTACAGGCAGCCCGGATATTGGCTAAATATATGGGTGTAGATCGTCATGTGATCATCCCGTTCAGTCTCCGCTCTGTTGGCGGCTCGTCCCTGATAGATGACATCGCTGTGCCGAAAGGCCGGGATGAGTCGGAGATGGGGATGGACATCCCGAATACATATGTCCCCGCCCGCAATACGATTTTTCTATCATTTGCTCTGGGACTGGCGGAAGTGGTCGGCGCGTTCGATATTTTTATCGGCGCCAATGCCGTGGATTACAGCGGCTATCCGGATTGCCGACCGGCCTATTTAAAAGCATTTGAACAGCTGGCCGATCTGGCTACCAAAGCGGGGGTCGAAGACCAGGGGCGGTTCAAAATCCAGGCTCCGCTTATTTATATGAGCAAGGCGGAAATCATCCAAACCGGCGTCGATCTGGGTGTAGACTTCAGCTTGACCCACAGTTGTTATGATCCGGCGGAGGACGGCGGGGCATGTGGGGATTGTGATTCGTGCCGTTTACGGCGTAAAGGGTTTGAGGAGGCGGGAGTGGTGGATCCGACGAGGTATGCAGATAATATCAATTTTTGATTTATGATTTTTGAATTATGATTGAACACCTTTTGATAATTTCCCATGAAAATCTCTGAAATATTCTATTCCATCCAGGGGGAAGGGGTGCTGGTCGGTATGCCCTCGGTATTTATTCGTACCTCGGGGTGCAACCTCCGTTGTCGCTGGTGTGATACGCCATATACTTCCTGGGCGCCGGAAGGTGATGAGATGACGGTGGAGAATATATTAGGGATGGTTGAGGATTACGCTGCTACGCATGTGGTTATAACCGGTGGGGAGCCGATGCTGATGAAAGAGATGCCGGATTTGACGCGGCGGCTCAAGGACCGTGGATATCATATCACGATTGAGACCGCCGCGACGGTATATCAGCAGGTGGCCTGTGATCTTGCCTCGCTCAGTCCAAAGCTTTCCAACTCAACCCCCTGGAAAGAGGAAGGCGGGAAATATGCGAAAAAACATGAACGATTGCGCATTAACTTAGAAGTTCTCAATACGTTTATGAAGACGTATCCTTACCAGATGAAATTCGTGGTAGATACGCCGGAGGATCTGGATGAAGTAGAGGGTCTGCTCACCCGGCTTGAAGGCATAGACCGGACGCATGTGCTTCTGATGCCCCAGGGACGCACTGCCGGTGAGCTGAATGAGAAAGCCCGATGGATCGCCAAGTTGTGCAAGACCAACGGGTTTCGTTTTTGTCCACGAGTTCATATCGACCTGTACGGGGATACGAGGGGAACGTGAAAAATTGGTGATTTGTTGATTGTCTGATTTAATACCCATTTCCAATCAACCAATCAACCAATCAACCAATCAACCAATAAGGATTTAATGCATGGATATAGAACCACGACAGAAGCAGTTTGATTTTGATGGGGCGGAGGTGATCAAGGCGGAGGTGTTAGAGACGTTTCCGTATGAAGATCCGGGGAAACCGCTTGATATTGTCATCGATACGGATGAATTCACCGCCGTCTGTCCCTGGACGGGTCTGCCGGACTTCAGTACGGTCATCGTGTCCTATGTGCCGGACAAAGTGTGCCTTGAGTTACGCGCCTATAAATTTTATCTGATGTCATATCGCACCGTCGGTATGGTGCAGGAGCATATCACACGCCGGATACTGAACGATCTCGTCGAGGCGGTCCAGCCTCTCAAGATGAGCGTAAAGACGGACTACAAGATCCGAGGGGGGATACATACGGTATGTACGGCGGAGTATGAGAAAGAATAATCGGTACTTTGTGCTTCGTACCTGGTGCTTTGTATCAAATGAGAATAAAGAAAGTACCAGGTACGAAGCACCAGGTACTTCTACAACCCTGTCAGCAGCCAGTTTACCATGCCTCGTACCTTTGCGATGTCGCTGGCGTCGGCGGCCTCTTTGAGTTGGCGTAGGGCCAACGGGGTGGTTGCCATAAGCGCTTCCGAGCCGCTGGCAGCCCACTGGACCAGGATGTAGTGCACGATTTCTTCCGGTTCCAACCCTGTGTTTTTAGCCAGATTCTGTACCGTAGGCATCGGATCTATTGATGCAGAATCTCTGACGGCATCAATATAATTCTGATGAGGATTCAGTTTCGAGGTTTCCTTCATCTCACACTCCTGAAATTATATTGAAAACAAAGAGCACGAAAGGCCTGTCCCTCCGTGCTCTTATTTTATGCAGTAACTTCATATATCGCCCGTTGGAACGGGCTCCTACCCATCAATCTGCATGAATATCCTGATAGGATCTGTAATGACCTGACTACGGTCTGCTGATCTCCGCTTCTTCAAACGCGTTCGCCAGCGTCCGGTAGGACAACTCAGCAGCAGCGAGCGGATCGTAATCCTCCCGCTTCTGCACCATAATGCTAACCTCGACGGTGATATAATCATCATACCCGGCGTCCCGCATGGCGTTCAGATATTCGACATAGTCGAAATCCCCTTCTCCGGGGATCAAGAATTCAAAATCAGGCGTCGTACCCCTCTGGTCTTTTACATGCGTATGGATCGTATGAGGCGCGAGGGCGGCCACGCTTTCGGCGGTTGGTATGCCGGCCACGTCGAAATGACTGATATCGTAGTTGAGTTTCAGATAAGGTGAATTGATCTGCTCCAGCAGCCATAACGTCCGTTCCACATCGCACAGGCAACAGCCGATATGCGGTTCCATGGCGAGCGTCACGCCGAGTTGGGCGCCGAAGTCCACGAGGTTTCCTGTCTCATTCAATAGCCGTTCTTTGATTTCATTCCAGTCGTCCGGTTTCCCGCCCGGTGTCGTGTCGAGGCAGGGAACCAGCTCGCCCATGGTCATATCGGCCGCCAGTTCTACAGTAGCCTTCAAGCGTTTCATGTTGGCGGCATGCTGCTTCGTATCCGGATCAAGCAGGCTGGTATGCCCGGCGATGGCCGGCATCTCCAGGCCATGATTCGTGAACAGCGTCTTGATGCGACTGCGCTCTTTGGACGTCAGGGTACTCAGTTCTGTGGTATAGCCCGGTATGACCGTAATCTCGACACCATCATAACCAAGGTCCGCAAGATAAGGGATGGCCTCATCCATCTCGACTTCGGGCATACCCCAGGTGCAATATCCAATTTTCATAGGCCCATACTCTCGTTGATTTCCTGCTGATAGGTGTTGGTTTTATCTTCCATCACTTCATCGACAGTCACTACCCGACCGGCCTGACCGGATTCCAGGATGCCGTAGGAAACAGCCACGGATCGTGTGCCCATTTCCGCGTTGACCTCCGGTTGCCGGCCTTCATCGATGGCCCGCGCAAAATCCGCATATTCGATAGCGATGATTTTACGGTCCGTCTCCGGAAACGGGAAATTATATTGCCACATGCGTTGTCCGCCGAACAGCGCGGTGGTGGCCTTATCCAGACAAAAATCCGGGACGAGTTCCAGCAGCGCTTCACCCTCATATTGTTCGTTGTCGAGCGAAATCGATATTTCCCGACCGGATCGGTCACCGGGCAGGTCCATCGATCCTTTAGAACCGTAGATGGCCCGCTGCCAGAATCCTTTACCGTGGGTCGCATGCTCTTCAAGATAATGGCACACCGCGCCGTTCTCGAATGACAGCGTAGCATAGGCGGCATCTTCGGCGGTCGCCTCAAACTCGGCCGGCATCTGCGTCTGCCAGCGCTCATAGACGCCGGCTGGTGAATGCGTGGGGACTTCATCGGGGTTTTTCCCGGCTAAGGCATTGTACCGTATTTTTTCATGCAGGCGCGTCTGGGCGTATATGGTCGATACGGGCCCCATAAAATACTCCAGGATATCGGAAAAATGCACCCCTACATCAAGCAGTACGCCACTTGCATTCTTCTGATGCCGCCAGACGGAGATCATCATCTGATCGCCACCGCCGGCTGTGTTGTGGATCATATATCGTGGTGCACCGATCACGCCGTTGTCCAGCAGCGCCTTGGCAAGCCGGTTGATTGGATCGCGCCGATAATTCTCCGCCACGGCCAGAATGCGTCCATGCTGCTCTGCTGCGGACTGCATCAGACGGCAGGCCCGCACCGTCAGTCCCATGGGCTTTTCGGTCATCACGTCCCAGCCGCGGACCATCGCGTCGCCGGCTACCGTGTGATGATGCCGCGGATCGGTACAGATATCGATCGCCTGTATGTCCCCAACCGCCGCCAGATCATCGAGCGAATCGACCACCGCCGGCAACCGGCCGAAGTGGGTTTCAATATGTCCGGCTAACGACTCAGCATTTTCTATTTTAGGATCACAGACCGCCACCGGATCAAATCGGCACAGCCCGGTGCGATGCAGTTCCGCCAGCCCGAACAGATGCCGATGTCCCATACCGCCGCAACCGACAAGCCCTAGTCTAATCTTTGACATGAGATCTTACTGCCAATTGTTAAATTATGATTTATGATTTATAAATTATGATTGAAAACCTGACACGAGCCTCTAAATGCAAGACAATCCGAACACTCGTAGAGGTTATGTATCTGCTCCAGGAGGTATTCAAACGGGCGTAACGTATAGCGAATACCGTTCATTGTCAATGCCAAATCGCAAGTCTCTCTTGGTATTATACGCCTGTTTTGTTATATTGCAAATGATCATTGGTACATTGAATATTAGTCCTTCATTCTGATTGGACGTTAAATTCGCCTGTGTAATTTGTAATGGAAGCCACCTTTGGTGACTTCGAGCCCTTCGGGGTTTACCTATTTGAAAGGACCCGCCTTATGTTCAGACTCATCCTCGGTGTTGCATCCATCCTGGCGCTGGCCTGGTGGAAACGGAATATGATTCAGGCTTTTTTTGATGACTGGTATTCGAGAGAGGTGGAAATTATTGTCCAAACGAAATCATCCTCTCCCCAAGATCAAACCGACTCGGAACCGGCTGAAGAAATGGGGCAGACTGAAGAAGCGGAACCGGCTGAAGACGTCACGGTATATGTCACGGCGTCAGGCACCCGCTATCATCAGGCGGGCTGCCGGTCTGTCACCGAGAGCGCTGAGGCCATTTCCTTATCGGAAGTTGTAGACCGGTATCAACCCTGCGGTCGATGCAAGCCCCCGGTGTAAACCGGACAGAGAGACACCATAATTTCGATAATAGCGTCCATCTGTCAATTGATTGATCAGGTGGATGAAGAAGAAGTGTATGAAATCCTGATGTTAATTGGCAACTGTGTTTTACGAAGATCTCCAAAACAATGCTCGATGTTCGATGATCTCTTCATTGTGATGGAGGTACAGATGAAGGCATACAAGCCGTCTACAACACTTATGTAATTTTCCGGATTTCCTCCTCCGATAACCCGGTGATCGCGGCAATGTCCGGAACTGCCATGTCTCTGGCAAGCAACGCCCGGGCAATCTGTCGTTTCCCTTTCCTTTCACCTTTCATCTCACCTTCTTTGAGCCCTTCTTGTTTGCCTTCTTTGAGCCCTTCTTCGTACATCTTCTTCCTGTCACGGGCAATCTCATTGACCAACATGGATTGGACCTCCTCTCGATTCTGATACACCTGAGATAACGCTTCCGGATCTATCTCGGGATGGACAACGCTTTGTGATGACTCAAGAGCTGGGAAATGATGAGACGCC
>CAJXCW010000189.1 GCA_913051705.1 uncultured bacterium
TTCGTCTTTTAGTTCATCCTTATCGGTCATCAATCTTCTCATCATAGCAACGGCTTCGGATCGTTTTCCAGGCGTTCCGGCCATTGGAGCCAGGGCGTCCGGCACAAGAACGAAAAACCCTTCGAGCGCAAAGCGTCTGGCCACATCTTTCATATGCTTGTCAAGGCCATAAATATCGTGAAAAAGCAATATAGTGGGATATTTTTTCAGATCTGATGAGCGAGCCATATAGGCCTTCATGTCATTCAGGCCACGATATTTTACCATCTTGGTGTTAATCCCCGAATCATCCGGATCAACGGAGACCAATAGAGACAAACCAAACGCTTTCCCGCACCCGAAAACATGAGCAGCGGCCATACCGCCGGCTAAACCGGACAAACGCATTGAAAAATGGCGCCTGCCCTCCTCGATATCTATTAAGCGGTCGCATGGATGGATGGGTTCATTTCTGCACGCCCAGATTATAATACAAGACAGGTTGCTTTTATTTATAACTTATTAAAAACATTTTCCTTGACATTCATAATTCATCATTCATAATTCAACAATTTTTATAATGTATTGTGATTGAAGTAAAGTGGTGTATTATTTGAGTATCATAGTCATAACAGGGTTTACAGTCAAGCAGATATACCAAAGGGGAATACACATCTATTGTCCTCCAATTTTCCAGAGGGTTGTCGGGGCTATCGACCAGGGAGAAATTTTCAATGAAAAACATATGTTTCATGCTGATAGATCCACCATCTTTATGGGAGGATGATATTTCAGAGACGCTGTCTTTTGTACAATCATGCGGTTATGAAGGCGTGGAATTGAATTTGACCACGGAGTTAATCGGTCGCCTCGATGAGATCGAACACTCGGTGAATCAACTGGGCTTGATCGTGCCCTCTTTTCTAACCGGAGCCATCTATTCGGAAGGCCTCTGTTTAAGTTCATCGGATAGGGATATAAGAGCCCGAACAATCGATCGCCTCATCACATATGTCGACATAGCCAGGCGGTTTCAATCGATTCTTGTGGTAGGCTTGTTACAGGGATTTCGTTCTGATGAGCCGGATGAAGATATCGCCAACGCCCGCATCATCGAATGTATGAAAGAGGTTGGTGAAGAGGCAGATCGGTCAGGCGTAGATATCGTCATCGAACCCGTTAACCATCTTCAAGTCGGATTCAATCATTCTGTGGACGAAGTACAAAGACTGGTACACCATATCGGCTCAACGTCTATTAAGCCGATGGTTGATACGATTCACATGAATATAGAAGAAACTTCTTTGATTCAACCTATATTTGAATGTGGTCAAAGCCTCAGGCATGTTCATCTGTGTGAAAGTAATGGCGGTCTGCCAGGATTCGGCCATATCGATTTTCCAGAGGTACTTGGCGCGTTAAAAAAAATCGATTATCGATATCATGCCTCGGTGAAAGTCTATCGGAAGGCCGGAATAAAGGAAGCAGCCGAACACAGCATGTCATATTTCAAACCATTATTATAGAGGGAAAAAATGACGATTCAGATCTATACGATGCAAACCCCGGAGGAAGCCCTCAAGATTGTAGATCTCGGCGTAGATCATCTCGGCATAACCCCCAGTCATTGTGGTCTACCCGGCGAAATAAACTATGAAATCGCCCGCTCCATAACAGATGCCCTGAAGGGTAAGGCGATAAGTGTTGCCCTGTCCGTTGATACGAATCTGGATACCATTAAGGATATGGTAGAAGCGGTTCAACCGGATATTCTCCATCTTTGCGGCCCGGAAGATGGATTAACCTTTGAAGATCTGAATAAATTAAGAGAATTATTACCGGGTAAACCTATCATGCAAGCGATATCGGTAGACGGCCCGGAAGCGATTGAGATCGCGTGCGCGCTTCAAGCATTTGCGGACTACCTGATCCTGGATACACAGACAGAGGATGTGATCGGCATCGGTGCTTCAGGTAAAACCCACGATTGGAATATCAGCCGGAAGATCGTCCAGTCCGTCAGAATACCGGTTATCCTGGCTGGAGGATTGACAGAGGATAATGTCGCCGAGGCGATTCAGCATGTAAGACCCTGGGCCGTAGACTCTCTTACTCATACAAATCATTATCTGCCTGATGGACGATTCTATAAAAACCTTGCCCGAATAGAAGCCTTTGTAAGCCATGCCAAAGGAGCATAAGTAATGCCGACAGACCGGGTTTTAATTCTGGGTGATGCTTGTGTAGATCTGATCGTCCAATTGCCGGATCGAGCCAGAAAACCACTTGATTTAACAAAATCCATTCCCCGGTTGTTTGGTGGCGGTTCCGGCGCCAATGTAGCCGTGGCCTTATCCCGATTGGGTATTGAGACGGCCATGGTCGGGACCATGGGGGATGATGGGTATGGTCGGTGGATCAGGCAGGATCTGTTGCGTGAAGGGGTGGAGACGGAGGGGTTGTCATCCATTAATGATGCATTTACATTGATGGTTATGGCCATCATAGAACCGGACGGTGAGCGGCTGATCGTAGTCTGGCCTCATGAGGGGGCTGCGCACTTTCATCTTCAGGATCACCATATCGACCAGAACCTGTTTATGGAGACATCGTGGCTGCACACGACCGGAATCTGTTTAAGGGCCTCACCCGCTCGTGAATCCATTTTGAAAGCCATGAAAGCAGCCCGGGAAGCCGGCTTAACTGTCTCACTCGACCTCAATCTGCGATTGGAATTACAGCGATTAGATGGAGAAACGCGCCGTACGTTTGAAGAAGCCATCGATTATTCCAACGTGGTTTTCGGCCAGGCAGATGAAGAGATAATTCCGCTGTCCGGCAGAAATACGATAGAGGAGGCCACCCGGGATCTTTGTAATGGTCAACGAATTGTGATAGCTCGTCAGGGAAAAGAGGGCGCCATGGCTGTTACGCCGGACGGTATCCATCAGATTCCGGCTTTTAAGGTGGAGGTCGTTGATACGTTAGGCGCAGGCGATGCTTTTAATGGGGGTTTTATAGCGGCCGTCCTCGCTAATTGTACCATTCCGGAGGCCACCCGTTGGGGCAATGCGGTTGCTGCATGGAATATTGGCCGCCCAGGTGCGAGAGGTTTACCTACCCGACAGGAATTGAACGGTATTCTGGATGATGTAAACGGATGATTTTCATCAATCAGTACTCAGGTTTTTTTGTCCATTTTCTCATAGTACACGACAAAAATATGAAAGGTTGTCATTCCCGCAAGTTTTAAGCTGGAATCCATGTGCCTGAGAATATCACCCTACTTTTGCCGATTTCAATTTTTGTCCTGTACCATACCATTTTCATCAATATATTTTTGTACCGCCTCAGAATCTACGGTTCCGATAAAAGTTCCCCCCGGCGGGATGTAATAGAAGGCCTCTGCGTATTTTAATTCATATTTTTCTGCCAGATCAGAAAAATCACAAAGGCCGAACAGCCGCACATATTCACGATCTGCCGTTTCATCATTCTCACCAAATCCAGGTATCCTGATGCCGGCTGCTTCTAATTTTTTCCTCAGCCGGGACCCTGCTGCGCCTGCTGGTCCCTGCGCTTTATTTACCACCATAGCGTCAATTTTTTTCTCAATATAAGCACTGATATCGACGACTCGATTGTAGGGCTGTACATAGCGCACCGTCCAATAATATTGATCCCTGACGGTATGCGGTGTTAACCCGGCTGCGGTATGTTCGGGATAATCTTTTCCCATACCGGCCATCCAACGCGCCGCTTCAACCGCTTGCGCTGTTATGATGTGATCCGGATTTTCCTCTCCGTGGCCCCATGGGTTGAAGGTGAATACCGTATCGACTTTCAACGCCCTGAATAAAAAGATCAATCGAGCCCGTAACTCCTGCGAAGAGGCTTCATCCAAACGGTGATTCCGATATCCAAGATGATATACTCCTTTAAAGCCGAGCACCTTTACCAACTCATCCACTTCCCGCTCATTCTGGAAAATGGTTTCACCAATGCTGGCCGTCGGGCCACATTTTTCGTCATTGGTCGTCTGAATGAGATAGGCTGTATAGCCCTCATCGATCAATTTGGCGATAGTCCCGGAACAGAAAAGTGGAATATCGTCTGCGTGCGCCTGTACGGCCGCGAGTACTTTTCCTTCATGTGGTCGACCGGATTGATAGCGTTCAATAAAGATGTTATCGGTAGGAATCATGTAAGTGGTGATTTGGTGATGGCAAGTGTCCAGCGGACACGTTGCGAGCACTTCATGGTTTGGCGAGTTGTATTTAAAACCACTCGGGTGTCTGAGGTTGGCCTGTTTCGATGGCTTTAAAGGCAGCCTCGCAGATGGCAACGGTCCGGGCCCCTATACGAGAAGGGATAGGATTCGGTATCTTTCCGTCTATCGTATCAAGAAAATCGATGACGGATTTCCCCCAACCATGCCCACCGACAGAGGCGTCTTCAGAGGTATTGGCCAGCGTCACCGTCTTTTCTCCTCGGCGGTATAATTGGCCTTTCCATAAGGTCCCTTCCGTCCCGTATACAGCAAGGAAGCCACCACCAGCGCCCTCCCCCATTCCTTCACCGGAGCAACCACTGGTGACATACACCTTACCCAGAATACCGTTTTCAAACTTCAGCATAACAATATAACAATCATCTGATGGAAAATCCGGCGCGCTCTTTTTACTCCCGTAAGCAAATACTTCGACAACGGGGGAATCGACCGTGGCAAGAAAGGTATCAATCGGATGACATCCACCACCCAGTAGAATATTCTGTGGGTTGACTGTGTCAATACGCCACGGGGTATGGTTTTTGCCTTCAGGGGAATAATGGGACCACATATCATGAATGTAATCCCCCTGAATGAAAAAGATTTCGCCGATTTCTCCTGTGCGGGCAGCAATGGACATCTCGTGCCATGGATACATATATCGAACCGTATGATCAGCCATTATTTCCAGTCCGGTCCGGTCTGCGGCCTCGACCATCCTTTTTGCGTCGGCGACCGTTGTGGCCATCGGTTTTTCAACGAGAACATGACATCCCCGTTCAAGCGCTAAAATCGTCTGATCAGCATGAAGGTGATCAGGGCCCGCGACCGCAACAATATCCGGTGAGAGTGTTTCGATCAGGGTTTGTAAATCATCCCCCGTAGCTGCATCAGGATATAGCGCGCGCGCCTTATCTATTTGATCCACGTTCGGATCGAAAAGCCCCACCACTTCTGCGCGCCCACTGCTTGTCGCCACCTTCGCTACATGACGTCCAGCCCCACCACAACCCGAAAGTAAAATTGAATAAGACATAAAGGTAGTTCTATCTCCTTTTACGCTGTCGTTAATAGTATTTCAATCACAACTGATAATTTTTAATCAGTTTTTCACCTGATCGAGCCGTTCCAGATATTTGTCATATAAATCCGTGTGCTTACTGGATAAATCGACAGGACGCCCCTGGATAAAAGCCAGTTCGACATGTGTACGAATTTCAAGGGGATCTCCATCGGTGACAATTAAGGTCGCATCCTTATTTTCTTCAAGAGAACCGACCTGATCTGCCACCCCAAGTATCTCGGCCGGATAGATGGTCACCGATTTTAACGCCTCATCCTTTGGCAACCCGTAAGCCGCCGCCGTGGCAGCATGGTAGGGAAGATTCCGTTCATTAGACCCACCCCCGCCGTCACTGATACAAAAACGGACGCCGGCCTGATATAGTTTCAAAGCGTTGGTAAAAGGCGTGTCAAAATCTTCCCATCTTCGTCCTGGGAGACGCAATACACCACCGATGATAACCGGGATGTCATATTTTTTAAGACGATCTGTGACACGCCATGCATCTGTACCACCTACCAGAACCATCCGGACCTCTTCATCAATCGCCCAGTCGATCGCAGCCTGTATTTGCTTTACATCCGAGGCATGCACCAGGACCGGTATGTCTTTGTTTATGACCGGTATCATCGCTTCCCAGCTTAAATCAGAATCATGATAGGGGATATTGGATTGGCCTTCGGCTTCTTTGGCCGTCTTATATGCCCTGGCAGCCTGGAAAGCATCACGCAACTTCTTTAATTGCTTATCACGTTGTTTTATCTGGTCTTCCTCAGAGTCGGCACCAGGAAAAGTCCGGATGCGATAGGAAGGCCAATAGATATGCATGGCAACAGGAGATTTCAAGGTCATCTCTTCCCAGGTCCATCCATCCATCATTATCAAGCCTGATTGCCCGGCAATCAGGCCTCCGGAGGGGGTACTGAGGGCAACCAGAATACCGTTCGCCCGGGTTACGGGGAAATATTCGCTTTCAGGATTCACCGCCGCCGGTGTGCGTACACTCGGTGTGATATCTCCAATTTCAGCGTTGTCTCTAGTCGCTCTCACCGCACCGATTTCCGTTAAACCTATGATGCTGTGGGCCGCAATTAATCCGGGGTATATATGTTTCCCCTCTACAGAAATGCGCAGGGCGTTCTCCGGAATCTCTACCGTTAGACCCAGACCGACAATCTTCCCCTTCTCAAACAGAATTGTTCCGTTTTCAATGATATCTCCCGTCACCGTATGAATCGTCCCCCCGATTAAAGCGATCGGTATGACTTGCGGTCCGGCGGGTTTCTGATTGGAGGCATAGGCCATATTCGTAAGTGAGAAGACGGTGATCAGTCCCCCAAGGAATAACGCGACCTGTCTGTGTAATACAATCATCCTCAACTCCCTTTTTTAATCATTCTTGGATCCAAGAACTTCTGTACGCGCAGGCGCGCCGTGTGCCTTCGCGGAACCCAACCTTTGCGGAACTCGGAGCCTAGGCTTCCGGCTTCATGTCCATTTTCTTTTTTGGTTTCAACAATTTCTGTATCAACATCATCCGTTCTTTTTCCACCTGTTTACGCATCACCCTATCTTCTTCCAGGTCAAAATATCTACGCCCATCAATCCAGGTCTGTTCACAGATGGTATAGGTAGAAAGCGGATGCCCACTCCAGATGACAAAGTCCGCATCTTTTCCGGCTTCAAGAGAACCGACACGATCATCTATCTCAAACTGTTTGGCCGCATTTAACGTGACGAATTTCAAGGCCTCAATTTCACTCACCCCACCATATTTCACCGCTTTGGCTGCTTCTTTGTTTAACCTGCGGGCCAGCTCATTACTGTCCGAGTTAAGCGTCACCACAACACCGGCCTTATGCATGATAGCCGCGTTGTAGGGAATCGCATCGTAGGCTTCGACTTTATAAGCCCACCAGTCGCTGAAGGTAGAAGCGCCCGCTCCGTGTTTGGCGATTTCAATCGCCACCTTATATCCTTCCAGAACATGCTGGAACGTACCGATGGTAAAACCGAAATCATCCGCAATACGTATCAACATGAGTATTTCATCCTGGCGATAGGAATGGCTGTGTACTTTACGTTCGTCCTTCAATATTTCAACCAGGGTGTCCAATTCTAAATCTTGACGTGGAGGTATTTTGCCCGTTTTGTTTTTTAACGCGTTATACGCCGACCATTGACGGTCATAATCCTGTGCGGCCTTGAATCGATCCCGTATAAGTTGTTCCACCCCCATTCTGGTCCGTGGATATCGCGTGCTGGTAGCCGATCTACTACGTTTCACATTCTCTCCGAGAGCAAACTTAATACCAGGTTTCGCTCCTTCAAATTTCATGTCTTCAGCCGAAGCACCCCATCTGAGCTTGATGACCTGATTTTTCCCTCCGATAGGATTCGCAGAACCATGGAGTAAATTGGCGACCGTCAATCCGCCGGCCAGCTCTCTATACAGGGCGATGTCGTAGCCATTTACCACATCTTCGACGCCGACTTCAGCCGTTACCGCTTGTGTACCCTCGTTTATACCTTGCGAAATCGCGGTATGTGAATGAGCGTCAATAATGCCCGGCGTGACATGTTTTCCCTGTCCATCTATGATAAGCGCATCACCGGGGACGTTCAGGTTCTGCCCGACTTCAGATATTTTACCCTCTTTAACTAAAACATCCGCATTTTCGATTTTACCCCGCTCATCCAGAGTCCAGACTGTAGCCTCCCGGATGAGAACCGTCCTGGGTTGGTCCGGCAGCCCCGGTCTCCCAAAAGCGCCAGGTGGTGTAATTTTCGGCAGGGAGGTGACCCCGGAAGATACGAGCATGGCAGGTATTTCTGTCTCACGTGGTTTTTCAAGTGTTGCAGACCAGGTGAACTGATCGCCATCTGGCCATACCCCATAGCCGGTCAACTGATTGTTTTCTATAGAGCCGGATAAACGGACTACACCGGGTCTGCCGATATCATCACCTGCCAGGGTAAAAGCGATGCGTTTTTCATATGATGAAAGACGGCCTAATATAATCTGTTCTCCATTGATATCAGCGGATCCAGTGAGGTTTTTAATGGATCCATCCAGCTCGATAGACGCGGATATCGGATTTGAACTATCCTGATCCAAGATGGCTTTCCATGTGCCGCGTGGATCAGCTATTGGCGTGGGGGTAACAATATATCTGTTGCCTGCAACCCATACATCGCGGATTTTGACATTTTCAGCAAACAACACCCCATCCGTGATGGTAAGATGGGCCTGTTTACCTGATTCAATCGTGCCAAGTTGGCGACTCATACCAAGCATAGCCGCTGGGGTGGTGGTGAGGGCTGCCAGGGCTGCGTCATAATCCAGGCCCCTTGCAATGGCCTCCCTGATCCGAGCATGGAATTGATCAGGTTTATCTAATCCTGTGCTGGATAATGCAAATGGAACGCCTGCACTCTGGAGACGGCCTGGATTTTCCGGTGCGGCCTCCCAATGGCGTAACGCCTCAAGAGAAACGTTGATGGCATCTTCTGGTGCCGACACTTTAAAGTCTTCTCTTTCGGGGAAGGCCAGGGGTAGAATAACAGGCGCCCCTGTAGCCTTAATATCATCGAGCATACGATATTCATACCCACTACCCTTTACCCAGAATTCAAGGTTGAACGCCCGGGCGATTTTTGCCGCCCGTAAAAAGGAGTGGTCGTCAGACACGCTGATTAATAAGGCTTGCTGACGCTGAATCACATTCGTCAATGCAGCAAGAGCTTCATTATCCTCCGGCGCAGCCTGATTTGGATTTTCGACATAGGCCATATGCGCAGATCGATACCACTGCGCATCCAGAAAAGTTTGACGAGCCATCGATATGACACCCATCATGGAACCAGGGTATGTTCTATCCCGATTTCTCTCCATACGAAGGTGTTGTATAATATCCTCTTTCGCTATATTTTCATTTGGTGATCCATCACCAAGATTTACCAGAACGCTATTCCCCGTGAATATGCCATCATTGGAAACAACCATGGCCATGGCGAATCCGAGGGACCGTAATGCTTCAATATCCTTTGTTTTCACCTGGTAATGATTCGCCGCATTATAATCCGGCTGCACACTGACATTCCAATGATCAGAACCCCCTTCAACAGCCGCTTTCTTTTCTTCAAGGCCGGCCTGGGTGAACATCTCTATTAAACCCGGATATACGGTCATTCCAGTGTAATCCAACGTTTGGGCGTCAGATGGGATAGTAACGTTGGCGCCTACTGCTTCTACAATACCATCCCGGATCACCACAACACCCTGTTCAATAGCCTCCCCGGGCTTCGGAATAATACGCACATTGGTCAGGGCATGTACTCTGGGCGTGTTATCTCTCAGACCGGTCTGCGGAACCGTTTGCTGGGCATTAACCGTCGGTGATGAATGAAGAAGACTCATACAACCAACCATGATGCAACATAACATATACCGCATACTATCCTCCTTTATGTGGCCGATTTCACCTCATTAACATGTTTGACCTTTTTGTGATCTTCATCGTCAATCGCTAAAAACTCTTTGCCTCTCGTTTCTGGTCCCAACCTGGCGATTATGGCTACCATGAGACCGGAAACTACAATACAGGCGGTCATCGAATCCACAATGGACAGGCCCCGATCCTGGAGGGCACCTAAAATCACTGGCGTCCATGCGCCAAGAAAAGCGCCCATATGATAAGCAAATCCTGGTCCTATGCCCCGCACCGAAGTGGGAAACAGTTCTGTCAAATAGGCCGGCGCCATCGACCAGATACCCGTCCCGCTGATACCCATGAGCAAAGCGCCCAGTAACAGTAACTCAGGCTGTTTAGTCCATAAATACAACGGGATGACTAAGACCCCGATAAGGGCGGCCAGCGTGATAACCCCCCGACGTCCAAGATGTGATTCGGATAATCTCCCCCATAAGATCATGCCGATAATCCCACCAATATTCAATATGATGATGTGGGATAATGTTGATCTGCCTGATTCGAGTAAAAAAGTGGGGTACCAGAATGCAATTGAATAATAGGAAAACATAAACGAGGCGATCAACAGAGAGGCCTGTATGGTGGTTCCCAGCATGTCACGATGAAAAATTCGCCAGACGGACACCGGTTTTTCTTTCGTGACTTCAAGATGTTGCTTCCTTGCCAGCCAGACCGGACTTTCTTTTACACCGACCCTGATCCATAAGGCAAAGAAGGCGGGGATAATGCCGACCCAGAACATAATACGCCAGCCGGTATCCGGGACATTGGAGAAAAGGGGATAAATATAATGATACACGCCGGCAGACAAAATATACCCCCAGTACCATCCGCTTTGGAGCATACCCGAAGCCACACCGCGTAACCGGGTCGGCCAGTGTTCGAGGGCCAGCGGCATGCCGGCAGCCCATTCCCCACCCATGCCGATGCCAAAAAGAGCCCTGAAAGCAAATAACATCGCATAGGATGTCGCGAAGCCACTGAGACAGGCGAAAATCGAAAACCAGACAATAGACAGCATCAGGGGCAATTTACGCCCCCAGCGATCGGCGGCGACACCAGCGGCCATCCCACCTGCCAGCCGAAATAGAAGCGTCACGGTCCCAAGTGCCCCGGCCAGTGCTTTTTCAATCGTAAAACTGTCCTGGATATCGATCAGGATGAAGGTCAGGACTGTAAAATCAAATCCATCCAACACCCACCCGAAAAAAGTCGCAAAAAAGGCACGCCACTGATCCCTGGTAACCTGGCTGAACAGCGCACCATTTTCAGGTATTGATGCAGACATTCCCACGGTCTCCGCACAGAAGAACTTGGTTCAAGGAACAGACAATTTTAAATGATGGAAAGATTGCTGATGAGGGTATTTCTTTAAGATATGAATGTCAAGCGATTTGTATGGATGCAACATCGGGAAAAGGACCACTTATTTACTGATGTTACGCAGTGACCTCCTATATCGCCCGCAGGAACGAGTCCCTACCCGTCATTAGAACAGG
>CAJXCW010000190.1 GCA_913051705.1 uncultured bacterium
CAGCCAGCGCTTCTATTACGGGCGCCACTTCGTCTGCCAGCATCACGAAATCCCCAGCGGCAGCGGGTATACCGAGACTAAGCGGATGACGCTGCTGAAGTAGGTGTAGGCTGCGCTGAACAACCTATACGCGGGATAACACAAAATCACCAATCCTGATGCATAGAGGCCGTTGGTGGTATCATTTATGATAGAGCCGATCAAGAATGCTATGGCCGCCACCAGCGTTATTCCCGTTGTCCAGGGATACCCCCAGACCCTTCAGGGACGTGGCAGATGGGGTTCTCGCCGTCGCCATATTATATGGATATCTGTTGATCTTCAATTTTCAAATTTAAATCCCCAATGCTTCCCATTAGCCACTGCCAGATGGACTTCGACTCTTGTGGTGTTGCCCGGCCTTTCAAAACGTCTTTAGTGATATACAAAGTAGGTGACAGATGCATCATCAGGTCATTTCGCCAGGCGCGATAGCCCCATTTATTGGGTGCAACGGCTTTGCCTTTTATATACGGCTTCCACATCTGATTGATCTGCAGATACCATAGAAATACGCCGCCTACATCACTGACAAGAATACGCTCGGCTTCCTGATACATGGCCTGGCGGCGGTCGGGATCGCCCACCAGTTCGTTGGCCTCCAATACGAGCTGTTCAAAGCGGTCGTTATGCCAGGCGTGACGGCCGTTTGACAGCCATATGGTCAACAGATTGCCCGCATCTAAATAGTCATATTGATAGGGCACCATGCCTAGGATTAACTCACGGGTCGGCAGCGCTTCTGCGAATACTTTTCGTTCCACATTTCGGACGCCCACATCGATATTCAGGTTTTGTTTAAGCATGGCCTGCACCGCTTCCGCACCTGTGCGGTTGACAGTGGTTTCCTGACGCAGCCAGATGTCCACGCTGGGAAATCCTAGGCCGTTGGGATACCCGGCTTCCGCCAGTCGTTTTCGAGCGAGCTCCGGGTCGTACTTTTGGATGTGTGCCAGAGCCTCTGGGTTGGCAGAAGGGAACCCAGGCGGCAGCATGGATGTCGCCGGGAGACCGACATCCCATAACGCTGATTTTGTGATGTCTTTCTGATTGATCGCATGGCTGAATGCCTGACGTACCCGCCGATCATTAAATGGCGGCTGATAAGTGTTGAACATCATATAAAATGTAGCGAAATCCGTGTACGTGTTGAGCTGTGACCGCAGCATGGGATCGCTCTTGACCCGGTTGATCTCAGCCTGATTATTGAGAGGAATATAGTCCACCTCACCCGCCTCATACGACGAGAGAAACTGCGGTGAGACCGTATGGTTGTAAAGTTTAGCGACAATTCGCTCCAGCATGGGCTTCACAGGACCGCGGTATTTGTCGTTTGGCACCAGAACGATCTGTTCGGCTCTACGCCATTCCTTCAAGCGGTAGGGGCCGCTTCCGAAATGTGTTTCCGGCTTGGCCGCCCATTCGGGACCGTATTTATCGAACAGGTGCGTCGGTGTCACCCAGACTTTATTGAGCAGCATGGGTAAGTATGGCGTGGGCCGTCCCGTTGTAAACGCCAGAGTGTGTTCATCCAGCGCGTGGACACCCACCGAATCTACGGGCATGCGCCCGCCCACGACTTCGTTCCAGTTTTTTACGGGTTGGAAGTACCACTGCCAGTCGAATCCCGTGGCCGGGTTCGCCCAGCGGCGGAATGTGGCTTCGTAGTCATAAGCGGTCAGAGGATGGCCGTCGGCAAAGATCAAACCGGGCTGAATATAGTAGATCCAGGTACAACCGTCCTCAGTAACCTCCCAGTGGGTGGCGGCCGCGGGCATCAGGTTGAAGTCGCCATCGATGCGGGTCAACGGTTCAGCCACCAGACCGACGCCGAAGGCCTGCTTGGAGATGGCGGTTGCCCGGTCCATGTACTGGTTGTCCAGTTCAAATCTGGTGAGAACCTGGTGCTCCACAGGCGCCGCATCGGGCGGCAGCTGAATCCCCACAGAGTTGATGACCGGCTCCGAGGTATTTTGCGCCTGGTTTGCGATCACGGACAGCGTGATAATAGCGCCCAATAGCGAAAGAGGTAGTAATATATTTTTAAATCGTATATGCACTCAATGGCTCCTACTTAAGACGATTGACTAATAATGCCAGATCTGATTACAGGCTTCCATCCAATCCTTACACCTGAAATTATGAAAAGATATCACGGAAACGGGTCATAGCCTGAGCATCATCGTTTTGGGGGAAGGCCTCCAGGCCAATGACACCCTCGTAGTTCAACTCTCTCAGGATACGGGCAATTTGCAGGTAGTTATTCTCGCCCGTGCGTGGATCCAAAAATGACAGGGGAATTGAAGCCGCTCTCACCTTACGTAACTGATTTTAGTAAGCACCGAATATCGATTCTTAGGCACTACAAGACTTCCTATATACTGGACCAAGTGGAGAGATACCACCGCGCCAAACCATGTGTATGAACCTGCGTCAAGGCTCCACACGCAGCGCATCCGGAAATTGACGGCCTTCATGGTGACGCTGTACCGGCGTGTGCAAGAGCATGGCGTCAACACACCGATCAAAATAGCTGTGGCAGGCCCTAACATAATCCGCCCCGACTTGAGGATGTTTTCCGGTTACCTTTACAGCACCGAAATCGCCCCCTTGAAAACACTTGCCGATATCCTGTAATAACCCGGCAAGGATCACCGTACGGTACTCTCGCTCTGCCTGTTCCTTAGTCTGAGTCGGCTCTACCGGCGTGTGGAGTCCCTTTCCCAGCATTCTAGCTTAATTCTCGTTGGATCAATATTAACTTCTTGCAAGCATACGGGAAACAAATCCATTCGTCCCTGAGTGTGACCACGCGCGATCGGGTCCTTTATGAACATGTTTGACCGACTCGTATTGCACGTAGTCGTGAAATGTGTTAGAAGGGAGGCCATTGACCGTGATCGGGCCGCCATTCAATCCAACAAGCGGTTTCATCTCAACTTCCGATGCCGGTGTGGAAAACTTTATCAGCCCGCTTGTGCGGACCACTGCCACCGGCACGCGTTCGATCGACCGCGAAAGACGAGCAAATCCGCTAAATGCAAGCGGCATTATAGTGTTGAATGCATTCATTTGTTCGTCGCCCAAGCTTTCGTCGACGTAAATGCGTGACCACTTGCCCATCTCAAACGTCACCACAAAGCGAATTCCGCTAAGGTCCGAGCCATCGACTTGTCCTTCATAGATTTCGATGAGACGGTTGCCATCGCAGCGTAACGATGTTGAACGACCAAAATTACATGGACAAGGAATTTCGCAGCTACAGCATTCCGCAAGGTTTGCCGCGAGAGACCAGACAGGAGCCGCTCCAATTTGCCACGTTAGCCATGCCGGTGCAATCGCCGCCGTACCAAGTATCTTGCTGAATTCGCGCCTTTTCATAGTCATTCTCACCTCCGTAAACGTCTAATTTCATAGATCGAGCCCTTTTCTACCACTTTTGTGATCACTGCGCAATGTGCGATGCCCTACCTATGCTGCCATCCCTTCTCAACAGGGCAATGCTTCGGTTGAACACTTAAAACGGGCTACCTATAGGACTCCACCATATAAAATTCAATAGTGTTAGCAATCGAGGATGGCAATACCATCTATGAGCTGATTAAAACAGCGTCATTTCACCTCCCCCCTAAAATTAGAATAGCGCAGCAGATATCGTTTCTGTCCCATGATGTCAAAAAAACTGCAGGGTGTAGAATATGATTGGCAGCAACCTCTCACCGGCCGCCCATGAGCACCCTCGAATCAGCCGGGTCAGCAACCAGATCCCCATCAGGATGGGCCTGTCGGATATTCCGGATCAGTCCGTCGCCGTTCAGATCTTCCGGGTAAATCGTATTCGACCGAGTCGAAGCATGAAAAATGTGCCCTATTGTTATACACCATCCCTTAATGTCAAAGAGTGACGCCAGTAAAATAGCCGTAGTTGGTAAAATGTAAAAGAATAATTGTGTTGCTTACCGACGGTCAGTAAATTAATGTGGAAGCACACGGATTGTCGAGCAATCACAGAATGACGGACTATCTTCCTCTCGGGGCATAAAAAAGAAAGACCAATACCCCCGTCGGCAGATCCGCCCAATTTCGTACGATACTTACTTCACCGGATCTTGAATTTCTCATGGAAGTTCACAACGGCCTGTCCGCCAAGATTGTAGCAGGAGCGGATTTCAAAGGTATCAGGGCCTCCGGCCTGTCGATGTCCGACCCGTTGGGCGTGCGCGACAATAACGTCGCATATTCCGTGCCACACCGCTGACCTGGGCAGTCATCGCCAACCGCAAGGACATGGTCGAATTATTCCTGTCCAGGGGGCCAAACCCAACCTACCCGACGACAAACCCTGGGCTACGCCGCTGTTTTGGGCCGAATACAAAGGCCATGACGACATAGCCCCGGTCCTGCGACAGCACGGCGCGACAGCCTGTGCTGTCGCGTACCAATGATCTTACAATGGGGACCGTTTCTGATGCGAATTCATCTTCTCGTCCCTCTATGGTATCTCTGTGCCCGTCTCCCGTACAGGACTTGCCGGCCCCGCAAAAAACATATTCAGACTCCCGCAACGAACCTGGCCCCCCAATAGCGCCTCCACCGAAGGCTGAATATCATGGACCGGCAAGGTGCTGTAAATGGGGGCGAACTTATCGGGAAACAGCAAACGGCCCACAGTTTGGGGAACCCGGCCTTCACGGTCCGTCCACTTCATGGCCACCTGACCGTTATAGCCCCGGTAGATCAGTTGCGCCAAGGCCTCGGTCAGGTGAGCGAGCCGCTCCTGGCTGACGACGGATCCGGCACATACCCCTGCGCTAAGTAGACGGCTCTTTCGTGTGTGATCCTGAGGTATTCCAGGGCCATTACAGGAAGTCTCCGGCGGGCCGGACCTATTCTTGACTCGCCTCTTCCGAAAGAAACGTTATCCAAGCTTCACCAGCATCTTACCGAAATTATCGCCCGTGAACAGGCTGATCAGGGCCTTTGGCGCTTTTTCTATACCCTCCAGGACGGATTCGTGCCAGACTACTTTTTCTTCCGCGATCCATTCGACCATCTGTTCCTGGTATTCGGGATACCGGTCGTAGTGGTCGGAGACGATGAAGCCCTGCATGCGGATTCTCTGGGTGATGAGGCGGAACAGGTTGGGCGGCCCCGGAGTCGGCTCGATGTCGTTGTAGTATGAGATCATACCGCAGACGACGATGCGGCCTTCGGTGTTCATCAGGTTCAGGGCGGCCTCCAGGTGACAGCCGCCGACGTTCTCGTAGTAGACGTCGATGCCGTCCGGACAGGCGTCCGCCACGGCGGCTTCCAGGTCGGTGCAGGTTTTGTAATTGACGGCCGCGTCGATGCCGGCTTCGTCGCGCAGCCAGGCAACCTTCTGGTCTGAACCGGCGCTACCGACAACCCGGCATCCTTTGATCTTCGCAATCTGGCATACGACGCCGCCGACCGCACCCGAGGCTGCGGAGACAAAGACCGTTTCTCCGGATTTTGCCTCACCGACGGTCAACAGTCCGATATAGGCGGTCATACCCGGCATGCCCAGGATCCCCAGAAACGCCTGCGGCAGCATATTACCAGGCAGGAACGCCTGAATACCTGTGCCGTCCGAGACGAAGTATTCCCGCCATCCCAGACTGCTCTGCACATACATGCCGGGAGAGAAATGCGCGGATTCAGACGCGACGACCTGTCCTATGGCCCCGCCGCTCAGCACCGCCCCCGGTTTAAACGGCTCCACATAACTCTTCCGGTCCCGCAAACGACCGCGCATGTAGGGATCTACGGACATCCAGATGTTTTTTACCAGCACGTCCCCCTGATCAAGGTCCGGCAGCGTCACTTCCACCAGTTCGAAATCATCGGGAGCAGGGATGCCCTCCGGATATTTTCTGAGATGTATTTCATGGCTTGTCTGCATGGTTACCCCCGTTTATTATTCCCTATGTCACGAGTGTTAGCGAACTTTTACGTATTTCTGTATTTTACGCGGCCGGGGTTCTCCTCCATAGATATGCCCATATTTATCGACAGCAACGAATTCTGCACCATTGCCGGCAGGATTCCGCGGGTCGCCGGACGGTAGTAAAATGAAGTAATGGACCCAGCCGGCAGCGGCATCTCCGATTCTAATCCCCATCTCCCAACCCGGATTCTCCACGTCGTCGGATTCGGAATCGGCGACATAAATATTGTCATGATCATCAAAGAAGATCCCACTGGGACGACCGAACTGTGTCCATTGGGAAATGAATTCACCTTCCTGATTGAAAATCTGAATGCGATTGTTTGATCGATCACCAACGAAAATCCGGCCTCGAGCATCGATAGCGATGGCATGAAGCGTTCTGAATTCACCGGGGGCGTATCCGGTCTTTCCCCATTCCTTAATATGGGTCCCATCACTGGAAAACTTCACCACACGATTATTGGTCGTGTTACCGTGGCCGTCGGCAACAAAGATATCTCCATGGTCAGCGACAGCCACATCTGCCGGCGCATTAAAGTGATCTTTACCCCCTCCCGGAACGCCGGGGGTACCCAGAACCATCAATACGTCTCCCGTGGCGCTGAACTTGATAACCTGATGCCCTCGTGTGCCGCCGTCCGGCGTGTTGGCCTCGGATACGGCATCCGTCACCCAGACATTTCCGTCAGGGTCGACATCTATTCCATGAGGCCATATGAACAAACCGCTGCCAAAGCTCTCAACAACATGCCCATCGGAGTTGAATTTGAGTATAGGATCCAGGTCCGAATCAAGGCATTCATTGCCGAATCGTTCTGCTCCGGCATCACATCTGATGACGGCCCAGAGATGCTCCCTATCCGGATCGATGGTTACGCCGCCTACAGCGCCCATAGTCCGCCCGTCGGGTAATTCAGCCCAGTTATCGACCGTCCGATAAGGGTTGGGTAACGCTTGAGCCAGGGCATTGGCCGAAATTGGTATGAAGATGAGTGCGGTTACCACCTGCATCATCATCTTCCGGTTTAGTTTCAGCATGGGAATCCTCCAGTATTCGTCGTGGACGGTGAACAGACACATAGGGTATTCAGGCCACCTTGACAGGATCAGGTAACCGTGAGATTCGATTTCACCATCTTCGTCATATCGGAGCGCCGGTGCAGACCGGTGCCGGCCTGACCTGGCAGCATCATGCCGAGGATGGTGTGCTACGGCTGTTGGGATACTGCCCTCAGCCGGGTGCGGGCCTCCAAGTCTCCCCGGGCCCTGCCTTCCAGGTGCCGCTACGGCCACGGTAATCAGGGAAGTGTCCCTGCCGAATGCGTTCAGCCTGTCGGCGGCGACCCCCAATCCGTTCAATCCCTCCACCATCATCGCCCGCGAGGTGCCGGAGCCGACCCACATCACGCTGACCGTCTGCTGGGTCAAGAGGTAGTGAGGCCGATGGATCAGGTGCAGCCGAAAGGTCGTTGCGAAGCGGTATGTAACGGTGCCAGCGCCGTGTATGGCGAGCCTGTAGAGGACTCTTCTGCGGTGTTTACGGTCTTGGCGTGTCATCCTGCAGGGACGAGGCACCGGTGTCACTGTGTTTCAGGAAATTCCTCGACCACGGTGCCCGTCGGCGTCTTACCCGTGTCTTCTGCCACTACAGGGACAGGTCATTCTTGCGTCTGCACCGGCCTCGTGTAGATTACTTCGCCCCCGATAACTGTCATTTCCGGTTCGATCTTCCAGATTTCCTCAGCCGGGATGGTCATGTAATCAACAGGAATGACCACAAAATCAGCAAGTTTCCCTACCTCGATAGAGCCCAGGGTGTCTTCCGCATGCATAACATAGGCGCCACCCATGGTCGCAGCCCGTAAGGCCTCTTCTCTCGTCATGGCCTGTTCGGGATACCAGCCTCCCGGAGGATTATTCTCCCGGTCCTGTCTGGTTACTGCAGCGTGCAGGGTGTAAAATGGGTTGTATGGAGACACAGAATAATCCGTCCCCGTTGCTACCACAACACCAAGATCCAGCAGATCGCTCCAGATATAGGCGTACTTAATCCGTTCAGGCCCCAATCTCGATTCAGCAAAGTGCATATCCTCGGTAGCGTGCAGGGGCTGCATGGAAGCGACAATGCCGAGCCTGGCAAGTCTGGGTATGTCCTCCGGAGTAAGTACCTGACAATGCTCAAGCGCAAACCTGGCATCTTTGCCGTCTATCCCGGTTGCGTTCAGCGCCCGTTCGAAGGCGTTAAGTGCGACCCGATTACCCGCGTCACCGATGGCATGTATCCTCATGTTGAAACCGATTTTCAGCAACTCGGTCGCAGTCTGAGCAAATTCGTCTTCGTTTCGTCTGGGTTGCCCATAAAAATCCGGATAGTCGCTGTACTCTTCGAGAAAATGCGCCCCTCTTGACCCTAAAGCACCATCTGCAAAAGACTTGACCGATTGGACAAAGTATCTGTTGTCATAGTTTACCGGTTTGCCCAGTTTTTTCGCTGCTTCCGCGTTCACCATCTCGTTGATCCTTACCCTGAGCAGACCCACCTCGTAAAGTTTTATTCGTCTCTGGACCTCTTCATAGCGCGTCCCGCCGGCGCCATGGATAGTCGTAAGTCCGCTGGCCACGGCCAATTGCGTTCCTTCTACGAGATTACGGCTCGTTTCATAATCGGTCATAGGGGGTAAGCTTGGAATAAGCCTTGTTAACTGGGGAGGCGCCCTTTCTACGAATTCACCCGTGGGCTCTCCACTCTCGTCCTTCTTTATATGCCCACCCTCAGGATCAGGCGTGTCGCGGGTAATGCCGGCAAGTTCCAGAGCTTTGCTGTTGGCGCCGCTGCCGTGGGTGTATCTGCGAATATAAACAGGATTATCCGGAGCCACGGCATCGATCAGCTCCTTACGGAACACCGGCGGATCCCAGACATCGGACATCCAACCGTTTAATACCAGCCATCGCGGCTCAGGTCCCGGCCGCATGCCTTCCCCGGTAGCCAGGCAGCGCTTTATCACTTCCTGCATGCGCTGTACAGAAGCCCATTCACCAATTGCAGCTCTGATGTCCGGCGTTCGCGGATACAGAATCCTCTCGCCATACCTGATATGTGCATGAGCATCGTGTAAACCGGGGATCACGGTTTTTCCTTCCAGGTCGAACGTAAAGGTAAGGGGACCCATATGGGCCTGAAAACCGGCATCGTCACCCACGTAGATGAATTTACCATCTTTCACTGCAAAGGCAGACGCTGTGCTGAACGCTTCATCAACCATGTAGATGTTACCATTGACATATACTCTGTCAGCTTCTTGAGCGTCACTAACCGTTGCCGCTGCCAGAATGAACGACAGCAGCACGAAATTAGAAAAAACACCAGACAATCTTTTCATCTTATATCTCCCTTCCTTTTCATGAATTGGTATCCTCAGCAAGGTATACCTGCCCCATGCCGTCTTTACCAAGTTGGCGGATCAACTTATGGTGGCCTATGTTTTGACCTTCGTCCATGATTTGAGATCACCTGTGTTAAGCGTCTGATCGCACCTGATCAATAGAGATGACCATCGAGCCACCTGAATAGTGATTAAGAAGAACGAACTTGAAATCGTCTCGATATTCACTCCGTATCTTGAAATATACCGGACGAGACGCACCATATCCTGCTACGATGCAATGGACGGTTATCTAGAACCATTAAGATACTCATAACCGGACAGGCTGAAATAGATTTTATTGGTATTCCCCGAAATACATTTACTTACTGCGTATCGAGATTACTCCGATTCGCACGTCTGATTCGCATATTTATATCAGAAATAGTGCGCGCGCGCACCGTTATCTCTGCATGCCGAGGAGGGGGGAGGGTGTCGAACCTTTAGCCCGGAGTGCTTCCTGCCTCCCGTACCACATATCGATATAACAACGAACAACGGCTTCGATCACACCTGTGAACAGGTATATGCAGACGATCAAAAGGACAAGTTTCACCTTTTCCCGCGTTGAGAAGTCATTTCTGACTTACAGACCGCCGCCGATAAATCCGGTAATCGCTGTGGACAACACGGATTCAATCTGTTCCCCCGTGTACCTGCTGCTGGCCGGTTGTAAATGTGCATACGAGTGTCCGCTTCCCTCCCTTTACGCGTTCACCCGATCAGAAACGAACTGGGCGGAGTCAGCTCGACTTGTTGGTTACAATCCTACATCGAACGAACATCCAGATGGTTGGGTAGGGCTTACAAAAAACCATTCGTATGCAGCGGCCTTGAATAGTGACCGCATTGCTGCATATTCCCGAGGAGGCCCTCGTGACGTCTATGTGTTTGATCACTCAGGCCAAAGTTGGAACCAGACGACATCGTTGAAGGAACGTTTTCCGGATTTTTCTTTCTTTAAACGCGTTGCTATGAACGATGATTATGTCATCACTTCAGGCTTTAATATTTTTGACAATTCCGAAGATACCTTGAATATCAAAGGGAAGGGGACTACGCCTATCGATGGCCGCTCGGGTGATTAGCCGTTGGCTACAAGCGGTGATTTTTGTGTAACTGGGGTGAGAGATATCGATGATGGGGATGAGGCTGCCTACATATATAAATTGGGACCTGCAATTTCCACGTCTTCTTTTCTGACTGATGCGGTCTATGGATTCGAGGATCGGCAGTAACACGGATACGGAGTAATCACTCTTCGCACCTTAGCAGGCTTCTATAGAGGCTTATTTTGTTGCCAGTAAATAACTTGACGGGCACATGGTATTTGTACACTTTCCCAGCATAAATAATGTTGAAACCAGAAACGATGATCCAGTAGGCCTTGTCACTTTCTCAGAGTGACGAAAGGGGGGTGGTTTCAAGGGCCGTGAAGGGATCGTTGAATGGGAAACGGAATCCCGGCAATACCTGCCCAAGACTGGGTCCCGTTAAATTCTTAGGGACATCACCGTTAATTTTCTCGGAGGAACTCATGTATTTTGTCAATAGACTATTCGCCGTTCTATCTATGGTTACTCTTCTTTCTGGCTGCCAGGGACCTCCGTCACCGACACCGGAAACAGGGCCGCTGGAAGGCGCCTGGCAGGTGGTGGCACGATCAGGCGCGGATCCGGATACAAGCTGGACCGGGACGAATACCCAGCCGGGCCTGTATATTTTTGGCAAGCAGTATTACAGTATGATGTATGTACCCGGGTCAGAACCGAGGGCCCTGTTCGAGGGCACTTTCGATGAAGTCACGGATTCCGAAAAGGTACAGGCATA
>CAJXCW010000191.1 GCA_913051705.1 uncultured bacterium
AAAGCACAGCGAGTGAAGCAAAACGCATTTCAATAATGCCTCGAAGAGGCGCTCATCACTTTCGATGACGCGTAGCGGCATCAATCACTACCTCACCACTTTTTATTACTTCTCCGTCATGGTTTCCACAAAATCCCACTCGGCCGGCGGCGGCTCGACGCTGTATTTTTCACACCGACCGATATACGTCTTCGAAGGGCCGTCATCGGGGGCAATGGTAAGGATTTTCAGGAATTTCTCCTGCGCTTCATGCCACTCTCGGTCTTTATAGACCTCCATGGCGCTTTGATATAACGACGCAATTTCTCCCATTTTCTCATCCACCTCACCCGTTTTGGCCAGGACTTCATAGATGGTCACCGGTTCATCACGACCGACCACCCGTATTCTATCCAACTCCCGAACTTCAACATGATCTTTCACTTTCGCATAGGTAAACTCACTAATCATGATGTGGGTGCCGTATGGTTTGTTTGCTCCCTCAAGACGGGAGGCCAGATTGACATGATCGCCCATAACCGTATAGTCGAACCGCTGGGTGCTGCCCATGTTACCGACCACCACATCACCGGTATTAAGACCGATTCGGGCATCCATATTGGCGATGAAAGGCGGCCTGCCCTGTGCTTTATATTCCGCACGCATATTAATGAGCCTATCATTCATGAGCAGAGCGGTATAACAGGCATCTATAGCATGATTGGGATCTTCAATCGGCGCGCCCCAGAAGGCCATGATCAAATCCCCTTCGTACTTGTCTACCGTCCCTTTATTGGCCATGATGATATCCGTCATATCGCCCAGATAATCATTGAGCAGATCGACCAGTTCTTCTGCCGATAAATTCTCCGATATGGTCGAAAAACCAGCCACATCGGTAAACAGAATGGTCAATTCTCTCCGGGTGCCACCCAATTGAAGCTTACTGGGGTCCCCAGCAATCTGATCCACGACCTGGGGTGAGAGGTACATCTTGAAAGAGTCCTGAATATATGCCCTCTCCTTACGTTCAATCAGATAGTTATTCACACTGATAGATAGATAAGACAGGAAAATGACCCCCACAGGAGCCGTGATGTCGATCCAGAGTCCGCCATGGACAAAGAGCAGATAGGCCGCCGATACCTGTACGATGAGCAAAGCGAAGACGACACCAGCGCCGCTGATCGGACCAAATCTTGGAATGATGAGCCCCATGATAGCGCCCAACACCAACAGAATAACAATAAGATATGCCTCATCCAACCGCGTGAGAAACTGTTCGGTTATGATGGTGTTCAATGCATTGGCATGATAGCCCACCATTTTATAGCGGCCCTGCACCGGTACCGGTGCATAATCCTGGGTCCCTGTGGCGGTCAGTCCGTATATCAACATTTTATCTTTCAGATCCGAAGGAAGTAACTCTTTACCATCGTGAAATTCACTGAAGAAGACAAGCGGATGATGTTCCGGTTTGATACCGCCATGATCCAGGAGGTTTTTCAAGGCATAAAATCCATGCTCAATAATATTCAAACGGACGATACCCAATATCTCTGCCATCTGCGGCAAGGTTATTTCGGGGGTTGCCGTTAACAGTTTCGCCATCTTCATGTTATATTTCAACTCATTGAATTTTTCGAGCATTTCGGGCGGTATTTCATCTTCGGGCAGTCCCTGCTCCACAAAAAACGTCACGCCGTCTACATCCTCATCTTCTTCTATAATGCCCTGGAACATGCCGAAGAGGCCGACGGTCTGGTAGGCGGTCATGGCGGACATGGGCGGACCGATATTGAAACTCATGGCTTCCATGACGAACGCATCCGGATCTTGCAGAAGCTCCGGCTTCTGCTGGATAACACGTTTTACGTCCCGCAAAGCAACAGCATCCCGATAGGTCCCTCTGAGTTTGATTAAACGGGCATAAGGATAATGAATAAACGTATCTTCATATCTACCGGCCCAATTTACCAGCATGGCGCCGCGTTCGTCGATGGGAATGTAGAAATCTTTTGCCTGACCATCCGGCATATTCGCCTGGGGGAACTTAACATGTTTACCCGGTTCAATTTCAATAGATTGCAGCGACACGTTAAAATAATCACAGGCCATCAAAAGGACGAGCGACGGAAATACTTTGCCGTCATAGGCCAGGACCAAAGGGAACCATCGCGCTACCCCATCATCATCATACAACGGTTGTACAAAACCGACCCCGCGACTTGCCTGCGTATGTAAGCTCAGCGACGGCAGAATATCCATCGTCCGTGGAATCGTTGAATCTTTAGCGCCGGGAAAATCTATAAACAGGTTTTTCTCCAGCAAAGCCTGATAGCCCTCTTCTTTCAGATCATTGCGTTCGATCATGTTGTTGAGGACGAAATCCCAATCCTGGCTGGTGGCCGAGATTTCAAATACCCCGGAGAAATAGACATTGCCCGCTTTCCGGGCGGCATCGGCGACAATTTGATCGTTGTCTTCGAATAATTCGAGAAAATCTTCCGCCGTATACGCTTCTCTGTGTTCGTGTTCGACGTCTTCCTTATAGATAAAACTGGCCTGAGGCTCCGGCATGAAAATATCGAAGCCAAGCATCCGGACCTCCCATTCGCCCAGGGTCTCGATCAAATCTGCATGTTTTTTTCGCTGCCAGTCCTCCATGCGGCCTTCCGACTGGTAGGTCTCATCATCAATATCCACGGTGCCGATATTCGGATCCTGATAAATATTTCCACGAAAGATAAAGCGACTATCATACGTCTGGTGCTCCAGATCAATGTAGACGTCTGTATAGCTGAATACAGCCACAAGAATGCTGATTCCCATTCCGAAGAGGAAGTATCGGAGGGTATACGTTCTTTTTTTGGTATCTGATTCAGCCATAATGATCCCAATGGGCAGATTGCAATTTCAAAATGCAAATTGCAAAGGGGCAAAAGGTGACTAACTCGCACGCAACGAGTTAGAAAATACAGACATGGTATGTGCAAGACAAGGATAAATACAAAGAGGCAGGAATAGAACGATGGGGCGACCGAACTATGTCGTACCGCCCCATCGTATTGTTCAACTTTCTTGAACGAAATTTAATATCGTACTGCTTTTTACTCCGGAAGACGCACGTGCAAACGTCTGTCATGTTACTTCTTCAACAACTTGATTTCAGCTTTCGCTCTGGTCGACCATTCCGTTTTGGGCGCCACTTCAGTCACCCCTTCAAAAGAAGCGATCGCCTTGTCGTTTTCACCCAGCTCAATATAGCACTGGCCGATATAAAAACGGGATTCCGCTGTGCTGGCCGGATCTTCCGCTTCTTTAAGCGTTTCTGTCAGAAGTATAATCGCATTCTGAATTTTGGAACGGGTCGGAAATGTGGTGCCGCCACGAAAATACATCTGGCTGACGATCTGATCTTCCGCTTCATCGCCACGTACACCGGCGGTCGCGATACCCTGCGTGGTCTTGGATGTACGCTTTTTGGTGACCGTGGATTGAATGGACTTCCAGACGTTCATGAAAGCCGGCATACTTTTCTTCGCCCCTGCCTTGGCGTCCCCCTTTTTATCCTGGGCAAACGCACTATCGACCGGCGCTGTGATCAACGCACCTGCTGTCATCAGGGTAATGATGAACCCCACAGACCCTTTCATAATATCTCCCTTAAGGCATAGAACATTAGATTTTTGCAATGCAAAAATGCTGTAATCTATTTTCTCCTACACTCCTTAATTCGCATGCATGCTATCGCATACGGCTATGATAAAAGTATACATTTGACGTGGGGTATACAGTGATGCTCCCCACACTTTCCACGAAAAATGGTCGATTATTTATCGATTTTGCGTCATATCCTGTATTTCTTACACGTCTCATCTTAATTATGGTTCATCAATAATGCCACGTAATGCATCCTGTAAGTTCGGGTCAAGCTGCTGCGCCTGATTGTATTCCTGTAATGCACGGCCCTGGTCCCCGTCACCGCCACGCAGGATGTATACGATTGCCAGATTTAAGCGAATACCGGCATTGGAAGGTTCGAGCACCAGGCCCTGGTTGAACATATCCAGTGCCTGATCAAAGTTGGATCGATCATATTGCCCCATTTTCGTATAGATGACGCCCTTTGTATTATAGGCATCGGCAAAATTGTTGTCAAGGGCGATAACGCGGTCCATCAAATCCAACGATTCCTGCAACCGACCGATACGAAGATAGTGGGCGCCGGCGTTGTAAAGGTTCAATGGCGTATTCTGCGGTTCGCCTACGATTTGACGTACATAGGCGGCAAACTGCTGAACGTCGGATTGGACAGCCGCCAGCATCTGCTGTCGGGTAGGTGGTGGAGATATCACCGACTCAATCCGCCCCGGCGGGTAGGTGATCAATCGCGCCGTGCGCAGATCCACTTCATTGACCGTTCCTTCGGATTTGCGTTGATAGTATTCCTGCACGCCGTTACGCCAGGCCGTCCGGAAGTCACCCTGACCATACAGCGTCGTCTCGACGGGAATCCATGCTTTCCCTTCGAACGGTACATAGTCGTTCGGCTGAAAGTAGTCATCAGCCTGATCTTCGTCGATCCCACTGTCAAACATCATATAGACGTGACCGGCGCCCGGCGCATCCACATCAAGCAGGATGGTGTGGATATCGAGATTTTCCAGCATGGAAGAGAAGAGTACCGTACAATCGTCGCAGTCCCCTGCTTTGTCGCGTAGCAATTCGTAGCCGTACCGAACAGTATCAAAGATCGTCCGATCCCCCGAAACACTTAAGAACGGCGTTTGGGGATCCCGCTGATATCGAACGCCGTGTGAGCTGATTGCACTGTACAGTAACATGGCTTTACCGATATTGGAATTGCCGTAATCGTTATACAATTCCGATCGGAAATTCTGCATCACATCCAGAACAAATGAAGAAATAGCCGGATCGTCCGGGGTCACAAACGCACCCATACGCGCCGCATCATCCCAGTTCATCTTACCGCGCCCCAGAACGTATATGGAGGCCACGCCACGGTCTGTAGACTTCTGGTTGTTGTCCTGTTCATACGAGACCGATATGCGGGGCTGCACCAACCGGTCAAAACTTGCAGATGCGGCCGTCAGCAGCGTATCCGGAAAGACGATACCTATGGCATGAGTGGTTGTACTCTGCGGCGGCAGGACAATCTGCTCTTCGTACGGCGCTTCCAACAGGCTGGGGATCTCCAGACTGACCGTGACCGACAACGCTTCCGGCGCCGAATTTTTCAGGACGACATCTGCAAAATCATCCTGCTGATAATGCTCATACAAAGATCGATAGATGATTTTCGGTCGCAGGACCGCATCCTTGATCGACACATAGGAGGGATTAATCATTAAGGAGAAAGAAAAACGCTGGGTGGCCGGCAGGAATGGATGCCGCTCGTAGGCATAGTCAATTTGAAGCAAACGGTATTTAATACCGAGACCGGCACTATAAATTATCTTGCTGTCGAATGCACTGGCCGATGCCGTATTAATTTTACGTTGCACGCCACCGCGGAAAGCGATTGAATTGGCGAACCAGTATTCACTGCCGAAATGGATTCGGTCACTGACATCCGCCGCGACCAGCAGGGATTCAAATGGTCGAAAAGAAACGCCACCACGAATATTACGACGAAAAATTGTTTCGGAGACCCCGCTGTCATGCTTGATAGAGGTGTTAGACACATCCTGAACCATAAGGCCAAAACGAAGTCCTGAAACCGGGGCATATATCAGCCCCGTATCGAAACCGATCCCTCCGGCGTTATCCGCAGTCGTATTATCCTGTCCGATATTTGAATTGACATATTTAAACGTCGCCCCGAAGGATAAGACTCGCCGCCAGCGATAACCGAAACCCAGATTGAATTTCAACTGGCCGAACTGTAGTTCATTATCATCAAGGCTGGTTTGAAACACATCCACGCCAATGGCGCTGTTGTCGGTTACGGGATACACATAGGCGCCATACATATTACGCAGACCGAGGCCGTACAGATCGGTATACATAAACGTGAGTTCCTGCCGTTGCAGTTGGGGTAATCCCGCCGGATTCCAATAGAGGGTATTGGCGTCATCTGCAATACCGACGAACGTCTCGCCCATACCCATCGGACGTGCGCCGACAAATACTTGATTCCGGTTCTGGCTGTACGCTGGTGAAGAAACGATTAACGCCAGCAGAACGCCAAGCCCCCAGGCCATATATACACCACGGTTCATCAAATCCTCCTCTGCCGATCCTTCATAAGCCTGACATTACGGGAATGTCGAATTTTCGCTTTCTTTAACAATAATAGTATTGGGTACGGAGATGCCGCTGAATTTTACATCATCATTCTCATTGATGACCCTGGCGCCGCCTATCGCCCCGGTTGTACTTGTAAATTCCACCTGAACATCATACGTACCGCCTGTAGGAAGCCCGAAGATGACTTCAAGTGCGTTGGATTCGGACATGATTTCGTGATAGCCGCGAATGGTGGTGGTGCCTGCATCAAAGACCGTCACCTTAGCACCGATGCCGTCTGCAGCACTGTCGCTGGGGGCTGAGCCCTGCCGGAACGGTCGTATTTTCAAAGCGCCCTGGCCGGCAGTCGGGACCGTATCATTTTTGTATAATATATCTGCGCCATAATTTAATATATACAGGTCGGCATCACCGTCACCGTCATAATCGCCCCAGGCAGCGCCGGCGCTGCTGTCAGCCGTCGTAAAGGGCGCTACGGTGGCATCGGTAAAAGTCCCGTTGCCATTATTGTTAAAGATCGTATTACGCTCCCCATCTGCGGATTCCGCGCCGGAAGCTACAATAAGATCCTGATACCCATCCAGATTGAAATCGGACCATCCCGCCATCCAGGATACCCAGACCGTTCCTGTGGCGCCGGCTTCAGCCGTCCGGCTGAATGTACCGTTGCCATTGTTTTCAAATAGAATATTACCACCGATATTGACCAGATACAGATCCATATCACCATCTATATCGTAATCCGCCCAGGTGCCATGCCGTCCCAGTCCTGCGGCGCCCAGCCCAGCTGCAAAGGTGACATCATCAAACGTGCCGTCGCCATTGTTTTTATACAGACGATTCTCCTGATAGATATTTACGGTATATAGATCCGGTGCCCCGTCATTATTGTAGTCCACCCAGACCACGCGTTCGCTGTCTCTAACATCATCGATACCGGCCGCAGCGGACACATCCGAAAAGGTGCCGTTACCGTTATTTTTAAACAGAAGATTTTTTCCGTTGAATCGGGCGATGGCCAGATCCAGGTATCCGTCTAAATTATAATCTCCCCAGGCGGCCCAGAGCGGGTTGCCCTTGACTGTGTTGGGCAGCAGAATGGAAAAGGTGCCTCCGTTGTTCTGATAAAGGAAATCCTGCTGATCTCTCGGAAAATTCGATACGTAGAGATCCAGCCTTCCGTTATTGTTGAAATCCGCCCAGGCGGCGCTGGAACTGAAGTTGTTGAATCCGGCGACCTGGGCAGCAGAAGCCGTATTCGTGAACGTGCCGTCGCCGTTATTACGCCAGAGTTTGTTAATCGGGGAGCCACCCACCAGGGTCCATGACGTGGTAAAAATATCCAGGTCGCTGTCCCCATCAAAATCCCCCCAGGCCAGTCCCGGTCCGCGCAATGTGTTCAAAATTCCCGCTGTGCCGGTCACATCCGTAAAAACAGGCGCCTGGGCAGAAGCAGCCGCCGACCATAGCAGACACAAACCTATTGCGCAGTATACACTGCTGACTACGCTCTTTCGATGCATGATGACCCCTACTGATTGGTGATTGACTGATTGGTGATTGACTGATTGATTTTTGTCTTTTCAATCACTAAATCACCATTTTCTTTACTAATTATCTGAACTAATCATTTAAAACCGAAAGCGTCAGTTTATTTTCGTTGCCGCCGGCATCGATCAGAACGATGTACAATCCGGTTGGGCATAGCATTCCTTTATTGTCTCTCCCGTTCCATATCTCAACCATTTTGCCCGGTCCCATGACCTTGTCCCGGCAAATGGTCCGTTCCAGACGGCCTGCAATATTGTATACCTCTACCGTCACCGGGAACGACTGTCCCAGCGTGAATGATATCGCTGCTTCACTGGTGTTAAATCGATTGCCGTTTGGAGAAAATACCCGGGGTTGCGCCCGAAAAGATGCCAGTGCCACACTTGATCCTGTTGCCGCTGCATCCTCAAACACCGCATAGGTGCCAAGACGGGTAATCACCGTGGTAATCGTTTTATTCTGGGTATTGATGGTTCCGCCGATACGCGCCCACGTCCCTGCGGTATCGGTTTCTCTAAATATAGCCAATTTAGATTCATCCACGCTGCTAAGCCCCGGCTGACTGCCGTATTTGATGGTCAGAGTCCCCGGTTTTTTAGCGTCCAATATCTCAGTCTCCGGTGTGAAACGTACGGCGGGTCCCAGAAGAGTAATGTTTTGTAACGATTTGGCGCCCACAAATTTCGACGTCACCAGGGTGGTGGAATCCACACTCACCTCTTCGATAGACACTTCTGTTCCCTCGGTTGCAAAAGCATTGGGCGGGATATACAGACTAATCGCATCGTTGGTAATACGTCCGCCCGATGCCTTACTCACCTGGATTGCCGTGGTGAAAGACCAGCGAAAATCAGCAGACAATCGGTTGCCGATGGCATCTGTTACTGCAGCCCCAATGGTTGCTTCATAGGTCACGTCAGGGTCAAGACCTGATGGTGAAAGCAGTCCGCTCTTCGTGGCCAGATCATAGGTAACCGTTCCACCTATTGATGCCCCTGTATCCGTACGCCGGAGTGTGAATGTCTGGTCTGTCAACGTGGATTGATCAAGGGCTTTGCTGAACACCGCTTTCAAGACGATGGCCGCTGTTACGCCTTTCTGGTTGGCTGCCGGGATGGTCGAAGTGACCGCCGGTATATTCGTGTCGACGATAAAGCTTCCGACATTGGCGGCCGCGGCCATCACATTTCCTTGCAGATCCTGGGCGCCGCTGACGCCGATGTGCATGGTGTCGGAGGTTGTGGAGGCGCTGATCGTTACCTTACCGGTCCAGATGGTCCCGCTGTAGGAGAGCTGCCCCAACGCGATGGTCGTGCCACCGTTTTTGGGGGTAAAGGTGACGGTCGGATTCACTGTATTGTCGACACCCACCTTCTCTTCGAAGTTAAGCACGACCGTGACCACGGCGCCGATACCGGCGATCGCCGGATCGATATTAACAGAGGCCACACTCGGGGGAGTGGTGTCTATAATAAACTGACGTTCCACAGCTTCTTCGGAGGGGGTAAAGGCGCCATCGATGGTTCGAATAGACCAGAAATAGGTGCTATCCGGCAGGTCCTTCAGTGTGGTTACATTGGCATGGCCGAGTGGTCCCGTTCCCGTTCTGATAATCCCCGATACCACATCGTTAGCTCTCGATGAGGTCCCTACCCGCAGGGCATACGTCAATGCGGGGCCTGAAGTTTGGGAATCGGTACCATCACCCCAGGTCAGGGTAACCTGGCTGCCGCTGGACACGGAATTCAGGCTGGGCGGCGAATTCGGCGTGCTGTTGGGGGTCTCCTTACCGGTCAGGTTGTCGAAGACCTGAGCGATTTCCGTAAAGGTGAGCCCGGTACCGCCCGTTACGGCCAGATCCAGATCTTTGTCATTATCGTAGTCAGCCCAGCCCGCGCTGCTGAACAGGTTCCCCGGCACGACGCTCAGCGTCGTGGCTGAAAACACACCGCTGCTGTTTATATACAGAATAGCTACCTGTTCTGAATTGACATCCTGGCCCGTCAGAAACAGATCCAGGTCACCGTCGTTATCTGCGTCACCGAGGGAGACGGTACCGCCGAATGTCCCGGTCAGCGCCTGTCCTTCCGTGAAGATGCCGGTACCGTCGTTCGTAAACACGGCGGCTTTCGGCACGGCCACACCACCGGATACGATGCCGCCGGTAATCACCAGATCCAGGTCGCCGTCATTATCCACATCGCCTAACGCCAGGTCGCTTGAGAAAAAGCCTGTTAGATTCTGCGTCGCATCCTTAGTAAGTATGCCATTGGTGTTGCGATAGATTTCGAAAATGGCCGTGAACGTGGCGGCCGCACTCTCACCGGAGATGATCAGGTCCAGGTCGCCGTCGTTGTCGATATCACCCCAGGCCAACTGACCGTTGGCCGTGCCTGTAATCGTCTGGGACGTATCCTCAACGAGCGTATCACCAGGTACATTCTTGTAGAGGAGGGTCTTCTTTATATTGGTCCGGGTGAGGCCGGATACAGCCAGGTCTAAACGGCCGTCATTGTTATAGTCGCCCCACGCGCCGTCGCCCTGACGCACGTTCAGATTGGAAATAGGTACCTGGATAGAATCTGAACTGAATATTCCATTTCTATTCTTGAAGAGGAAAGTAAAGCCATTGCCGAAACGATCCTCTCCGGAGCGGAACAGATCCAGGTCGCCGTCGCGGTCGTAATCGCCCCAGGCCAGGGCGCCGTTCATTAACCCATTGAGAGAGGAGATATTGTCCTGCACCAGGATACCATTTTCATTGTGATAGATGAGCGTCCTCGTATCACCATTGATGTCCCTACCGGCAATAACCAGATCGATAAACCCGTCTTCATCATAGTCACCCCAGGCGGCGCCTGTACCCAGAATCGTCTGACGGACCCCGACCAGTTGTTGACTTGAATTAACAAACCGTTGAATCACAATGGTATCTTCGGTGGCAAAGACGGACCGCTCAAAGCCGGCATCCACGGTCTGCACACTCCAGAACAGAGAGTCCACACCCACCGGTACGGCAAATTGCTTAAGGAGCGTCTGTCCAATATTGCCCGGTTCCGCCCCTTTATTAGCCGCGGCGCCTATCACCGCAGCAGAGATCAGTTCATTACCGCCGGAAGAGGTACCCAGGTGAAGATTATAGGTCAACAGGGCAGCGGAGGTCTCCGTGTCCGATCCTTCAGCCCATCGGAAGGTGATACCGGTGCTGCTGACAAGGGGAACGGACAGCACGGGAGCCGTGGGAATGGTATTGGCACCACCACCGTTGGTATATAACTCGGTTGAAAGACTGCCGTCGGCTTTTTCTCCGGTAACCAGCAGATCTAATTTGCGATCGCCGTTCGCATCCACCCAGGCAATGGCGCCGTTCATTTCACCGATCAGGGCGGCTTCTGCTGCC
>CAJXCW010000192.1 GCA_913051705.1 uncultured bacterium
CTCGGCCGGTTGTTGAGCGGGTGATTGACCTGTTACGCCAGGTTGAGGAAGACCCTTTCTACAATAACAGGGGGGAACTGATGCAACCGCTGGTGGAGGAATCGCGTGAAAAAATCGCTGATTTCGTCGGCGCACCGGCCGAGTGCGTGGCGCTGGTCACCAACACCACCATGGGCATGAATATCCCCGCGCAGGGGCTGTCTCTGCAACCCGGCAGTGAAATTCTGATGAGCGACCAGGAATATCCATCGGTACAGAGCATGTGGGATTTCATGGCCAGGGAGCAGAACGTCCTGGTGCGGAAGGTTTCGATACCCACGCCGCCGGAGTCACCTAAAGATATCGTCGACGCTTTTGCCGCGCATATTACGACCCGAACGCAGGTGATGGTATTCAGTCATGTCTACTGCTCCACCGGCCTGGTAGCTCCGGTGCAGGCACTCACCGAACTGGCCCATGCGCACGGTGCGTACGCCGTCATAGACGGTGCGCATGCCGTCGCCATGTCGCCATTGAATATCGAAGAGATCGGATGTGATTTTTATATCAGCAGCACCCACAAGTGGCTTCTGGCGCCCAAAGGCACCGGTATTGCATTTATCGCGCCACAATTTCTCAGTACGCTGCGAGCCCCGATTCTGGGGTATAATGTCCGGTCTTACGCGCATGGCAGTCGGTTCGACGTGACGGGCACCAGTGATAAAACCCACTTCGCCGGTCTGAGCACGGCCATCGACTATCAGCTTGATATCGGCTGGGCCGAAAAAATTCGTCCCTACAGCCTGAGTCTGGCACACTACCTGAGAACGTTGGTGATGGACGAGATAGAGGGTGCTTATATGACCATCCCGGAAGGGCCGGAGATGTCGGGATTTTTGACCAGCTTCGGGATTGAGGGCATCCAACTGCACAAAATCCGAGAGATTATGTGGAACGACTACAAGATCCAGATAGCTACAACCGGCGCCGCCGGCCAGTCCATATTTCGTATTTCAACACATTTCTACGATAACTTTGAGGACATTGACCGGTTTATCGACGCATTGAAAGAAGTCATCGCTACCCGCGACGAACTACGGATCGACCCGTCGAAACCACGTCGTAGGAGGTTTTAATGGCTTATACTCCGGTAAATTACGATAACCGGCGGTATATGCCGGAACCGCTGCTGCGATTCACGACGGAGGTATTTGAGAAGGCGGGGATGTCGGCAGAGCATGCAGCGGAACTCGCCGGGTATCTGGTGGCCACCGATTTGCGCGGCGTGCTCAGCCACGGCACCGGCACGGCGGCGGGCTATGCGCAAAGTTTTAAGTCAGCGGTATACAATCCGCGACCGGAGATCAGCGTGACACGCGAGGCCGGCGCCACCATTCAGTACGACGGCGACGGTGGGGTCGGTCATCTCTGCTCCGCTCGCGCCGTCCGGGGCGCTATCGATAAAGCGAGACAATTCGGGATCGGCCTTGCGCTGGGGCGGTACTGCGGCCATACCGGTTCCATCGGCAACTGGACACGGATCGCAACCGCTGAAGGCATGATTGCTCTGTTTACGAGTACGGCCGTCAGTCCATCGGATTACGAGACGGTGCAGACCGTCACGAACGTATTTCGGGACTATCCCTTCAGCATGGGGTTCCCCGCGCCAGAGGGCCTACCACCGATTGTGATCGATATGGGCACCTTACTCGCACCGCTCGACGTCCAGGAACAGATCGCCGAAATTACCACGCTGCCGCTCATCAAGGGTTTCGCACTTCAGATGATCAGTCTGATGCTCACCATGCCCATAGCGAATATGCATCCGGCGACACCGGACCCTTTCCCCGGCGCTACCTGCAATTTCACCACTGTGGTGATCAACCCGGCCTTTTTAGGTAATCTCGATGATTATTACGCGGAAGGCCGCCTGCTTTTCGAGGCGCTGCACCGGATGTCGCCCATGCCCGGCCTGGAAAAAGTCGTCTTCCCGGGTGAACTGGAAGCGGAACGGGAAATAGATTTCCGCGCGAACGGCATCCCGCTGGACCCTGGTCATATGGAAAGACTTGCGACACTGGGAGACGAATTTAAAGTGCCGCCGTACTGGGAATAATGAAGAATAAAACCCTTCTCCTGTATGGTATAGTGCAAAATAAGCGTATATAGCGCCTTGAGACGTTCGGGCAGACCGTCTCTTCACCTCTGGATTCACGTATGACCTACTTTGAAATGGAGCAGATAGTTCATGACCCGGTTGACCGGAATGGCAGGATGTCTCCTGCTGCTTACTCTTTTGATATGGCCGCCTTATGTACAGGCGCACAACGATCGCACCGCCGAAGACAAAGTTATTCACGCCGTAAGAGCCCAGGACGGCATCTCGATTGACGCCCGTCTGGATGACGCGGCCTGGGCCTACGCCAGCCCGATCCGTGATTTCACGCAACGAGAACCGATCCAGGATGCCCCGCCTACCGAAACCACCGAAATCCGCATCGCCTATGACGACGAAGCCGTATATTTCGGTATCATGATGTACGACTCGGAACCGGATAAAATCGTCAAGCGCCTGGCCCGCCGGGACCGTCCCTGGGATGCCGATTACATATCGATCAGCATCGATCCGTACCACGACCACCGCACCGGTTTCTACTTTACTGTAAGCGCCTCCGGCATCGAAGGTGACGGCCTGATGTACAACGACACCCGTCGGGATTCCGATTGGGACGGCGTCTGGGATTCATCGGTGAGGATTACGGAAGAGGGATGGGTCGCCGAAGTAAAAATTCCCTATCATACCATCCGGTTTATCCGGCAGGAAATATACACATGGGGCGTAAATTTCCAGCGCAGTATTTTCAGAAAAAACGAGCGCGATTACTGGATGATGATCCGCCGCGGCGAAAACGGCTGGGTTTCTCGATTCGGACATATCGAAGGGATCGAGAACATCTCCCCGCCGATGCGGTTGCAGGCGATCCCATATCTGCTATCTTCCGGTCAGATTGCCCCGGTAAGCCCCAGGACGCCGGAAGGCAACGCCGTTCATCAGCGCCTCGGCGGGAATTTGTAGTACGGCATAACGAGTAACCTTACGCTTGATATGACCGCCAACCCTGATTTTGGTCAGGTAGAGGCGGATGAAGCCATCCTGAACCTGTCTACCTTCGAAACCTTTTTCCCGGAGAAGAGACCCTTCTTCATCGAAGGGTCCCAGATCTTTGATACGCCGATGGGGTTGTTCTACTCCCGCCGCATCGGCCGGTCTCCCTCCGGCTCCTTCGATACCCGCGACGGCGATGCCGTACTGCTGGAGCGACCGCTCGCCACCAGTATTATCAGCGCGGCTAAAATGACCGGGCGAACCCAGAGCGGGATCACGATCGGGTTAGTCTCCGCTGTCACAGGAAAAGAGTACGCCACACTGGTAGATACGGTCCAGAACGTCCGGTTCCGTGATCAGATTGAGCCGCGCGCCACGTACAACGTGGTTCGTCTTAAACGCGATATCCTGAACAATTCGTTCATCGGTATGATGGCTACCAATGCCGCGCGCACCGGAGAAAATCCGGCCACCACCGGCGGCGTGGACTGGGGGCTGAATATGTTTAATAACATGTACAGCTTCAATGGTCAGGTGGCTTTGAGCCGTACCGGCCAGGATGCCCGGAAAACCGGTATCGGTACCGAGATGCGATTTTCAAAACGGGGTGGCGACCATATCGGCGGCGACATCCGGTATGAAGGGCTCAGCCCGGACTTTGCGATCAACGACCTTGGGTTTTTAGGACGATCCAATATCCACAATCTACGCGGCGGCATAAATCTTCGAGGCAATAACATCTGGAAATTTACACGTCGGCGAAATTTCAATTTCAACTCTTCGGCCGCGTGGAACTTCGACGGAAACAAACTCCGGCAGAATTTCACCTTCAATGGCAATGTTCAGTTCATGAACTGGTGGCGTACCAACATGGGGTACGGCCGGAATATCTCGGTGCTGAATGACCGGGAAACCAGGGATAACGGCCTGCTGAGAATACCGGCGAGTAATTTTTTCCGGTTGGGGATCGATTCTGACTCTCGAAAGAATATATCAGGCGGTCTGGATATCAATGTCGGTGACGATTGGGATGGGTATTACCGCGGTATCCGGTTTTCCACCCGGATACGAATCAAAGACAATATAGAGCTCCGCATCCAACCCCGATACAACCAGTCCCGCAGCGTAAGCCGGTGGGTGGCTAATGTGGATAATCCGGCTGATCCGAATACACAGATCCCGGTGTTCGGTGAGCTGGATACGGATCGGTTCAGTGTGGTGATCCGTGCGAATATCACCTTCACCAAGGATCTCAGCTTACAATTTTACAATCAGATGTTTTTCGCCTCGGGCGCTTATAACAATTTCAAGGCCCTGACCTCTTCCGATTCATTTGGCCCTCTGGCTCAGGGACTTTATACCGAAAACCCTGATTTCAACAGCCGGTCCATGAACGTAAACGCCCTGTTCCGCTGGGAATACCGACCCGGCAGCACCCTGTTCCTCGTCTGGACGCAGGCGCGCAGCGGTTCCGGCACGCCGGGTGATGCCGCCTTTGGTCGTAACCTGGCCGGTATTTTCGACGCCCCGTCGGAAAATGTGCTGTTGATGAAGTTCAATTACTGGTGGAATATTTAAGGGCTGATGTTACGCAGCAAGCAGCGCAACATCAGTTAATCAATTCGCCAGCTAATAGCCATAACACGCCGAGGATGCCCATTGTCGCCCAGGCTGCTGCCGGTCACGGTGAGGAGTTGATTGTCTGCCAGCGCCAGCGTGGAAGAGTAGCCGAAACCGTAGTTAATCCGCCAGGTCTCCGGGTGCCATGTCAGGCCACCGTCCATACTCACCTTCGCAGATAGCTGTGATCGGCCTCTGGGATATCGGGTCTGATGGACAAAGACCAGGCGACCGTCGGGCAATTCCACCAATTCGCCATTACATTCCCCATAAAGAAGGAGAGGATGCCCTTCATTGTCCACCACAGGGCGCGGAGGACTCCAGGACAGACCGCCATTTTCATAACAGCCGGGGTACGTACCGCCGTCCTCCGGCCAGGAGAGCACCTTACTCATATTGTAGATCGAATCCCTGATGTTGCAGCAGCGCCCGATCGGCAACAGTCAGATCATCTGCTTTGAATCGTGTCCACAGTTTGCGATCGATCCCACACGTTCAGGTATGGCCGCCATCATCCGAGCGATAGATGTATTGCATCGCTGTGTTGGCCGACAGCGGCGCCCCTTGAGGCGGACTGAAATAGTGGAGCAACCCCAATCGAAGGCTGTGTGAGTTCAGCGTCTGGATGATCCAGGCGGATAGGAATGCGTAACCAAGGGTACGCCCGGTTTCGGTATTCTGGCGGGCGCCGAGGTCTAGGAGATCGGCACTCCACGCGCCAGGATTTACATGAGGACCAATTTTCATATAGATGGATATAATATGATTATCAGATAAGGAGGTACCCTATGGCCATTACCATTACTGTGACGGAAATGGCTCGTCGTCTTTCAGATTATATCAATCGTGTGGCGTATCAAGGAGAACGATTCCTACTGGTTCGTGGCAATAATACTGTGGCGGAATTACACCCTGTACCTCAAGGAACCCGGTTAGGCGACCTGCCAGCGTTGCTGGAAGGACTACCTCGTTTGACCGTTGAGGAAGCGGACGCATTTGCCGACCATCGTGTCTGGCTTACGGCTTAACCATGGTGACCGGCAATGTAAGAGAGTTTGAACGGGTTGATGATTTATCCGTAGAGAATTGGCTACAACCTTAGCGGCGTCTTCAAGGATAGGTTTAAAACGAAAGGCGAAAGAGGCTTCATAACCCACTTGCCATCTTTCGCCTTTCATCTTCTGCTCTTTACATCTTCCTAAAACCGACTGCTCGTCAACGTGATGTCCGCCCTGGCCCAGGCGCGCTGGAAACGGATTTCGACGTCTCGGGCGGCATCCATCTTGCCCTCCGCGCGCAGGCTTTTCAGCAGACCGAAAAGGGACCAGCCGTTATCCGGATTCACGGTGAGGTCTTTGCGATATACGGCTTCAGCTTCAGCTGGTTTTTCAGCCTCTAACAGTACAGCGCCCAATGATTGCCGTGTCGGATAGTACCACGGTGGTGTTTCGACGTACGGCAGGTTGTCCTGCAGATTGACGGCCTCTTTAAGATGCGTAATTGCTTCATAGTACGCTTTTTGTTTGGCCGCCAATTCACCAGCCAGCACGTGGTAGGCGATTTTCATGACATCGTTGGCAGGCACAAAACCGAGTCGGCCAAGTTTGTCGTTATGGGCAATGTCTTCAAGCTGGGATAATTGCCCACCCGCTTCATCAACACGCCCGAGCGCCGTCAGTGCGATACCGCGGGCATAATGCCACATGCCTGTTATATACCGCAGATCTTCCGACGACGACGGCTCTTTCAGGATCGTCTGCCATTGGCCGAAGCGCACCCGTGCATTGTAGGGTACAGACATCCAGGCCTGTAGACGTGAAGAGTTCTTATGGGCGGCATGAGGATAATTCTCTTTGACCTTATTACCGACCTGCTCTGCCGCATTCATCGCTACCTGACTGCGTCCTTCCAACGCCGAGGCCGCCCAGAGGAAGTGGGTATTGTGGTGATACGAGCCGACCGGATAGATGCCTTGCGTAGCGCACTGGACCATATAATCTTCGTCCGCATTGGTCGCTCGGATATTGGCTTCCGTCGCGTCTGCATACCGGCCTACACGGAGATAAATGTGTCCGGGCATATGGACTAGATGGCCAGCCCCCGGCGCCAGCTTGCCGAGCCGGTCTGCACTGGGGACGCCCAGGCTCGGCGTCTGAGAAGATTCCACGGCGTGGATGTAATAATGGTTGGCGCCCGTAAGCGTCGGATCGCGTTCTATGACCGATTCCAACAGGGCCACGAATTTCTCCGTGATCGGTTTCGGACTGCCGTCTTTGTTCCAATAGACCCACCGCGTCGTATTCATCATGGCAGCGGCAGCCAACGTTTGAGCATGCAGATCATCCGGATATCGTTGCGCCACCTCTTCCATGGCTCTGGCATACGCCTCGTCGAGCGGCTGACGTGACCATTCAGAGCAACTTTGACCTGAAGAAAAGAAGCCTGTATCTGAAGAAATCGTGGCCGCCGTGTGTACAATTATTAATGCCATCCATTCATTTCAATCTGTTCAGACCATTCTCAAAATATCTGCGCCCCTATCGAAAGCACATCGTTTTCGGTACGTTATTTCTTTTGGGCACTCAGGCCATCGCCACGGTGATCCCCTTGTTGTTGAAATGGGGGATTGATACTGCCGAAGAGGGCCTTGAAAGCGGCGGTCCTCTCGATCGCGTGGAGGACGATCTGGTGATCTATGCCCTGTTTCTGGTTGGATTAGCCATACTGCAATGGGGCTTATCCGTGGGGATGCGGTGGTATATGATGAGCATGTCACGGCTGGTGGAACGGGATATCCGTGCCACCTACGTTCGGCATCTGATCAAGCTGCCGCTCTCTTTTTTTCAACAAAAACAGATCGGCGATCTGCTGGCCCGGGCGACCAGCGACCTGGAGTCCATCCAGCGTTTTTTCAGTCATGTGTTCCGAATGAGTCTGACGGCGGGACTGATGTTCATCATGAGCCTGATTATGATGTGCACATTCGACTGGCAGTTGGCGTTGCTCTCGCTCGCCCCCATGCCGGTGATGGCCGTCACCGCCCGCTTCGTCGCCACCAGGGTGCGGACCGGTTACCGGCGGGTGCAGGAGCAATTTGCTACGATCATTGCGCGCATCCAGGAAAACCTGTCCGGCATACGCGTGGTAAAGACCTTTGCCCTGCGGCTCTCCGAAATAGAGCACTTCGCCCGACTTAACGAGGAATATATAGACCGCAACCTCCGACTAGTCCATATCCGCAGCCTGTTCTATCCGTTTACCGCCCTGTTGAACGGCATTTCCATGGTCATCATCCTCTGGCTGGGGGGGCTCCGCGTCATCGAGGGGACGCTGACGCTGGGCGCCTTTGTCGCGTTTAACGCCTATCTGATCCGGATGAGCCGACCGATGATGCTGGTCGGCCGGCTGGTCGATGAATACCAGCGCGGTGTGGCGTCGATCACACGGATCAATGCGATTTTAGTCGAGAAACCGGAACCTGAAGAAGAAACCCATGATCTGCCTGCCTTCCGTGGTGAAATCGAATTCCGGCATTTGAACTTCGCCTATAATGAAGTGCCTGTATTGCACGATATCAATATTCATATTCCGGCCGGCAGTACCCTGGCCATAGTAGGCCGGGTGGGGTCCGGTAAAACGACACTGGCGCGGCTTTTGCCCCGGCTGATTCAGGCCGATGAAGGTCAGATCCTTATCGACGGCATATCACTTGATCAGATCCCTCACCGATCCATTCGGAACGCTATCGGAAACGTACCCCAGGATACGTTTCTTTTTTCCGATACCATTCGTGAAAACATCATTCTGGGCTTTAAGCCCGCAACCGACGCAGATGTGGCACAGGCCGCCGAAGTTTCGCAGTTGACCCCGGATCTGGCCGTGCTGCTGGATGGTCTGGAAACGGTAGTCGGCGAGCGGGGCGTCACCCTGTCGGGCGGACAGAAACAACGGACCGCCCTGGCGCGCGCCGTCATTCGCAGGCCCCGGATCCTGATCCTGGACGATGCCATGGCCAGCGTAGACACCCGGACGGAAGAGGAAATCCTGAAACGCCTGAGAAACGTTATGGCGGAGCGCACCACCATCCTGATTGCGCACCGCATTTCGACCGTCAAGGATGCGGATCATATCGTGGTGCTGGATGAAGGCCGTATCACCGAGCAGGGGACACACGAGAAACTCATCACCCTGAACGGCATCTACGCGGATATGTACCAGCGACAGCATCTGGCGGATGAGTTGGAAGAGTTGTAGGAGAGGGGGAAGGACGAAGGGACGAAAGGACGAAAGGATGTATTCATCTTCCTCTCTTCCATTCGATTTTGATCTTCTCTTCCTTCTCTGCACTCTGTACTCTGCACTTATATTAAACTATGTCTCAAACTTCAGCACGTAACACACAGCGTGAAAACACCACGGGTATGAAGAAATTCGACCTCCGGTTGATGATGCGGTTGCTGGGATTTCTTAAACCATACCGGCGATGGGTGGCGCTGACCTTTGTTCTGATCTTTACGGCCTCCGTTGCCCGGCAGGCAGGTCCCTATCTTACCAAAATTGCGGTCGATGACTATATCGTGCCGGGCAAGATGGATGGTCTGGATAATGTCGTATGGGTCTATATCGTGCTGCTGGTATTGCAGTTCATCATGGGATATGCCCAGAGCTGGACGACCACAATGGTCGGCCAGTGGGCGATGCGTGATGTCCGGATGAAGATTTTTGAACACTTTCAACGTCTGCCGCAGCGTTTCTTCGACCGGACTCCGATCGGGAATCTGATGGCCCGCAACACAAGTGATGTGGATGCGCTCAATGAACTGTTCACGGACGGCATCGTGTCCATGCTCAGTGAGATGATCACTATTTTCACCATCCTGGGTTTTATCTTTTATCTGGATGTCTCACTCGGGATTTTCACAAGCCTGATCCTGCCGTTGACCGCCGCCGCCATATTCTGGTTTCACCGCCGCAGTTTCCATGCGTTCCGGACGGCGAGAGGCCACTATGCCGATTTCAGCGCTTCGTTGCAGGAGACCCTCTCCGGTATGGAGGTCGTACAACTGTTCAACAGCCAGCGCCGTAACCTGGCACGCTTCGAAGAAGGGAATGACAACTATCTAAAGGACCGTCTGACCAGTTCGCTCTACCACTCGATCTATTTTCCGATTATGGAATCGAGCGGCATACTGCTGATGGCGTTTATCCTCTGGTACGGCAGCGGCGAGGTCCTCCGTCAGTCGCTTGAATGGGGTGTGCTGGTCGCGATGCTGCAGTATGTACCGCGATTTTTCATGCCGATCCGTGATATTGCCGAACAGTATGCCACGATTCAGGTGGCCATGGCCTCTTCTGAACGCATATTCGAACTGATGGATACCGAGCCGGAGCCCATGGGCGGCGATCAAAAATCAGATAAAATAGAAGGCGCCATCGAATTCCGGAACGTCTGGTTTGCCTATGGGGGTGAAGACTGGGTGTTGCGGGACGTGTCCTTTCGAGCGGCCCCGGGGCAGAGCCTTGCTCTGGTCGGAGCAACCGGAGCCGGCAAAAGTACCATCATCAACCTGATCTGCCGATTGTACGACATTCAGAAGGGGGTTATACTGATTGACGGTATAGATATCAGGGCATGGGATATCGAAAATCTGCGCCGTCACATCGGCGTTGTCCAACAGGATGTATTTCTCTTCTCCGGTGACATCGAGAGCAATATCAGTCTCGGTGATTCGGCCATGTCCCGGGCGCATATCGTACAGGCCGCCCGGTATGTCAACGCTGATCGATTTATAGAGCGTCTGCCCGACGGCTACCATCATCAGGTGGCAGAACGCGGCGCCGCCTTCTCAACAGGCCAGCGTCAGCTCCTGTCCTTCGCCCGAGCCCTGGCCGCCGAGCCGGACATCCTCGTCCTTGACGAAGCCACCGCCAGCGTCGATACTGAAACCGAGATGTGGATTCAGGAGGCGATAGAAAAGATCATGCACGACCGCACCTCCATCGTCATCGCCCATCGCCTCTCCACCATCCGCAGTGCCGACAAGATTCTGGTCATGCACCACGGCCGTATCCGGGAAGAAGGACGGCATGAAGAATTACTGGCAAAGAAAGGTATCTACCACCGTCTGCATCAGTTGCAGTACAGTGAGGGATAGAGTGAAAAGTACCGAGTTCTGAGTTCCGAGTATACCCGGAGGGGCACAGTCTCTCCACTACTCCTCCATTTCCCTTCCCATCCGCACATCTGCAAAATACGCCGTGCTCTTCATATCCGTGTCATCTGAGTCGCAGAACAGGCCCAGATCACGAGTTCAGTACCGAGTCCAGAATATTCCCGATATCGGGGAAGTCGAACGGTTTTTGAATCACGCCGCAGAAACCATAGGTTTCATAATTGGCCATCACCGGATCTGCGGAATACCCGCTTCCCTCAACGCCGGTTCTATATACACTGGATATAATGCCCGCACTTCA
>CAJXCW010000193.1 GCA_913051705.1 uncultured bacterium
AGTTGGAACGACGCAGGCACTGTGGCGCTCGTATTCGCGACCTCGAACGACAACGAAGACCGTTGGATCTGGACCGTGGATGCGGCGACCGGGGAACGTACGCTCGTGGACCATCTGCACGACGACGCCTGGGTCGCGGGGCCCTGCTTCGGCTGCGCGGGTTTCCTTCCGGGGACGGACCGCCTGTACTTCGTGAGCGAGGCGACCGGGTACGCGCACCTCTACGCCGTGAACGCGGACGGTTCGGACCGCCAGGCGCTCACCGGTGGCGACTGGGAGGTGCTTTCGGTCGGCATGCCCGAGGACCGCTCCAAGTTCTTCCTACGGACGAACGAGGGGTCTCCGTTCAACGAGCATCTGTTCTGGATGGACTTCGACGGCTCTCACCGCGATCGCATCACGGATGGTGACGGCCGTTACAACGGTACGCTGTCGCCCGACGGCGAGCGTCTCGCGATCGTGCACGACGTGGCCGATCGGCCCCAGGAACTCTTCATGACGGACGCGGACGACGCATCTCAGATGAGCAAGGTCACGGACTCCCCCACGGAAGAGTGGAAGACGTTCCCGTGGATCCAGCCCGAGATTCTGTACTTCGAGGCCGAGGACGGGACCATGGTGCCGGCGCGCATCTACCGACCGTCGGACATGGGAGCCGAGGCTCACGGGGGCGCGGTCATTTTTGTGCACGGCGCCGGGTATCTGCACAACGTGCACAACTACTGGTCGTCGTACTACCGGGAGTATCAATTCAACCACCTACTCGCCGCGAGCGGTTACACAGTACTCGACATCGACTACCGCGGCTCGGCGGGCTACGGCTCCGAGTGGCGCACAGGCATCTACCGGTGGATGGGCGGCAAGGATCTGTCCGACCAAGTGGACGGCGCCGGGTATCTCGTGGCCAGCGAAGGAATCGATGCGGCTCGTATCGGCCTGTACGGCGGCTCTTACGGCGGCTTCATCACGCTCATGGCCCTGTTTACCGCACCGGATGTCTTCGCGGCCGGTGACCGACTGGGCACACTATAACCACTGGTATACCTCAAGAATTCTGAATATCCCCTATGCGGACAGCCTGGCCTATGCAGGCAGTCCCCCCATTTATCACGCCGAAGGCCTGAAAGGCGCCCTGCTCATCTGCCACGGGATGATAGACACCAATGTACACTTCCAGGATGTGGTCCGTCTGACCCAACGGCTGATCGAACTGGGCAAGGACAACTGGGAGATAGCGGCATACCCCCTCGAAGGGGACGGATTCCGTGAACCCAGTAGTTGGACGGATGAATATAACGGATATTCAAGTTGTTTGAGATGCACTTAAAGTGACCCTGCCGCCCACTACCATTCACGTCCTCCCTTCCGTGCAGGGGTTCCCTGTACGCAGCACCGGAATCACGCTCTGGGCTGCTGCCCCTGCACTGCATATCCGCCGTCACACCGGATGTCCGTAGCCGTAATATCGCTGGAGTCATCACTCGCCAGAAAGACGAAGACGCGTGCGACCTCGTCGATAGTCCCTATCCGGCCGATAGGATGCAGGGCATCAAAGGCTTTGCGGGCGGCTTCAGGATTTTCTGAATTTTCTTTGATAAAGTTATGGAGCATAGGCGAATCTATCGTGCCCGGAGAGACGGTGTTGACGCGAATGCCGTCCTTTGCCAGTTCCATCGCCTGACCTCTCGCCAGGGCAATCAGGCCGCCTTTGGTGGCCCCGTATACAGCGACGCCGGGATGCCCGTTGTGCCCTGTCACACTCGCCATATGGATGATGGAACCGCCCCCGGCCTTCCTCATGTGCGGCGTGCAATATTTGCTGAAGACCATCGGCGCCAGCAGGTTGACCGTCAGAATGCTTGCCATGGTGGCTTCATCCTGATCCTCTATGGGACAAACAGGCATGATGGCCGCATTATTAACCAGGATATTTACCTGGCCGAATTGTTCAGCGACTTGATCTACAAACGTTTTGACCCGGTTGTGATCCGTAATATCGATGGTTTCTGTGATAACACGACGCCCGGTCTCGGCTATCAGACGGCCGGTCTCCTCGACGGTGGCCGTATTGATGTCGCATATCGCCATATCGGCGCCTTCACGGGCCAGATGCACGGCAATGCCTCGACCAATACCATCACCGGCGCCGGTAACGATGGCGACTCTGTCGGATAAACGCATCATGTCCTCCGGAGATACAGGGTTCAGGGATATAACAGCTACTTATACCAATATATGAATTATTAATGTTGAATTATGAACCGACGAAGCGCTCGCTGGAGCCCGCAGGGATCAGCAATTATAACCTTGTGATTTCTGTAAGTTGTAGGAAATTATATTGGTAATATTTATTAGATCCAATACGAAACAGAGATATAAAGACAGCATTCGGTTGTCAAGAGGGAAAGGAATGTTAATCTATTGAAGCGGATCCTAATGGATAGAAAATACTGTACTTTGTGCCTGGTGCTTTGTACTTTGTGACATGAGTTGTCTACGTTTTATACCTCTTAAAGCCAAGTTGAAAACGCTGGTCCCCGGCCTTCGCCGGGGTGACGAATTATCGTGTAGCAGCGCTAATCACATTATTTAATTTTTTATGTTAAGCTCTATACAAAGCACAACTATGAAAATTCTTCTACGGGCTGCTGGTTCCTCACAACGGGGCAGCGTATGATATCACAAGACGAATACTTTATCGGTGTAACGCTGATCAGCGTCCTCTTAGCCATTGTACTCCTGATCTTTCTCAATCGCTATCGTCGTGACAATACGCGGTTGAGAGAGACCGAGGGTAAGCTGCGGCAGAACGAACAGGAACTCCAATCATCTCTGGCCGTTACAGAGCGTCAAGCCCAGGAATTACAGGTCCTGAATCAGGTACGAACGACGCTGGCCCGCGAATTGGATTTATCCGCATTGATTCGTACGGTTGTCGAAGTCACGCCGCAAACATTCGGATATACACAGGTCAGCTTATATTTGCTTGAAGGCGGTGATCTGATGCTTCAGCATCAGGTCGGTTATGATTCCGTTATCGAACGGATTCCGATCACGGAAGGGGTCAGCGGCAGAGTGGTGTGAACCGGCCAGCCCATTTTTCTGGAAAGATGTACGGGATGATCGACAATTTTAGGCGCCATAGAGGGTATTGTATCGGGAATTTGCCTTCCATTGTTCGATCAGGATAGGGTTGCAGGCACATTCAATGTAGAAAGTACTCAGGATATAGCCTTGAGTACTGCGGATTTCCAAATCATGACGGCGTTGAGTGACCATATTAATATCGCTATCACCCGTGCCCGTCTCTATACAGAGGCCAGAGAAAACGAACAGAAATACCGATCCGTTGTAGAAAACATCGATGAGATCATCTTCCAACTGGACAAAGAAGGTCGGCTGATCTTTCTCAATCCGTCCTGGACCGAGGTGACCGGCTATTCCATGACAAAGCCCCCCGGAACCTATATCAACCTGTATGTATATCCTGATGACCGTCTTCGTCATCAAGCATTTATGGCCATGGATCAGATGAACAACCATGAATCCTTTCGGGCAGAATTCCGATATGTGACCAAAGCCGGCGAGATCCTGTGGGTCGAGATCCATACCAGGCTTCTTGAAGATGCGGAAGGGGAGGTAAGCAGTCTGTTCGGTTCCATCAACGATATTACCGAACGCAAACACATGGATGAGGAACGACTGCGGCTGAGTAAGCTGGAGGCCATCGGCCTCCAGGCCGGGGGCATTGCGCACGATTTCAATAATCTGCTGACCGGCATTGTCTGCCACATTGCCTATGCGCAGCTTTTGATTACGCCGGAGACCAGCGAGGAGATGGCGCCAAGACTTCAGATGGCCGAACGAGCGACGATGGAAGCCCGGAAGCTGACACATCAGCTTCTGACCTTTGCCAGGGGCGGGGCACCGGTCAAACAGATCACCTCGATCCGCACGGTGATCTACGAAGCAGCCATATTCATCTCCAGTGGCTCCAATGTCCTGTGTGATTTTGACATTCCAGAAGACCTCTGGCCTTGTGATATGGATTCGGGGCAGATCGGTCAGGTTATCCAGAATCAGATCATAAACGCTCAGCAGGCCATGCCTGACGGCGGCGGCGTGACAATCAGCTCCCGGAACCTGTCTTCTGTACCTGACCCAGAGATATCCCTGAATCAGGGACCATACGTCTCGATCGATGTCAAAGATGATGGCGAGGCCATCCTGCCTGAGTATCAGGAGGAAATCTTCGATCCCTATTTTTCAACCAAAGAAGAAGGCAGTGGCCTTGGGCTGGCTACCGCGTACTCGATCCTCACCAGCCATGACGGCGTCATCACTCTTTCCTCCGAGGTCAATGTGGGGACGACGTTTACGATCTATCTGCCGGCCACGCCTGAACATGCCGTAAGCCTGGACGTAGACCATCCGGATTATGTTTTTGGTGAGGGCCGGATTCTGGTCATGGAAGATGAGAAGAACGTCCGGATTCTGTTGGGGGAGATCTTGACGCACTGTGGATATACTTCGACGCTTACAGCAAACGGCGAAGAGGCTGTACAGGCTTATAGAGAGGCCTTTGAGGCCAGTGAGCCTTATAAAGCGATCATCATGGATCTCACGGTAAAGGGTAATATGGGCGGCAAGGAGGTGATGCAGCTGATTCTGAACATGGACCCATCAGCCAGGGCGACTGTGGCCAGCGGGCATTCCAATGATCCTGTGCTGGCGCATTATCAGGATCACGGTTTTCTGGATCGAGTGCAGAAGCCCTATCGGTCCACGGTATTGAGTAATGTTTTGAACGATCTTATTATGGCCGGAAATACAATCTGATTTGTTAATTTGTTGATTGAGTGATGGCATGTGTCCTGTGGGCACGAAACCAGTCCTTCGGGGTTGACTTTCGTCTTTTCAATCACCAAATCACCAAATCACCAAATACAAAGGGAACTCTATGTTTACTGCTGACCAGGTTGCGCATTATAACCGCGAAGGCTATGTGATCTATCGTGATTTTCTGTCCCAAGAGGAGTTGGCGGCCGTTCATGAGGAAATGGACCAAATCTCATCAGGCAATACACTTGCTGATCATGATGATACCCGGATGGAGATGGAACCGAACCAACCACCGGACAGCACGCTGGTACGCCGTATATATGAACCCTGTACCTACTACGATATTTTCCGTGCCTTCTCCGAATCCCCCAGGTTATTGGATTGTGTAGAGCAGTTGTTCGGGCCAAGTCTGATGTTCCACTACAGTAAAATCAATATGAAACCGCCCGGAATCGGCTCTCCGGTTGAATGGCATCAGGATCTATCCTACTATCCTCTGACCAATCGGGACTCCGTCTCGATTCTGTTTTATCTGGACGATGCATCGATAGAAAACGGATGTCTTCAGGTCCTTCCTCGCAGGCACACCGACCCTTTGTTGAGCCACAGCACAGAGGGGTTTTTCAGAGGGAAGGTGACGGCCTCCGTCGATGATTCCGATGCTGTAACCCTGGAAGGCAATGCAGGCACGGTTATTTTTATGAGTTGCCTGACACCACACGCCTCCATGACCAATACTTCTGATAAAGCACGAAGAACCTTGATTTTAAGCTATAGAGCTGCAGACGCCTATCCCATCCATTGCGGGGTCATGTCCAACCTGGTAGAAACACATAGTCGGATTGTCCGCGGCGAACGCTCACCTGTTGCCCGGTTTACTATGACGGAGTTTCCTATTCCCCAGTATGAAAATCAGATTGCCTCCCTGTACGATTTGCAGGAAAGATCAAGAGAGGACGAAAAAGAAAACGGATAATATAAACCATAAGAAGATTGGCGGCATCCCTCTGATTTATCAGAAGCCGGGAATGAATTATGGACAAACCCCAAACGCCTCTTTTTTGATCGTGCAGAGTATACTCGCTTGATACAGATCATAAGAAAAATACCCGGTATAAAATGGCTTTACACCCTCTTCTGGCATTCTTTCGCCCGGCAATTGCAGCGCGTTCGCTACAATCAGCCTGTTGTGGAGTATATCAACGGCGTGCCTCTGCGGGTCCTGCCTCAGGTGATGCCGCCCAAACTGTTTCGCACCGGCGCGTATCTGGCGTGTATTCTGACACCTGAACTGGTTCCTTCGGGTAGCCAGATATTAGACATGGGTACCGGTACCGGGATCGTTTCCATATTTACCGCGCCCCGGGCAAGTCGGGTGGTCGCCGTAGATATCAATCCCGAAGCGGTTAGGTGTACTCAGATCAATGTAACCCGCCATCTTCTGGAGGATAAAATAGACGTCCGTCACGGCGATCTCTTCGAGTCGGTAGGTGAAGAGACCTTCGACCGGATCATATTCAATCCGCCTTTTCTGAAAGGCACGCCTTCAACCCCGTTTGAACAGGCACTTTACGGCGGAGACACGATCGAACGATTTTGCAGCGAAGCGAAACGATTTCTGAAAGAAAATGGAGAGATTCTGTTGCTGCTATCCACCCTGGCAGAGGTTGAGCAAATCCTCACCATAGCCAGAAAGAAAGGCTTTTCCATACACCTTCTATCGGAAAAGCACTATATTAATGAATCGTTGATGCTGTATCGGTTGAGACCATAGACAGGCGTATACCCATCCCATGCTTATTCTCTATAACCCCCCCAGTTCATCGAACAAAAAACCGGTGCTGCCCATGTCCCTGCTCGCCTTGGGCGCAAAACTGGAAGGGCGTCATGAATACATGATCGTCGACGGTAATCTCCTGCCGGACCCACAGCATGAGCTTGACCGTCTTATCCGGGAGAAACAGGTGGACCGGTTAGCCGTAACCGTTATGCCCGGGCCTCAACTCAGCCAGGCCGTCCCTTTGTGTCGCGATCTGAAAGCCCGGCACCCCCGTCTGACCATCATCTGGGGCGGCTATTTTCCTACCCAGCATTGGGATGTCTGCCTGAAGGCGACGTATGTTGATTACGTCGTCCGCGGTCATGGAGATCAGGTGTTCGTAGACTTGCTGGATGGGTTAGATCATGGTCTGCAATCCGAAGGCTTCGAAGGACTGGCCTACCGCCATGCTGAAACCAATAAAATAACCAGCAACAATATGGCCGCTATCCCACATCCGGATACGCTTCCGGAATACCCCTACCATCGCATTGACATGGGCAGATACATACGCCGCACTTTTATGGGAAAACGTACGCTGCCGCATCATTCCAGTTACGGCTGCCCCTTCTTCTGCAATTTCTGTGCGGTCGTCAACATGGTAGGGGGCAAATGGGTGGCACAATCGGCGGAACGGACAGCAGGCGTGGTAGAAAATCTGGTAAAAACCTGGCAGTTAGATGCGGTTGAATTCTACGACAACAACTTTTTTACGCAACAATCACGGGTCGCCGAATTTTCCGAACGCATCGTGCCCCTGAATGTTCGCTGGTGGGGTGAAGGACGGGTGGATACCATGCTCAATTTCTCTGATGCAACCTGGCAGTTGATGGAAAAATCAGGCCTGCGCATGGTATTCCTTGGAGCGGAAACCGGTTCGGACGCTACCTTGAAACGCATGGACAAAGGCGGTACGGCAGCGACGGAAAAAACGCTGGAAATTGCGGCGAAAATGGAAGCGCATAATATGGTGCCGGAATTCTCATTTGTCTTGGGCAATCCACCCGAGCCAGAAAAAGATATGGAAGAAAGCCTGCAGTTTATCAGAAAGATCAAACGGATCAATCCGAAGTCCGAGATCATCATGTATCTGTACACCCCGGTCCCCCTATCCGGCGCGTTGTACGAGCAGGCTAAAGAAGATGGTTTTGTCTTTCCGGAGACGCTGGAAGAATGGGTTAGCGACGCGTGGCAGGATTTCAACCAACGGCGCAGTACAACCATGCCCTGGGTGCAGGATCCTTTGCGACGTAAAATGCTCAATTTCGAGCGCGTGTTGAATGCCTACTATCCAACTGCTACCGATATCAAGCTCACCGCTTTTCGCCGTTTCCTGCTGCGGACGGCGAGCGCCTGGCGCTATCATACCCGAATCTACCGCGGTGCTTTAGAACTACGGGCGTTACAGAAGTTCATGGCTTACCAGAGACCTGATACGTCGGGGTTTTGAGCTGATGCAGCCCAAGAAAAATTAATCCATCATATCTTGTCAGGTTCACAGGCGTTCCTCAGGATGCAACAGACGATACAGGGCGCTCATTTCCAGACCATGCCCCCGATCCGTTACAAAAATGATCTGCTCACCAAACCAGACCGGATCCATGTCGGAGTCCTGATGGAAGGTGCGCTGAACAGGGATCTGATCCGTTAGCTCCATAGACCAGATATCCCGGTTCCCTGCACGGTTCCAGGCAAAGAGCAGCCGGGAGGAATTCGGCGACCAGGTGGGCGTTTCGATACGATCAAGCGATTGAAGCACCGTCCATGTACGTCCATCCCTGATATCAAGCACATGCAGACTCGTACCCTGTGTATCCCACGTACAATAGGCGATGTGGTTGCCGTCAGGTGAAAAGGCAAGATCATATCCGTTCCCAACTTCCGTAGGGGACGACCACTGATGTTGCTGCATATCATAGAGAGAGATAAACCCATCTCGAAAAAAGGCGAACCGCCTGCCATCGGGCTGCCAGGTCGGTGATTGACCGATCTGTAAAAAGATCGGTTCTTTGCCTTGCCCCTTGCTGATCCATATTTCTGTACGACCGTTGGCCATGGTTTCAACCAGCAGCGTTGAATCGTCGGATGCAAGCGCGGGGTTGTAAAAATTCCTTGTATGGACCGGCGTCCAACGTCCGGCCTCGCTCGAATAGACCGCATAATGATCATCCACCAGTGCACTGAAAACGAGCCGATTCTTACCCACATCCGGTTGTTTTAAAGTCGTGTATCTCGGATCATCAATCGGCCAGTAGGCTGCGTGGCGTTCCGTGTTTGCCGACAGAGACCGGAGACCTTGTCCGGTGAAGGCGAGAAAAAGAACGAGCACGGGCAGACCCCATCTCACAAAAGAAACAGGTCGCCAGGAAATATCATGTCTGAATAGATAGAGTGAACAGACAAAAAAAGACAACATCAGCCAGAGTCTGGGATAAACGAGCGGATGTAGTTTGGGGAAAATCGGTGTATTAATCAGGATAAAAAGCCCGGTCAGGAACACGGCCCCCAGCATATTTTTCTTATCAAGGAGTATTTTGACAAAAAAGACACAGGGCAAGCTGAGCAGGAGAAAGTGGTACGTCACGCTGGCTGGTGAGTTTACCAGCAGAGCCAGCGGAATGAATCCCACATGGAAGAGAAAGGTATGTCCCTCCTTTTTGAATCCGGCACGCGCCAGCACAAAGAGGGACAAACCGACCAAACACCATAAGATCATGTTTTTCAGGACAACAAACAGAACAGGTGATGGCCACACCGGGTGCGCGTTTAACGCCTCATGATACAGGAACAAATTACGAAACAGGCTGTTCCACGACTGGAAATTGATCGCATAGGGCGCCTGCACTTCCCCACGCAGATGCCTTGGAAATACTTCTGCCGCAAATGATTGGAAAACCTCTACCCCCCCTATCCACACGGTAATAATCAGAATGAACGCCACCGTAGCTATAGCCACCCCCACGAGCCGTCCCTGTTTCCGCCAGGTAAAATACATCAGGAAGAGAATCCCAATATATTTTACCGGTATAAAGCAGCCTATCGCAATACCTGCCCAGATCATTTTCTGCTTCTGATAAAAAAATACACCGAGTAGAAGTGAGGTGATCAGCAAGAGATACTGTTGACCAAACAGCAAGTTATTGAGCAGGGCATAGCCTGATCCTAAGAACAGAACGGAGGTGATCAACCAGGGTAAACGGACAATTTTACATAGAAGAATAATATCGAATATAACCAGGGTAATATTAAAGAGGAGCCAGATGTTTTTGGCGATTACAGGAGGGAACACAGTCAGCGGGAGAAGAACCAGAGCGGTTGACGGTGGATGTGGGATGAAACCGCCTGCCTGATCCACAATGCCGTACCGATCCATCTGTTTCTGAAACCAGATTACATCACGGTACGCTCTTTCCAGCGAGACCCCCTCTGCCAATAAACGTGCCGAGGTATAATAATTGGGGAAATCTCCCTTTGTATTGTTAAAGGCGGACACAACGCCATATTTTATAATAACAGCGCTGAACCCAAGGAGGCAGATAAAGAGAAAGGTCTTTTGTGCTTTGTTAAGCATGGAGACGGTGTTGATCTTATGGATTGCTGAGTAGTGCAGCCAATTCGGAAGAGTCAACAACCAGTCTCATTGACCACGCCTACGTTCTTCCAAAATAGCAGAAGACAGATCACTTCCCTGGATTCTCAATCGAATGCCTGGTTTCTTCCATTCTGCAATGAAATTTGATGCGTTTTTACGAAAGGCAGTAAATGTTATGGTTTTCATTAAAATACCTTTCAGCTAAAACCGATCATAGATGTTGAAGCTGGACTTCAGGCGTTGCAGACCCGAGTATCCGTAGATCTCGAAAGGAAAGGTGAATTGCTTCGTCCTGATACGCAGACGGGAGGTGGGTTTAAGCAGATTCAAGAGTAAGGTGTGTTTCCAGGAATGATGTTTTTCTCCAACCTTGACCTGATGGTAACCGAAACGCAGATATTGCCGGATGGCCTGGAGTTTTCGGTGTTTTTTATCACTGATCCACGGCAGTTCGGTAATTCGTGGATAGTAATCGCTCCAATCCTCAAATGATTTCGGGGGGATGAATCCTTTTTCAATAGAGATGGGCCAGAGCGGTGATCCGGGATAAGGAGTGAAGATGTTGGTGTAACAATCTGCTTTGTCATAGGCCCTATAGATACGGTCGATCATATCCAGGGTTTGATACATATCCTCGTCTTTTTCTTCCGGCAGTCCGAAAATAAAACCGAAGCTCGCCCGAATATCCCCTTGCTTGCAGCGTTCTACAGCCTCAATCGTTTTTCCGATATTCGTTTTCTTTTCTATGGACTTCAGCACCTCGTCCGAACCGGATTCCGCGCCGAAATGTATTCTCACCAGGCCGGCACGCCGGTATAACCTGGCCTGATCGGCGGTCAGTTTTGCCCAGGAGTCCACGCGATCCTGAATATACCATTCAAATTTCAAGCCGGATCGAATAAACCCTTCCGCCATCTCCAGGCAG
>CAJXCW010000194.1 GCA_913051705.1 uncultured bacterium
AGGAAGAGCTGCATGGTCTGGTACTTCAGGACCCCGTACGCATGGGGTATCTGGGCGTCATCCATGCCGTCAATATACTTGAGGGATCCATACCGGAAAAACGAATCGATACCGGCGCCTGGGTCGCCACGGTGCAAAATATGGATGATCCGGAGATCAGGCAGCGTCTGAGCCCGGATTTGTCGATTTTAGATAAATGAAGGCGCACGGCGCGCCGTGCGCGTAAAGAGTATGAAGTGAAGAATACAGACAGTTTTAACTTAAAACCAGCCACCAGCTATCAGCCGCCTGCGAACAGCCACGTCCTTCTATCCATGCGGCAGGTCACCAAATGTTTTGGAGCGACGATTGCGCTTCAGGAGGCCGATTTTGAGGTGCGATCCGGTGAGGTACATGCGCTGATCGGTGAAAATGGAGCGGGAAAGAGCACGCTGGTAAAAATTCTGGCCGGTGTGTTTTCACCGGATGCGGGAGAGATGATATTAGATGGTCGTTCGTACCGACCTGCCACACCGGCGAAGGCCCAGGATCGGGGCATTGCTATGATCTATCAAGAGCGGAACCTGGCGCCGGACTTAAGTGTTGAAGCCAATATCATGCTGGGACTGGAACCGACAAACCGGTTAGGTTTCCTCAAAAAAGATCACATCCGTCAACAGGTCGGCCAGGCGCTGGCCGCGCTCAACCATACGGATATTCCCCTGGATATACCCGTACGGCGTCTGGGCGCCGGACAACAACAGCTTGTCGAGATTGCCAAAGCATTGGTTACCGATGCCCGGCTTATTGTCTTTGACGAGCCGACCAGCAGCCTGTCTTCTAAAGATGCGGAGCAACTGTTCTCCACCATCACGCGGTTAAAGGAAAAGGGCCTGGGCATCATATATATCAGCCACTTCCTCGAAGAGATAAAGGCCATTTCTGATTGCTATACCATTCTGCGTGACGGACGGACGGTAAAAACCGGGCAAACCGCCGCCGCCGATCTGTCATCGCTGATTACGGGCATGACCGGTCGGCCTGTAGAGACCTTATATCCTCGCATTCCCCATGACATCGGACCGCCTGTTCTAAAACTTCATGGTTTAACCGGGCGCAGGTTGCCTGCAAACGTGGACCTCGAACTGCGGCGTGGTGAAATTATGGGATTATTCGGGCTGGTGGGCGCCGGTAGAACGGAACTTCTCCGTGCTTTATATGGCCTTGACCCTATTAAAACGGGTCGGGTGACCATCGGAACGCTGCAAGATCCAGCCCCCATGCCGAATGATCGTATACGACAGGGGCTTGGCATGCTCAGTGAGGACAGGCATCACGAGGGGCTGGCCCAGGATCAGTCCATCGAAGATAATATGATGTATGGCCGGATGGCGCCGTTCACACGATACGGCCTGCTTGATCGTAGAGAAATAAAAAAGCGAGTCAATAACTGGGTAAAAAAACTGCATATTCGCGTCCGAGATATAGGCCGGCCTGTACGTCATCTTTCGGGCGGCAACCAGCAGAAGGTGGCCATGGCCCGATTGCTGCATTGGGATGTGGATATTCTGTTGCTTGATGAACCGACACGCGGCATCGATATCGCGAGTAAGACCGTGATGTATCAGCTGATAGGCGAACTGGCCGCGCAAGGAAAAACCGTGTTGTTTGTCAGTTCCTATCTTTCTGAATTGCTTGGGGTGTGTGATCGAATCAGCGTCATGCATCGCGGCATACTATCTCCTCCAATGGATACCGATGGCCTGGATGAGCATCGGGTGATGTCGATAGCGACCGGGGTGGGGTAGAGCCGTGATGTGTCGCGGCCCGGGTGGGAAGGTGGAAGGATGGTTGGATGACTGAACGTACAAAAACTCTGCTTGAAGAACTGGCGCCGTTTGCGTTACTGGTGCTGGTCATTCTCTTTTTCACCCTCCTTGTCGGCCCTTCATTTGTCGGATTATTCAACCTGCGAATGGTGCTGGTCCAGAGTGTGGTGGTGATGATTGCGGCGGCGGGGGCGACGATGGTGATCGTCAACGGCGGGATCGACCTCAGCGTCGGATCGCTTCTGGCGCTGACGACTGTGGTGGTGGCCCTGATAGACCGGGAGTTGCTGGCTGCTGGATGGTCTGCCTTTCCTGCCGGTGGCCTTGCCGTGATAACCGGCATCCTGGTCAGCATGCTTTGCGGCCTGTTCAACGGGTTGTCCATTGCTCTATTACGCGTTAGTCCCTTCATCACCACGCTGGGTACCCTGTGGATTTTCCGGGGTATCGCCCTCTGGCTCTCCGGTAATGTGACGGTGGAAACCGGCAGTCGGGATATGGCCTGGCTGATGGAAATCACGCCGGTATACGACTGGCTTATCGTCTCGCCCGGCGTCTGGTTCGGCGTGCTGGTCATCGGCATGACGTTTATTCTGCTGACCTGGACGGCGTTTGGCCGGTATGTATACGCGATCGGATCCAATGAGGCGACGGCCCGGCTCTCCGGCATCCGGGTCGAACGTCATAAAGTTCTGATTTATACCCTGGCAGGGATGATGGCGGGTATTGCCGGCGTTATGCTGTTCAGCTACCAGAACCAGGGCGATCCCACGGCCGCCTTCGGCAAGGAACTGTATGTCATCGCCGCAGTCGTCATCGGCGGGGCCTCCTTATCCGGCGGACGAGGTACGGTCCTTGGATCATTCGTCGGCGCCCTGTTTATCCAGTTTCTGGAACAGGGGCTTATCCACACCCGCGTCGATGACCATTTTCAGAAGATGATCATCGGAGCGTTTCTGATCCTGGCCATCGCGCTGGACCGGTACAGGCAGAGCAAGGTGGATGGCGATTGAGCGATTGAGTAATTGATGATTCCCTTTGGGAACTCATCGAGCCCTTCGGGAAGGACCTCTATAAATGTATACGATAAAACCTTTAGCTGATGAGGATTGGGCGGACTGGCTGGATATTGATGTGGAGGCGTTTCCCGCATGGTATCCGAGCCCGGAAGAAAAGGCCGCCCATCTGAAGACCTACAAACAGGAGCAGATTGACAATCCACAGCGAGAATATCTCGGTTGTTATCTTGACGAGAAACTGGTCGGTAGCGTCAGGTTGATTGATTTTACGATGAGGGTTCTATCTGTGAAACTACCGGTCGTCGGCATTGGAGGAATCAGCGTAGATATGCTGCACCGCAAGGAGCATGTCGCAAAGGAAACGATGGCAGCGGGTCTGAGACACATCCGGGATCGTGGTATTCATCTGTCTACTTTATACGCATTTCGCCCGGATTTTTACAGAAAGATGGGGTACGGATTCGGTGCGAAGCTGGAAAAATACCGGATCAAACCGTCCAGCCTGCCGCGCGGTGAAAGCAAAGCGCACATCTGCCGATTAACCGCCAAGGACCGGGCAGCCTTAGTCGCCTGTTATCAGCGTTACTTCGATACAACGCATGGTCTGTTTGAAAAGAACGATAACGATGTGGATGCGGTACTCTGCGGGGATATGTATAACACGACCATTGGTTATAAGAAAGAGAGACGTGTTGACGGGTATGTCACCTATTACATCAATAGAAAGGACGACTTCCAGGAACAACTCCTGGTCAGAGAGTTTGTCTATAACACCCCTGACGCGCTTTCCGAATTGTTGACTTTTCTGAACAGCCTTTCGGATCAGGTGCATGAGATCGTGCTCAACACCCAGGACGATCAACTGTACCATATCCTCTTCAGCGCCCCCGGCAGTTCAGATTCGTTCACGAAAGACGGTTACTTTCACCTGAATTCGTATCGCCCGTATCTCCGGAGTAATGAAGCCGGCGTTTGCTGCATGTACCGGGTACTCAATACACCGGGAATCTTCAAAGCGCTGAAAAGCCACAATTTCGGCCATCAAACTTGTCGGCTGAATATAACTATTGAAGATGACTTTCTGCCTGAGAACAACGGAAGTACCATCGTACATTTTGAAAATGGCGTACCACACCTCTCACCGAATGCCTCCTACGATGTGACCATCTCGCTCGATATTGCCTCCTTTTCATCACTGATTATGGGCGTCGTGACTTTCAAGAACCTCTACAACTACGGTCTGGCAACCATTTCCCCAAATGATCACATTGATACGATTACCCGTCTATTTCTCACCGATACCAAACCGCTCTGGCCACAGGGGCATTAGGAGAGCGGCAGGTGGGCAAATTGGCGAATTGGGACCATACTATTATGCCAGGATAAGGACTATTTGTACCTCGCTCGCTTGATCTTCGCAGCAACCTGCGGGGCTTGGATTCGCAGGGCTTTTCAATCGCAGGGCTTTTCACTTGACACTTATAGATTTATCTCAATATTTAATCGAGTTATTTGTGTATCAATATAAGGGCGTACCTAAAGTTTGGAGGAGATATTTAATGCTTTTTTGTTTTAAATTGCTACGTGGTGTCATTGCGGCACTCTGTATCAGTGTCCTGTTGATGACCACGTCGTTGTTTGCTCAGGATCGATCGATACAACCTTTGCGTATTACGGAAGAACTGGAGCTTGACGGTATCCTTAACGAATCATTCTGGCAGGATGGATCTTCGGCAAACGGATTTACGCAGCAGCGCCCCGATGATGGGCAGCCAGCGACCGAACGGACAGAGGTGGGTGTCGTGTATAATGATCAGATGCTGTACATCGGGTTGTGGGCATTCGATTCAAAACCGGCTCAGATCATTGCCACCCAGATGCGGCGAGACGGCGATCTCAGCGATGATGATTATTTCCAGGTGATCCTCGATACGTTTCTGGATCGTCAGAACGGTCTGCTGTTCGCCACCAACCCGGATGGCGCCCGTTTCGACGCCCAGGTTCGTAATGAGGGGCGCTCTGAGGGTCGATTCAACACCAATATGATCACGGAATGGGACGGCGTATGGGATGTGGTTACGACCAGGACGGATGAGGGCTGGTTTGCGGAGATCGCTATACCGTGGCGCACCTTGCGTTTTGAGGCCGGGGAAAATATGACGTTCGGGGTCAACTTCGAGCGACAGATCCGCCGTCGTAACGAGCAGAGCTTCTGGGCGCCGGTCATCAAGCCGTTTACCATTACCCAGGTCTCGGTCGCCGGTACCATGACCGGATTGAATCTGGTAGAACGGGTAAAACGAAACCTGCAGGTCAAACCGTATTCGCTCGGGGGAGCTACATGGACCTATAATCCCTTGATACCTACCGATCGCAGTGATGACTTCGATGGCGGTGTGGACATTAAATACGGCGTGACCCACAATCTGTCGATGGACTTGACGTATAACACGGATTTTTCACAGGTAGAGGTTGACGAAGCGCAGGTCAACTTAACCCAGTTCAGCCTGTTCTTTCCTGAGAAGCGGGGTTTCTTCCTCGAAAACTCCGGCTTATTCAGTTTTGGCGTAGCCCGCAATACGGAACTTTTCTACAGCAGGAATATTGGTCTGGCACGCGACAGCACAGGCACGTTGCGGGAGGTGCCGATTCTGGCCGGCGGCCGTATGACGGGTAAAGTCGGTCGGTCCAATGTGGGACTGTTGTTGATGCGCACCGGCGATAAACAATTCGGCAGTCAGGTCATTGACGATAACAACTATGCGGTGGCACGCCTCAGTCAGGATGTCGGTGAAAAATCGAATGTAGGTTTGATCTTAACCAACAGCCAGACGTCGGGAAACAATTACAATCGAGCGGGGGGTGCTGATTTCAATGTAGCCGTCGGGCCTAAACTGGCGGTCAGCGGGTTTTTAGCCGGAACGACGTTTAACGCAAGCACGAGTAGTAAATCCGGTGTAGCCGGGCGCCTCTGGTCGCGATGGAACGGGCCGTTATGGCAGTTTGAAGGATTTTATATGGGCGTTTCGGAGAATTTCAATCCGGGTATGGGGTTCTTCAGTCGGCAGAGTCTTGCGCAGACCTACGGTGGTTTCCATGAAATATCGGGTCGGATATTTTTCGCGCCTGAGCCCGAAAACAGTTTTATACGCCGCTTTTTGCCTCATGTTGTCATGGCCGCCGTTTTTGGTGATGACGGCACCCAGTTGACTCGCCAGGAGCATTATCATTATGAGATGTTTCTGACCGGCGGCGAGATCATCGGTATTACGCTGGACCGTTCTTTTCAACGGATCAGTACCTCTTCACGCCCTATCCTGGGTGTCAAGTTACCCACAGGGGGCTATACTGCCGCTGCTTCGCGGATGCATTTTACTACGAACCTGAGCAAACCGGTTTTTGGTACATTCACCTTCGTTGTAGGTCAATTTTTTAATGGGGATCGCCGTACCCTGCAACTCACGGGCGGCCTCCGATACGGCTCCAAGTTCACGATTGAGCCCCGATATGAACTCAACGATGTCGATCTTACAGACAACACCAGCATCAAGCAGGATGTGACCGCTCATATCCTCGGCGCCAGAACGACCTACTCCTTTTCGCCCAACGTCTCGGCTCGGGCACTGGTTCAGTGGGACAGTCAGGCGAACCGTTTTACGTCCAACTTCCGGTTCAATTACATCATTCGTCCCGGCAGCGATCTGTTTATTGTATACAATGAACAGCGGGACAGCCAGGCCACCGGTTTTCTGGGTGATCCGCAGGACCGGACCCTCGTGGTGAAACTGGCCTATCTGTTTAATCTTTAGCCTTATAAATACCTTGACAAAATCAGACTGGACCTCTAACTTTGGCCCCTGTTGCGAAGGCCCGCAATGATCCCTGGTAGCTCAATGGCAGAGCGAGTGGCTGTTAACCACTAGGTTGTAGGTTCGAGTCCTACCCGGGGAGTTTCCCCCCAAACGTTTATCGTGTATCATAGTCACAGATACCCCTTATATTCATTATACAAAACTTACGGCGATTTTCTTTTCCCAAAAAGGTCACTTATCCGTGCGTTGGTAAACGGAGGCAAGACCATCGAGGAGATCGCTGAAACTACGAAACTATCAGAGAATGAAATCCGGGATCTGGTGCGGGATCAGAATTAGCATGGATGAAACGGCCTATAGGCGTTTTTCTGGAGGCCATGCCTTTTAAAGAAGTAAATGAATTTCATGAGATTATCGCCGGCATCCGGACTCAGTCCCGGATATTTCTGCACCACGAATGTAGCAGGTGGTTGCCTCACCGGACGGATTCCGCTATAGACGGTGGCTGTCCCATAGCGAGCATCTATGGCGTTGGCGCTGGTGTGTCCCGGCGGGGTCACCTGTTTGGCGTAGCCTAACGGATCGGGCCAATATTCGGTCGTTGTAACTTTGTTGCCAGGCGCGACGATCCTGGGAGGAAGGACGGTGATCGGAAGAGGAGCGGTAATCGGTGTGAATGTCTAGCTGACCGACTCGATTCTCCCTGGTACGAAAGTTACGATTGGCACACCCGAACAAGAAGTCGTACAGCACGAAGCACGTACTGCGTAGTGATATCCAGTCATAGGTATAGGAAGGGGGTAAACCGTTGAAAACCAAGGGTGAAATTCGGGCGAGGTGGGCTGAGGTCGAAGCCCAAATAATAGAATTGTCGAAGCAATTGGAACAGGCTGAAACACGCAATGATCAGAAGCAGATTCGGGCTAACAGGATCAACCGGCTAGCCTTGAAAGGGCAGCTCGAGCTGCTGAATTGGATCTTGGGTGAGGAGGAATAGCCGCAAGTCCGTTGATGGATCGTTGAGGGCGCAGCCAATACGCGTCTGCATCGATCTGGAACAGGGTTGGAGGTGCCTGTTTCATGAATATGCCAGTAGAAAAACGATATACAGAGTATGACGATTCTTTAGTTTAGCTCAGAAACCCCGGTCCTTTGGTCCGGGTCACAGACAAAGGCTTTGAAGGTGCCCATAGCAGATATTCAAAATGCTGTTCAGCAGATTAAAAAGATGAATCCAAATCCCGGTCTTTCGATAGGCTCCGGCGAAGCCCTGTTGATTAACCCGGACCTGACGGTCGAGTATCTCGACGGTCGGTATGTGGTTCGGTTTAATGATGCCTATACACCCTGCATCCGGATCAGTCCGGTGTACCGGTCTATTCTTAGTCAATCCAATCAGCATAGCCGGAAGGTTCGGGCCTTTGTACGTCAGAAACTCAAGCATGCCCAATTGCTGGTCGGTAATATTGAGCAACGGCGCCAAACGATTCTCAAGGTAATGGCGTATATCGTGGAAACCCAACAGGACTTCCTGGAAAAAAGCGTGGAGTATCTGAAGCCGATGACCATGGAAGAAGTCGGTAACGCCATAGGCGTAGACGGGTCGACCGTAAGCCGGGCGCAACAGGGCCAGTATGTTCAGACGCCCGGCGGCATCTTATCCATGCGATCCTTCTTTACAAGAACCATGGATACGCACAACGGTCCGGACGTATCGACCGCCGCTGTCAAAAAACGACTTGAGGACCTCATCGGGGCAGAAGTCAGCCATAAGCTCTTGAGTGATGAAAAACTCACGGTGGTGCCAAAATGAAGGTGTCGATATTAAACGCCGCACTGTGGCTAAATACCCTCTTGAGCTTAATATCCCTACCGCCTCTGTCCGCCGGGAACTCAAAGCCTACCTGTAAGTGAACACAGGCGCCGCTTATCACTCATCACCCTTCGACGACGTTTACCCTGAGTGAAGTCGAAGGGCTCAGGGTGACCTGTGTTTTCCTTCCAAGGCCGAATCCTGTCTCTTGTTTAAATTTAATCTTGACAAATCCTGTTTTTTTATTAAGTTTACTTTATTGGTCAACAAAGTAAACTATGAATCATTCTTAAAAAACAGATGTCCTATTATCCCCTTTTTCTGGATTTGAATGACCGGCCTTGCGTGGTGATCGGCGGCGGACGGATTGCCGCGGACAAAACGCACGCGCTGCTTGAGGCACGCGCCTGTGTTACCGTGATTGCTCAGGATCTGATTGTGTCATTGGCTGATCTGGCGGCAGTCGGTCGAATCAAGCATACAGCCAGACTTTATCAGGCAGGTGATCTGGCAGGTTCGGTTCTGGCGATCAGCGCCACCGATGATTCGGCGGTCAACAGACAGGTGTGGGAGGAAGGCCGGCGTAGCGGAGTGCTGGTTAACGTTGTAGACGACGTGCCGCTGTGTGATTTTATCGCCCCGTCTGTGATTCGGCAGGGTGATTTGACCGTGGCCATCTCGACGAGCGGCAAAGCACCGGCGTTAGCGGTACGCATTCGGGAGAGCCTTGAGGAGAAGTTCGGACCGGAATATGCCCGCTTTCTGGAACTGGCAGGCGCTATTCGGCAATCCCTGGCAGAAAAGAATCCTGATTTCAATACGCGCAGGACACTCTGGTACAGGCTGGTCGATTCGGATATTCTCGACCTGCTTCGTGCCGGTGATGAAGATGCGGCCTATCAGAAAATTGAGGACATTATGGGTGTCCCGCCTGTTAGTCTAAAAACCGGGGCGCACGTCTAATTACAAACTATAGGAATTCCAGCATGAACCAGACAGGTATGGTGTATATCGTAGGTGCCGGGCCCGGTGATCCAGGGTTGATGACGGTTCGTAGCCTCGAGTGTTTGAGGCAGGCCGATGTCGTTATTTATGACCGGCTTATCCCAAAAGCCATACTGGACGAAGCGCCTGTATGGGCGGATCGGATTTATGCCGGGAAGGCGCCGGGAAAGCATTATATGAGTCAAGATGAAATCAACGATCTTCTGGTCGAGGGAGGTCAATCGGGGCAGACGGTGGTGCGCTTGAAAGGCGGCGACCCCTGTGTGTTCGGCCGCGGGAGTGAGGAGGCCGAGGTCTGTGCGCAACACGGTATTCCATTCGAGATCGTACCCGGCGTGACGAGTGCCGTCGCGGTACCGGAATGTGCGGGCATTCCATTGACACATCGGGGTCTGTCCGGTTCCGTTGCCATTATTACGGCGCACCGGGCGGATGAACGGCAGAAGGTTAACTGGCAGGCATGCGCCGCGATGGACACGCTGGTCGTCTTAATGGGCGTCGCCCATCTGCCGGATGTAATCACCGAACTCATCAAACACGGCCGCTCGGCGGAGACCCCCGTCGCAATTATCTCATGCGGCACGTGGGAGGAAGAGCAGGTGATCGTAGGCGCCCTCCATAACATTATAGACATCGCCCATGAGGCGGATATCCAATCCCCCGCAACCATCGTTGTTGGCGACGTCGTATCCATTCGTGAAAAACTGATGATGCCGACCTGGACGGCGGCTTCGCAGATAGTTTGAAGATTGAATTTTTAGATTGTCCGATACTATTCAGGAGTAAAATATGAAAAAGAGCAATGCGCGATGGCGTGAACAAGTTGTGGACGCCATTTCAGACGGGCTGCGTGATGAGATCGACCAGTTTGAAACGGAGATCGAACTCAGGCGCCAGGGGAAAATCGATGAGAAGGTGTTTGCTGAAACCCGTCTGCGGCGTGGGGTATACGGCCAGCGGTACGACAACGGTCAGCGGCATGACGGCGTCAAAACACAGACGTTGTCGTATCCATCCGGCGATCTGGTCAAGGGGCCGGGCACGGTCTGGGATGCGCCCGGCATGCTGCGGATCAAAATTCCGTTCGGCGGCATGAATACCCGGCAGTTGGAAGTGCTGGCCGAGCTGGCGGAGGAATATTCCGAGGGCATTGCGCATGTCACCACCCGGCAGGATTTCCAGCTCCACTTTATCCATATTGAGGATACACCGACCATTATGCGGCGTCTGGGGGCTGCGGGCATCACGACCCGTGAAGCCTGTGGTAACTCGGTACGAAATGTCACGGCGTGCCCGATCGCGGGTGTATGTCAAGGGGAGGCGTTTGATGTGACGCCTTATGCCCACGCCCTATCCCAATTCCTGCTTGGTCATCCGGATGCCCAGGATTTCGGCCGCAAGGTGAAAATTGCTTTCTCCGGTTGCCGTGAGGAGGCTTGCGGCCTGACCAATATGCATGACATCGGGGCCATCGCCGTCACCCGGGTGATCGACGGTGAGGAAAAGCGCGGCTTCGAGTTCTATGTCGGCGGTGGTCTGGGCGCCGTACCGTTCCAGGCGAAGCTATTCGACGAATTTCTACCTGAAGAAGAAATACTGCCCCTCATGCAGGCTATCGGCAGGGTTTTTGCCCGTCTGGGTGAAAAGAAAAATCGTGCCAAGGCTCGTGTAAAATTTTTAGTAGC
>CAJXCW010000195.1 GCA_913051705.1 uncultured bacterium
CGCATCAACCGGCACTCACACGTTTATTCACCAACGATTAGGAAGCATCTGGTCAGCGGACTGGAGCAACAACAGTCGCCGACTGAGAATTGACTTTGACAATCCCGTTGCTCAGGTCGCGTTGGATGCCGTCGCCGGTTCAAGCATCGGAATCGGGCGGTTGGATGCCTTCAATACAAACAACGAAATCATTGCCAGATACACCACACGTGAAATGGCCGCGGGCACGTGGGAGACCATGACGATTGGTCGTGGGGCCGCCGACATTGCATACGTCGATCCGTGCAAAGTTGGTCAGCCCCTGCTCGATGTACGGCACAAACTGCCATTTGCTGGCAAATTCCTCACCGATGGCAAAAGGCACCGGCGTCATCTGACGTAAGGCGGCATAGGCGTCCGGACATTCGTCGCGGATCGGCTCTTCGAGAAAATCGAGTGTACCGGACGGCAGGCGCTGACAAAACGAAGCAGTTTCCGCGACATTGAGACGATGATGATAATCAATTCCCAATACCGGCCCGAAACCGACAGCTTCACGTACTTTGATAATCCATTCCGCTGTGATGCCTACCGATTCACGGGGTTCAAACAGATCGGCGTCACCGCCCTTATCCGTATGGCCCGGTACGAAACGGATCGCCTCCCAGCCGTCCGCGACCAGCCGCTTTGCATCTTCGACGACTTTCGGGCCATCCAGAGAGGTAGAGGTAACGAAGCCCGGCACCGTATGTCGATGGGCACCGCCGAGAAGCTGGTAGACCGGGACACCCAACTTCCGGGCGACCACATCGTGGAGTGCAATATCAATGGCGGAAATCGCGCCGGTCAGGGCCCGGCCGCCCTCGAAATACTGGCTGCGGTACATCTCCTGCCACAAAGCGCCGATCCGCATGGGATCTTTGCCGATCAGGAACTCACGGTAATGCCGGGCTGCGCCTTCAACCGCCAGTTCCCGGCCCGAAACGCCAGCCTCTCCCCACCCTTGTATTCCTTCGTCCGTCTCGATCTTCAGGATGAATTGATTGCGATGGCCGATCCAGATGGGAAATGTTTTAATCGCGGTGATTTTCATGGTATATTTGTCCTTTTTATTTAAACCACAGCCGCAACACCGTCTTACCCAGCACCCATTCCATATCTTCCGTGGAGATGAACGTCATCTCATCCCGCACCACGGATATTGTCTGGCCGTATTCGGCGTTACTCAGGCAGACCGGCCAGTCGGTGCCCCACATGATCCGGTCGGCCCCGTAGGTCTGATAGACTTCTTTGACCATCGCATGCGTGTCCATCCACGGGTAGCCCCGTTGCGAAATAGACCAGGTGTGGCTGATTTTAACATATACACGTGGATATCGAGCCAGATCGAGCAGCTCTTGAATTTCATCCGGCTGATCGGGATGCGCGTCCGCCATATGATCCACGACTAAATCAAGATCGGGGTAGCGGTCCAGCAGGTTGGCCAGATCCGCCAGCCGTCCGGGTCGGGTGAGTATCAGTAGCGGCACCCGGAGCTCCGACGCCCGCTCAAAGATCGGCGGCATCAACGGTCCGGCAAACCAGTCGCCTGCCGGCCCTTCCGCGGGACTCAGCCGCACGCCCTGGAGGCCGTGTTCCTCTACCCAATGGCTGAGATGGTCCGGTGCCGCCGGGTCTTCGGGATTCACGCGGCCCACGGCGACGAATCGATCCGGATAGGTCTTCGCAGCATGGACGGCATACGAGTTGTCCCAACGATAATGAATCACCTGGACCAGCACCGTTTTTTCCACCCCATGCCGATCCATCAACGCCAGCAACATCTCGGCGCTCCGGTCTTCTTCAGGCGGATTCGGATTTTCCTTCGGCCAGGGGAAGGCGGGGTCGTTTTTCCAGACATGGGTGTGAGGATCGATGATGCGCATGGGGACTCCTGTGGTTATGAAAGGAAGAAAGAACGAGAGGAAGAAAGCTGCTTGGGCATCTTTCCTTTTTACTTCCTTTATTTCAACCGCGCCTGAAGCAGATGACCTTCTATGGACGTGACGTACAGGCTATGCAGGTTGAGGTCACCGAAGCAGCAATTGGTCGGCCGGTGAGCAGGTAACGGGTGGGTGGACAGCACCCGGCCGGTCGGGGCGAAGACGTAGATCATGGGACCGGGACCACTGACCTCCCAGCCTGCTGTGGCCACAATATTGCCGGCCGCGTCCACACGCATCCCGTCAATGCCTCGATGCGGATAGAAATTATGCAGCACGTCATACGCACCGAGCGTGCCGTCGTCAAGGATCGGATAGGCCCGTAGTTCGCGTGATTCGTTATCGCCGTATTTACTCTGGGCGACGTACAGAGTCTTTTGATCAGGCGAAATAACCAGTCCGTTGGGACAGGTGGTGTCGTAGGTCATGCGCTGGATGGTCCAACGGCCGTCTGGCTGAGGATCGCAGCGATAGACGGATTCATGGTCCAGCTCCATATCATCACGATAATCACCATATCTAGGATCTGTGAACCAGAGCCGGCCCTGTTGGTCGAACACCAGGTCGTTCGGGCTGTTCAGGCGTTTTTCTTCGAATTGATCGGCGATGACATCCGTCGTGCCGTCGTCATTATACCGTACGACCCGTCGTCCTTCCCCGCCGCCTTCACAGCAGTATAGCCGTTTGTCCTGGTCCAGCGTCAGTCCATTACCATTGTTGGTATCTCCGCGCACAACGGTCAGATCTTCGGTCGATGGGCAGTATCGGTAGATCAGACTGTTTTCTATATTGGTAAACAACACGGCATAGCCGTCCCACACGGGGCCTTCGGTGATCTCGCCGAACGGGCCGGCGATCAGTTCAAATTGCCAGTGCATGGCTTATTCTCCCTATTTATTTCTCACAAATTTTGTCAGGCGCGCATCATGCTGCACTTCGCCGACGTACAGATCGCCACGCGAGTCCATCCAGATGCCGTGAGGACAGGCGATGAATTCGCCGGGTTTTTCGCTCTTTTTCCGGCCACCCCATTGGGTGATCAGATCGCCGTCGAGGGTATAGATGCTCAGTTGCTGATCGAGTTCGGCGATGTAAACCACATCTTCTTTGGGATCGAAAAAGATCGTATCCGGTTTGGCCAGGCCAGCACGTTCTTCCAGGTAGTTGCCATCCAGATCGAACAGTTGAATGCGGTCGTTGGTGCGGTCGCATACCCACAGCCTGTCGTGCCGGTCGATGCGAACGCAATGCGACAATTCGAACTGGCTCGGTCCGGTGCCCCATTCGCCCCACGATTTGATGTGATTTCCCTCGGCATCGTAATGATGCACCCGGGCATTACCGTAGCCGTCCGTTATATAGAGATCGCCGGTGCGCGTCACCACCAGGTCGGTCGGCAGGTTGAACGGGTCTCCATCGTTGGCGCCCGGCTGACCCGGCGTGCCGATGGTCAGAACCAGCTCGCCGTGCTTGTTGAATTTCCGGATACAATGATCTTCCCGCTCGGTGCAGAACACATTGTCCTCATCATCGATATAAATACCGTGCGCGTCCACGAGAATGTCGTCGGCCCAGGCCTCCAGGAAATGGCCTTCCCGATCGAAAACCATCAACGGATGTTCACTGCGGGAATAGACATACACCCGATCCTGAGAATCACAGGCTACGCCGGGAATCCATCCGAATGCCCATCCTTCGGGTAATGTCCACCAGTTTTCCTGTACTGTATATGTGTAATTGTCACTGCCGAAGGTCATAAGGAACTCCTGTAGAAATGGTGGTTGGATGATTGTCTGATTGGGTGGTTTGCTTTAATATAAAAGGAAGAAGGACGATCTGCCCCCGGTCCGCCGAGTTCCAACCCTTTGACCACGTCATCGGTCTCGGTTTTCGCGGTCAGAAAAATAATAGGAATATCGCGGGTGTCCGGAGAATTCTTGAGGCGACGACAGGTCTCGAATCCATCCATCTCGGGCATCATCACATCCAGCAGGATGAGGTCAGGCCGGGCGCGCTCCACCATGTCCAGCGCTTCGATGCCGTTCTGGGCAACATTGATCTGGTAATTCTTCCCCTTTAGTATTGTCTCTAACACCTGGATATTTTGCAGGGTATCATCGACAATTAAAATCCGCGCGTTACGAGGTGAATCATTCATAAATTTCTCCCTTCGGTTCTACTTCCTGCATGGGCGCCTCCCACTGTATAGAAAGAATACTCCTGAGGCCTTCTTCATCATCCACTGCCATTATTCTGGCCACACGGACCTGACTGGTTTAATTAAAACTGATTGTTTTTAAATCATTAAATTAAATATATCAATTTAAAACTATATATCAAAAGCTTATGAAAAAGTGACATTTTCACCCAAAAAAACCTGCCCATAATTTGAGATGTGATAGAACAGTTGACATCATCGTTTTGAAGTAGTATTTTTCATGTTCAATTTTCTCAGTATAGTTATATGAAGATGCGATAGTCGCTGAAAATTAGGAGAGACTTATGAGTTCAGGGAAATTCGATATTTCCATCGCCATTGGAGGAGCGGCCGGACAGGGCATCGCAACACCGGGCAATATCCTTGCCCGAATGTTCATCCGGCGCGGTCTTCACTTTAACGCGTATAACGCCTTTCAATCGATCATCCGGGGCGGTCACATTTTTCTAACTATCCGCGCCAGCGATCAGAAGATTTACAACCATGGAGACAAGCTGGACCTGTTGGTGTGTTTGAATCAGGACACGATGAATCGGCACCTCGGACTCATGGGACCGGGGACCCGGGTGATTTTCAACAGTGATACCATCGAACCCGGTGAGGCAGGCGAAGGGGCTCAATGTTGCCCATTACCCATTAAGGAATTGACCGACAATAACCGCAACAAGCTGGTGCAGAACACGGTCGCCCTTGGCGCACTTACGTATCTCCTTGGCATGAATTTCGAAGTCCTCGGGGATATGCTGACTCTGCAATTCCAGCGCAAGGGCCAGGACGTGGTCGATGAGAACCTCGGCGTAGGCCGGGCCGGCTTCGACTACGCCGCAGCGCATTTCGAAGCTTTCCCGGAGCCGATCCCGACCGGTCCTAAGCCATTGGCCGTCTGGACGGGTAATGAGGCGCTGGCCATGGGTGGCGCCGCTGCGGGCGTCAAATTTTACTGCGCCTACCCGATGAGCCCTTCGACCGGCGTCCTCCACTGGATGGCCAACAATGCGCGCGAACTGGGCATTATGGTTCGGCAGGTCGAAGACGAAATCGGCGTGGCCAATATGGCTATCGGCGCCGCTCACGTGGGTTGCCGGTCCATGTGTGCGACCTCTGGCGGCGGTTTCGCGTTGATGACTGAAGCGATAGGCATGGCGGGCATGATGGAGACGCCTGTTGTCTTTATCAATGTTCAGCGTGCAGGCCCCTCGACAGGGGTGCCTACCAAGACCGAACAGGGCGATTTATGGCAGACCCTCGGTGCCAGCCAGGGGGACTTTGAACGCTTCATCGTGGCCCCCCAAAATGCCCTTGACGCCTTCAATACGCTCCCCGAATTGTTCAATCTGGCCGATAAATTTCAATGTCCCGGCATCGTCATTTCGGATCTGCTGATTTCGGAAGGCACGTTCAGTGTTGATCCCGATGACCTTGATATGCAGCCGGACATCGATCGAGGCGAGGTGATTACAGAACCAAATACAGAAGTCAGCGATATACCGAGCGCTTCCCAGGGACGTAATGGTCACGACCCAGGGCTGATCGGCGCCCCAAGCAACGGCTACATGCGCTATAAGCATACTGAGAGTGGAATTTCTCCGCGTGCCTTGCCGGGTCTGCCGGGTTATGTACACGTGGTCGCTTCGGACGAGCAGGACGAGGACGGGGTATTGATCAGCGACGAGTTCACGAACCCCCATAAGCGCCGTAAGATGGTCGAAAAAAGAGCCCGGAAATTTAAAAATGCCCTTGCCCAAATCGCTCCGCCGCTGTTGGAAGGCCCGGAGGATGCCGAGGTGACACTCATCGGGTGGGGTTCTACCTATGGGGTCATTAAAGAGGCGATCGAGCAGTTGAAGCAAAAAGGGATTTCTGCCAATCACCTGCCGATCAAATGGATCGTTCCCCTGCATGTAGAGGCCGTGACCGACATCGTCTCACGCGCCGGCCGAACTATTATTGTCGAGAACAACTATTCCGGTCAATTCTTCCGCTACCTGCGTAGTGAGACCGGACTCGCCATAGACGGGCATATCCGCAAGTATGATGGAGAGCCATTCATGCCCCACCACATTGTTGACGGCGTGATGGAACAACTTGACGGAAAAACCGACCTTTATGTCCCCATTCAAGAAATCATGGTTTAAGGAGATAATACTATGTCCGTAGAAACTACAGCCCCGGATGTAACCGAAGAGGTTGTACCATTAAAGGCGAAGGATTTCAAGGGAAAAGTCGACCCGGACTGGTGTGTCGGGTGTGGTGACTTCGGCGTTCTGAGTTGCCTTCAGAAAGCCTGTGTGGAACTGGGTTACCGTCCTCATGAGATGCTTATTATCAGCGGAATCGGTTGTTCTTCCAATTTCCCCGGGTTTTTCAACGCCTATGGCATGCACACCCTTCATGGCAGGGCACTGGCTGTCGCCACCGGCGCTCAAATGGCAAACCACGAGTTGAATGTCATTGTGACTGGAGGAGACGGCGATGGCTATGGCATCGGCGGAAACCATTTCACCCACACGACACGCCGGAATGTCGACCTGACCTATATCGTCATGGATAACCAGATTTACGGACTGACCACCGGCCAGATTTCCCCCACCAGCCGCGAGGACATGAAGACCAAGAGCACGCCATTCGGTAGCGTAGAGGCACCGGTCAATCCAATTACTGCGGCCATTATGAATGGCGCTACTTTTGTCGCCCGCGGCTTCAGCGGTGATGCCAAGCATCTAACCCAGCTCCTACAGCAGGGGATCCAGCACAAGGGGTTTTCACTGATCGATATTTTCAGCCCCTGTGTCACCTTCAATAAAGATAATGATTACCCATTTTTCAAGCAGCGCGTCAAGAAACTCGAGGATGAGGGCCACGACACCACCGACTGGAAAGACGCCTGTGAGAAAGCTATGGTATGGGGCGATACGATCTATACGGGACTGTTCTTTCAAAAGGATGGCATACCGTCCCTCGATCAGCGGGAGCCCGTTCTTGATGAGGGCGGCCCTTTGGCTCGCCGATCGCTGGGTATAAACCAGAATCAGGCTCAGAAAATTATCAAGAGGATGATGTAATTCCTTCACCGTTAGACACCATCTTCGAATTATTCCGTACCAGGGGTGAGGACGCCTACCTGGGGGAGCCGGTTTCACAGCAGGAACATGCGCTACAGGCGGCGTGTCTGGCGGAACAGGCGGGGGTGTCCGATACGCTGGTTGTGGCGGCGTTGCTGCATGATATCGGACACCTGCTGCACGGTTTACCGGAGCATATCGCGGATAAGGGTATCGATGGGCGGCATGAAGCGGTGGGCGAGGCCTGGCTGGCGCCCCAAGCAGGGCCGGCGGTAACCGAGCCGCTACGATTACATGTGGCTGCCAAAAGGTATCTCTGTGCCGTGGATTCGGATTATATGGCCTTATTGTCCCCCGCCTCGATCAAGAGCCTCCGCCTTCAGGGCGGCCCTTATACAGATGATGAAGTCGAAGCCTTCGAAAAAAATCCCCATTACCAGGACGCAGTCCGTCTACGCCGTTGGGATGACCAGGCGAAAGTAGCTGGACTGGACGTGCCGGATCTGGCGCATTATCGATCGGTGTTAGAGAGGGTATTGGTCTGAGAGGGTATGTTCGGGGTTGTCATCCCGGTCCCGGATCAAGTCCGGTGTAATCTCCAGCCGGGAACCAGCGTCTTCAAATAATCTCTAAAACAGCGGAATCATTTCCATTTCTCTTCTGACGGCTTTGTAGAGCATGGCAGGCCGGGCTTGTTCTCCCTGGCGTTGACGACCTATCGGCTCCACAATATCCATTGAAAGCACTTTCTTTCGAAAATTCCGTTTGTCCAGCGTCTCCCCAAAACCCTGCTCGTACACGTTTTGCAGATCCGTCAGGGTGAATGCAGGTGGTAACAGGAGCAGGGCGATGGTGGTATAATTCAGCTTTGCGGCAATGCGTTCCGTGCACATTTTCAACATCTGATCGTGGTCGTACGCCAACGGGGGCGCGTCGTTCACATAATGCCAGGTGCCGGAACTGTATTTCGAGGATGGCGTAAACGTCTCATCTTTATCAGGGAAGGCCATATAGGCTGTTGAAATAACCCGCCGGCTCGGGTCCCGTTCCATCGCGGAAAACGTATAGACCTGCTCAAAATAGGCGTTCGACCTATTCGTCGCTTCCCGGTAGTTACGGCGGACCGCAGATTCCAGATCTTCTGTTTCCAGGACCAATGTACCGGGTAGAGCCAGCCGACCCACGTAGGCTTCAATCGTCAACTCCATCAGGTAGACCATCAGTTTACCGTCAACAAATTTGAATATGCCCAGATCCGTGGCTGCGTAGGGTTTTGTAGGTATCATGCTACCAATATCGTGTTTTTTTTACACTATGTCAAGAGGAAAATGGGCAGGTGGCGCGCCGTGTGCCTACTTGACAGGTGGGTAGGGTGTGGTATACATTCAGGATACTATCAACCTTACCTTCAGATTGGATTAAGAGCACCCTATGGATCTTGATGTACCGATGATTGCGGTTAAACTGCTGACTGGCCTGGTTATAGGCGCCAGTATCGGGTTGACGGGCATCGGTGGCGGGGTGCTCGTGTTACCCACGCTGACGTTGTTGTTCGGTTTGCCGCCGACTGTCGCGGTAGGTACGGCGAATCTTTATTCCTTCCTCTGTAAGCTTTCCGCCACCTATTTCCATTATAAACAGAAAACGATTGCCTTCGGTACATCAGGATACTTTCTGATGGGCGCCATACCTGCAAACCTGGCTGTATCCATAGGCCTCACCTGGTACGCGGCATCGCTCCAGGAAGACGAGGCGGCCTGGCAGGCGTTCCAGGCGAATCTTCATCGTTTCATTGCGTTGATCGTGATCGTTTCCGCTTTGCTGATCCTGTGGAATCTGGTTTCAAAGCCTGGTTCCCGGGCACCCGAGCCCAGGACGGAGGGGACGGATCAGAAATCGAAAAAGTATAAACAGACCGCAGCCGCTGTGATGATGGGAGCTGTAATTGGGGCCTTGATCGCCTCGACCTCCGTCGGTGGTGGGATCTTGATCGTACCGATGCTGATTATTATTTTTGGTCTTAGCGCTGTTGAAACCGTCGGCTCGTCCGTCTTCATCGCGCTCATTTTAACGCTTCTGAGTTCCCTCGTCTACGCCGGTAGCAGTCAACTGGATCTTTCCACCGCCATCATCATGGCAGCTGGTTCGTTTGTCGGCGTCCCGCTCGGTGTTCGGTATTCCAAAAAATTATCGGACCGGTTATTACAACTGGTCATCACCGGCATCGTTTGCGTGGCCGGGGCCCTGATGTTGTGGGCCTGATAAAGCCGCTGGACCCTGGCTCCCCGATCGTGACCGGGCTCATCCACCAGCAACGAGGTACTCAACCTCGTTTTCTTACTATTCCCACAATTTATTTCTTCTTCTTTTTCTTTTCCTTCTTTCCCTTCTTTTTCTTTTCCTTCTTTCCCTTCTTTTTCTTTTCCTTCTTTCCCTTCTTACCGTCCTTCGCGCTTCCCATGTCGATATCCGGTTCGGGGGCTATCGTGGGTTGATCTGTTGCGCCCTGCTGCATCAGCATCTCAGCGGCGTTTCGGACTGCTTCGGAACGTCCTCTTGGAAATCCGGTCGTGGAACTGATGTAGGCAACGTCTGCTTCTGCGACATCCTGAACGGTATTGAGGCCACGCTGCTTCAGTTTCCTCGCCGTGATCTCGGCTACGCCGTTGATGTCTGTCAGTTTTAAATCGGCCATGATACATCCTCCCGGGATCAGGTGTGGTGTACACCCTATTGATTGCATATATATATTAGACAGGATTATTCAGAGAATACGTATTATAACAAAAAAATGCCATCCTTTATGGAATCATAAGTATACGAAACCATAAATTCCAGCCTCTCCAGGCTATGGATGGAAGGTCCCATCCGGGGACGCTTCGAGCACTTCGTGGTTCCCGCTTAAAGCCTGCGGGGATGACCTCCTTTTTAACTTTTGGCGGGGACTATGTTATGGCATCTCAAGGCATCTCAATCTTTGTATCATTGAAACAGCGGCCCTTTTATCGCGTCCTTATAAGACTGCGGCAGGTCCGACTGATCGCCGCCTAGCCAGCGGTAGGCGCGGGGGTAGAGGGTCAGAGAACGATCTTCGAGCGGCAGTTTTAAAGGTACGCTGCCCCAGAGGGCCGAATACCTGGCCGCGATAGCTACTTCGAGGGACTGCCTTAAATCATGACCGGAGATAGCCAGTTCACCACCGTTTTCCAACACATCCAGGAAAGACAGGATCGACGTGCCCATATAGGTGAAACGGGGATACTGCAGCGGCGTATAGGGTCGGTCTACTTTGATACGCACACCGGTCTCATCGAAGCCCATATATATTTCAGGCGCCCCCCAGTCCCAGCGGACAAGCGCCTCATCGGTCCACACGTCCACCCCACTAAACGGCGTCCGCTTACCGAAGACCGGGCTGACCAGCCCGTTACTCAGGCGAAAATGCCCGTTGATAATCAGCCCTTCGTCACTGTCCTGCTTCAGCGCTTCTTTCGGTGTGCCCCAGGCGATCACCTCAGTCACTTCCGCCTGAGCAAGCAATCTCAGGACGGCGATATGCTGGCATCCACCCCCTGAAATCTCGCCGCCCCAGCCGTGTACGCTGGCGCCGCGCAGAGCGCCATAGTCGCCGTTGCGTAACCATCGTGCCGCTTCCTGAACCTCTGATATCGCCCGCTGAAGATTACCGCCGGCAAATACAACCCCTCGTGTTTCGCATACTTCGATCATCTCATCAACATCGGACAGACGGGCGCCGATAGGTTTATCGGTAGAGACGCCTTTGACGCCGGCTTCAGCGGCGGCAATTACCGCCTCTTTGATAAACTTGCCCGGCAACACCACGGCTGCAATATCCGGTACGATCTCCTGAAACAGCGCTTCAGCA
>CAJXCW010000196.1 GCA_913051705.1 uncultured bacterium
AACCTGCATGGTCATGGGCACCGCCTCCACCATGGCCTGCCTGACAGCGACCCTTGGAATGATGTTACCTGAGGGCGCCACGCCGCTCTCAGGATCAGGCGACCGGCTGCGACAGGCCGTCGCCACGGGACGATGTATTGTAGACCTCGTCCAGAGAGAAGTAACTCCTCGTATGATTCTGACCCGACCAGCCTTTATAAATGCGGCGGCTGTTCTGGCCGCTTTGAGCGGATCGACCAACGGGATCATTCATCTGATTGCCATTGCCCGGCGCGTGGGAATTACACTGACCCTTGATGATTTTCATGAGGTAGCCCAGAGGGTGCCGGGTCTGGTGGATTGCAAACCTGCCGGCAAAGGGTACATGGAGGATTTTCATCACGCCGGGGGTTTACCGGTTTTATGGAAAGCGATGGAATCTCTCCTCGATACGGAAACGGAACATGTCAACGGACAGCGTTTATCACAAATTCTGGACGCCGTCTCACCACCCGAGCCCTGGCAGGATACCATCCGTTCTCTCGACCAACCCCTCGCCCCGCCGGGTGCGCTCTGCATCCTGCGGGGTTCTCTGGCCCCGGACGGCGCTGTCATTAAGAAAGCCGCCGCCACACCAGCGTTGCTGAAACACCGTGGACCGGCCGTTGTATTCGAATCCCCCGATGATGTGGCAGAACGTATCGATGATCCTGCTCTGTGTATTTCACCGGATCATGTGCTGGTGATGCGTAATGCCGGCCCTGTCGCCCTGGGCATGCCGGAGGCCGGTTCCTTACCAATTCCCAAACATCTGGCTGCACGGGGCATCACCGACATGGTCCGCATATCCGATGCCCGGATGAGCGGCACAGCCTACGGAACCGTCGTCCTCCATTGCTGTCCTGAATCGGCGGTCGGCGGTCCCCTGGCCCTTGTACAGGATGGAGATATTATCGCATTGGATGTTGAAAACCAGCGGGTAGATTTATGCGTGGATGAACAGGAACTGGCCCGTCGTAAAGAAGCCTTTATACCACCCCCTAAACCGGAGCGTGGCTGGCAACGCCTCTATGCCGACCATGTGCTCCCCGCCCACCTCGGCGCCGATCTGGACTTTATGTAGAGGGCGTGAAATGATGCAGGATAATCCTTTGATTTTAGATTTGTATCGTCAGCATCTGGTGCAGAGGGATGGGTATAATGTCTGGGAGCAAAAGAGGACGGAGACCCTATGGCAGGCTTCGCATACGGCCCTTCTGCTATGTGACCTCTGGGATTCGCATTGGTGTAGAGGCGCTGTCGAACGGCTGGACGCGATGATCGACCGGATGAATAACGTCGTTCAGGCCTGTCGAGAAGAAGGCGTCCTGATCGTCCATGCACCTTCCGGTACGATGGACTTTTATACCGACAGCCCGGCTCGTCATCGGGCTTCCTCTCCCCCTGCTTTCGATATCCCTGATGACCTGGAGCACGTTGACCCACCGCTCCCGGTAGACTCGTCGGATCAAGGGTCTGACACCGGTGAAACCCAGCCTCATGGTGTCTGGCGTCGTCAACATCAGGGCCTGGATATTGACGAGGAAAAGGATATTATTTCAGATGATGGGAAAGAGATCTATTCGTATCTTAAACATCACGATATAGATCACCTGCTGATCATGGGGGTGCATACGAATATGTGCGTTCTGCACCGGTCGTTCGGTATCAAGCAAATGATACGATGGGGTGTGGACGTAGCCCTGATCAGAGACCTGACCGATACCATGTACAACCCGGCCATGCCCCCCTATGTCAGCCATGAGGAGGGTACAGGATTGGTTATTGAGTTCATAGAAAAATTCTGGTGCCCTACTGTAGGCAGTTCGGATTTGATATATGTCTGAGAAACTTCGTGTAGGCGTCACCGGTTGCGGATTGGTTCCACAGATCATCCATCTGCCGTATCTTCAGGAATTATCTCACCTGTATGAAGTCAATGCCCTCGCTACCCGCTCATCTACATTATTAGAACAGATCGCCAATCAGTATAATATCCCCGGCAGGTATAAAGATTACCGGGATCTGCTGGATCAATCTCTGGATGCCGTGTTTATCCTGAATCGGGATCATGCACCGATCATTATGGATGCGGCTGCCGCCAACAAACAGATCGCATCCATAGATGGAAATAGCCTTGTTCGCCTTCATCATGCCATCGGGTCCCTGTTTCGTATTGCAGATGAGATGTATCGGATACAGGCGCCGGATGATGGCCCCATAACAATCTACGAAGCGGAACAGCAACAGATTAACGAAGAGATGTTTCGGGCCATCGGTTTAGAAAACAAAGCATACAGAACTGCCTATTCCCTCTTGCTTCATCTCTGGTCCCATGATTTAAACCTGTTTGGGGCATCTGGCGACAGGTGAAATCCGTTCGATACTCGGAAGTGCGCCTCGGGGCAGATACGGGCGACCTGCCGTCGGTTCAGATTCTTGCCGTGATGGAATATGGTGAGGATACCTCTTGTGTATGGGAATCACGCGCCTTCGCGAAGAAGTAATGGTGGGATTAGGAACTGGCGGTATTCTCTGACGGTAAAACTGTAAAGATCCGTTTCCCCTATCCCTATCTGAAAAATGCACCTGCAATTGTTCAGGTGGAGAAAACGGTAGAGAACACATTACGAAAGGAGAATATCACCTCCTCATACGACGAAGCGTATTGCAGGCAACTGATCCATTTCCATACCTGCATCACCGAAAACAGGGAGCCTTTAACAACCGTTGCAGACAGTTACCGGGATATCGAACTTGCCATTGACATGATCCGTCATAATACCTATGATAATGCCTGCTGATCGTCCTTTCAATTATGCTTAACCTTGGAGCAGATACATGTTTGTACACAAAGAAGGCAGAACGATATTTACCGGTGTTAAACCCGAAGATTTTGCACCGTTTTCTATCATGACGGTTCGGGATGCCCTGAATTTCACGACCGATCCGACAGACCATATCGGCGCGCTCCTTGAGGGAAATCGTATTGTAGGCGAAACGTTGATGTATCGCGTATCGACACAGGCGCTTACAAAGGGATCCCCGTATCCATAATCTCAAACGGGACAGGGGGACCGTCCCGTGAACTGGCCATGGCGGATTTAATCAATAATGAGACAAAAACACATACGATTATCGATATTGGATCCTGTGGGACCTATCAGGATTTTGTCGGCATCGGCGATCTGACCATCTCTCAGGGCGATGTACGCGACGAAGGAACCACGAAGGAGTACATCGATTGTGGTTATCCTGCCGTGGGCGAATTACTAGGTGCTCCTGGCACTGATTGATGCCGCCTCGGCACTGGAGTAACGCTATCATGTCGGCATTACCCGCTCGGACGATTCCATTTATATGGGGTCCGGGGTGCCGATCAAGGGCTACCTGCCCCGTCACCAGGAGGGGGTAGCAGAACATTGGCAGAAGGCCGGTGTGATCAATGTCCAGCGAGAGGTCGCCTTGAATTTTGTCATGTGCACCCTGTTCGGTGTGAGAGGCGGATCGGTGCGCCATGTGGGGCGAAAATTCGTAACAGATATACCATAAGATATCGTACCCCTATTCCATTGAAAACACGTACATGACGACCCTGGAAGCCATTGTTCGATTGGCGAAAGTGGCGTCCTTCGGTCAGAGAAAAGTAAACCATGACGAATGACCTGTTTGACACCGCGAAAACTTTGGATGTCCTGGCTGTGGGTGATGCCAATATGGATGTTTGGATGCACGTGCCACATCATCCTGATCTGGCCGGTTCCGGGGAGCGAGGGATGGGGGTGCGTGGCGACGCGTATTATTTCGGTGCAGGCGGGGTGGCGGCTAACGTAGCCATGGGAGTCTCTCGTCTGGGAAACAAGGCGGGTTTTGTAGGGGCCATCGGCAAAGATGATCTGGGGGATCAATTCCAGTCAAGCCTGCGGTCTGCCGGTATTGATGTCGGCCACCTGTACATCATGGAGCATGGATCCACTTCGCTGGCCTGTATCTTTGAACCGACGCAAGGCGAGTTTGTCTTTTACGTCTGTCCTGGCTCGAGGTATATTCCACCGGAGCATTTGCCCGACGACTATCTGGCATCAGCCCGGATGCTGTTTCTGCCCGGGCATATGTTGACGCAGGATGAAATCACCTGTCGTACCCTGCTCGATGCACTCCACAAGGCACGCCAATATCATACGCAGATTGTGCTCGATCCCGCTAAATATTGGTTGAACCCGGATTTAGAATCGTTCGTTTTCGATGCGATAGCCATCTCGGATCTTATTTTACCTAATAGGTCCGAGGCGGAACTCCTTACCGGTTGTGGTGCTCCCGCTGATGCTGCTGCCGCCTTGATGGACATGGGAGCATCGAACGTTGCCATAACTCTCGGAGCAGAAGGCTGTCTGGTTGCGTCCAACGAGGGGATATTTGCCTGCGAGGGAATAAAAACGGAGATCAAATCAGCCCTTGGTGCTGGTGATGCATTTACGAGTGGTTTTTTACATGGATGTCTGAAAGGTTGGCCTATGATGGAAACGGCCCGTTTTGCCAATGCGACAGCCGCGTTGAAAATTCGGACCGCAGGATCACAGGAGGGGTTACCCGATGCATCCACCGTTGAAGCGTATCTTGAGGAATAGTAATAAGGAATAGTAATAGGGGAAGCGAATCTATATAGGAGTATGACATGCGAAGTTTGTTCACCGTGGATTATCCCGATCCCAACAATCTTCTCGCCCAGGTATGGTGGTCGCAGGAACAAGGCTTCGGTCGCCAGGATTGGAGTAACAACGTGTTCGATCAACTGGTTGATCGGGCGGCGGCGGAGATGAACACGGACCGCCGCATGGCCTTATACCGCGATGCAGAACGATTGCTGCTGGAGGAGGCCGGCGGGGTGCTTCTGGCTCACCCGCTTAACCTGGAACTGAGAAAACCCTGGTTAAAAGGGTTGAAAATAAATAAAGCCGGTTATTCCTATTTCACCTGGGACAACAGCGTCCATACGAATATGTATATTACGAAACATTAACCGCAGACGACTACCTGGCTACCTGCTGAGACGTTAACATGGAGTGGATGAAATGAATACAACCGACAGAACTCAACCCGAATCTGCGAGCGAATACAAAATTAGCTCTTTGGCTTTTTTTGTAGATTTAGCGCTATATCTATCGGTGATGTTTTTGATTAGGGAGGTCTACTTCCCAAGTTTTGGATTTCTGGCCAATGGCCTTTTCTGGTCACTAACCACATTAGGCGTTGCCACTTGGAGAATGAGGGCTAGAGGCGTTACCTGGGTGGAATTAGGCCTTTGTAAACCTAAACACATAAAGAGAGTGGTATTGGCCACCGTATCGATCCTCGTGATGGCCATTGCGTCGATAGTCATCTTTGGAATGCTCAAGGATTGGCTCTCGTTGGATTTGTCGCCGGACACTTCCAATGAGAGTGCAGTTAGTAAGTTCGGCGACCTAAAAGACAATTGGGGTCTGTTCTTTACAATTATCCCTTTTATCTGGCTTGAGTCTTTCCTCGAAGAGGTGTTGGATAGAGGCTTCTTGATGAACTGGATAGAAAGAATGTTTTCAAGCACCCTCGTTGCCACCATTCTCGCAGTAATACTTCAAGCAGCTATTTTTGGATTCAGGCACTCCAATGATCTATCCGAACGGTCAATTACTGTCGGTCTTATCGGTATAGCTATGGGGGTAGGGTATGTGGTCTTCGGCCGAAATTTGTGGCCACTCATTCTTGCTCATTGTGCACTTAATACCATGTCTATGCTTGACAGGGTAGGGTGAGACATTTTTATGACGATTTCTATGTAATCATAACGACGATTATACAAAGGAAATTCGGCATAGAGCATATTTTCGCACGAATGGTATCAGTCCCCTTATTCCGCTGCTGCATCCAGCAAGGCATTGAACAACAGCTTGTATGTTCCCCGAGGCTGACCTCTGAACTGTGGTTTGAACCCAAACAGGACGATGTCTCCTTCGCCAAAGGGCAACTGGATCATGGCGGCTTTACCACCGAGATGTTTCTTCTCACCAAGCGCCCATCCACTCATAAGAATATCCTCTTTGGCATATCTTGCCACGACATCGAAGGTGGGTAAGGGCGCTTCGGGTAAATCCTCTACACCGCCTTCCCGCTTCTCCGGTAGACGAACGACTTCAAAAGCTCTACTGCGTACAAATGACGCCACGGCCTCTTCCGGCATCCCGTAGGCCAGGGGATGGGTTGGATCGACGGTCATGCGTAGCAGGGACCCCGGTATAAAAAATTTCTGAGAAGAGATGCCGGCCACTGCATTTTTTACCGGCAATCCGAATTGTTCGATAACGAAATCACTGGCCGCATCCAGGGCCACAATCCGGCCGCCGCCTTCAACAAATCGTTTTAATGCCACGGTGCCCTCCAGACCGAGACCACCGATATAGGCATCCGGCATGGTGCCCTGGGCATGGCCGTTCAACATCCGATCGGGCGATTGATGGGGGAGAATAATCACATCGAAATTCTTCAAGGCCCCATGGACGATATCTGCATCATGAAGCGTGTCCGGGGCAAAATCATAGGTCTCCAGGAGCCAGCGCGTCCAGCCTTCATCCATATTGGCTACCCAGGATTTGTACAACGCCACCCTGGGTGATTTCAACCGGCGCAGGTCTCCATCGGGTTTTCGACTGAGATCGTCAAAAGTTATCCCGAAATGCACCGCGAGATCCTGTACGCGTTCCTTAGTACCATTTCTATTTTCTATGATGAATGAACCGGGTGTGAATTCCCGGTTCATATCATTTAACGGCTTATCTGTAATGTACAGACGATCTCCCGCCTGCAACAACCTATTGACCGCCTGCATGCCGGCATTGGACTGATGAGAGAGAATGTATCCATAGTCCGGATCACCAGCATGACCGGGGCGGGGCTCAGCTGCATCAGACACAGAGGCACCGTCATATTCAAAGGAAGTCTCAATGCGATCTACCGTTACACCCATCTGCATCGGTAAAGTCCAACCAGCGATATCATAGGGCGGTTCAGGCGGACCATTCGGCGTGCTCCGGCGGTCAGGATATTCTTGTTTGTCCAGTAGGTCGACCACATAGGGTCGAAAAGCCTGGGCGGTAGAAATAACATACGTCCCTTCGTCATAGGTTGTTTCACCTGCTTTAAAGGGCTTACTCACCTGCTCAACCTCTACACCGCCTAATCGCAGAATATTTATAAGTTCTACGGCTTCACGTGGATTCCATTGATCGGGAGGGACCACATAGGCAAAAGGGCTTCCTTTTTCTCCGGATTCTATCGCATCTCTGCCCATCTTATAAATATTATATAACCACTGTTCTTTCAGGTCAGTTGCCAATCGGAGTACGGCCATCGAGCCGGTTATCATATAGGCCACCGGATCTTTCAATCGAGATTCACCACCCTGCCAGGGGTACGGATAGAATATATTGGTGCCATTGGTGGGGTGACCGCCACCTCGTCTGCCACCACCCACCATTTTCGGCATATCTTTAGGGTCATACGTACGGGGCACTGGTGTTGCATGGCTCGTTTCTGTGAGGATACCGATCATATTATGGAAATACGGCACGGTGCGCATGCCCCCGTTCCACCACATGCTGTAGATCACACCGGAAACGGCCCCCGGCATTTTTTTTATGGCCATCCGGTTCGCCATGGCGCTGCCGACAAGATTAACACCGGTGGTGACACCCGGATGGATATTAGGATTGACGGGATCGGCAAAGGGGGGGAGGAAGATACGCGTCCAACTCGGTCCGGTTTGATGATGGTTATATACAATTTGGGGATACCACTCGTTATAGAGAACATTCGTCACCGGTTTAGATTCCGGCATATTGTTCATGAACCAGTCCCGATTGTTGTCGTGTCCGATATAATGGTGATATAAAACCGGGGGTCGAGTGGTTTCATAGGGCGTACCCCGGTTCTGTTCGTACCAGGAGGCCACAATATCGAGACCATCGGGGTTCATCACCGGCATGAGCAGCATGATGGTGTTGTCCCGAATACGCTGCATCTCCTGTGATTCTTCGGTGGCCACCCGATAGGCAAGAAGCGACGTCATTTGACCGTGGGCAACTTCAGTGGCATGCAACCCGCCATCTATCCAGACCACGGCCTTGCCTTCCCTGGAGAGGCGCCGCGCCTGCTCATCATCAATGCGCGCCCGGGCCATCTGTTCGCTAATTTCACGCCATCGATCCAATTCACGCAAGTTAGCTTCGCTCGAAATGGTCAGAAGAAGCAGGGGGCGCCCTAATACCGATTTCCCGATTTCTCGTATATGCACCCGGTCACTGGCCTGGGCGAGTTGTCTCAGATAAGAAACGATTTGAGTATAGTTCGCTAATTTATAATCGTCGCCGGGTGTGAAGCCGAAGACCTCTTTAGGGTGCGGTACAGATGTATTTTGAGCCTGTACAGGCGTCCATAATACCAGGCATGATATGACTAACACAAATCGGATAATGTGCATAATGATGTCTCCTTTAGAATGAAAAATGGCAAGTGGGCGAGTGGGCGGGTGAGCAAGTGGGCAAATCTCTCAGGCCTAATCACTTGCCTATCTGCTCAATTTGTTGATGGCATGTGTCTCCGGGCACATGCCATCAACAAATCACCAAATTCTATCTACCTTTCCCCGGCGGATCACCATAATCGGGAATCTCCAACAGGACGCCACCCTGGCAGGCTGAGTCGTGGGCGATGATACCTGGGATAGCATATCGGGCTGCCATCCATACATTGTTGGGTGGGAGGAGGTTATTATGGCAGGCCCTTACAAAATCATCGACCAGGAATTGATGTGATCCGGCATGTCCGTTGGGTAATCCTATGAATTCCTTCGGCAGACGGCTTGTATCATGAACAGCCGCCACACTCAGGTGGGTCCCATCGGAAGCGGTCACTTTGTCCATAGCTTCTTCGGATGAGGTCCCGCTGATGGCTGGTCTTTCTCGACAGGCCAACTGGTCATCAAGGCGTAGCGATTGGTCTGCCTGCTTATTCACCCAGATGGCGCCGGCCGAATTATGTTCGAAACTGCCCTCGGTGCCGAACATGGCCATGCGTACTGTACCGGGATGGCCGATTCGTCGGAATTCGTTGATCCGACAACTGCTGCCGTCTGACATTTTGAATAAAGCGGATTCATTACTGAATGTATTGTTCCATAGATTCACGCCAGGCTTGTAAATGCCGTCTTTATGATGATCCACAAATCCCTGGCAGGATACATGCGTCATATGTGCGCCGGTGATCGAAATAATCTGGCTGGTGGTATGCGTCGGGTAATACATGGGAGGGGAACCGGCGAATTCCATCCATCGGTCTCCTCCTCGCCATTTCATCACATCGTACAGTCCATGGTCCCAATCGTGGTAATATTCCCCTTCCGAATAAACAATATCGCCGAATGCCCCCTGCTCGTGCTGCTTTCTGCAGTATACCACACCGGGATAATAATAACTCGTTTCACCGATCATGTATATCTGACCGGTTTCTTCCACGGTTTTTACGAGTTCTGTAATCTCATCCTGCGTGACACCGGTAGGTACTGCGGAATAGACATGTTTACCCGCTCGAAGGGCCTGCACGGCCTGGGGGGCATGGAGCCAATTCTGAGTAATGACGGCGACCGCATCTACATCGGTCGAAATCAGATGATCGAGAGAAGGAGAGGTGTCATTGATTTGATGTTTGGCCGCGTTTTCCCTTAATTTTTCCGCGTCGAGATCACAGAGCGTAATCTGATCGACAAGCGGATGCGCTGTGAATAATGGGATGAAACTCTGCGCAAAAGCACCGACGCCTACCATACCGACTTTAATTCCCATAGATGTCCATCCTTCAAAATCAATGCGTGTACCATTGTTTTTTCAAACAGGCGCCAATGGATGCTCTCGATTTTCCAACGGCAAAGCAACGCGTATACCATAAAGATGAGATGCATAAATGCCATGGATCATTTCCAGGGCCCAGCGACCGTCATAGCCGCTGTTTACCGGCCTACGACCCTCTTCCCTGGCTTGCAATACATCTCGTACGATAGCGACATTGGCCGACATCTGAAGATCGTTTAGGGAGGGTTGTAGACCGGGTTTAAGATCCAGAGCTTCTGCCGTAATATCCCGAACAGGAGTCTCTGCGTCAGGATGCCAAATGGGAGATTCATAGATCCTGATCTGCTGCGAAGCGTCATGAACGGTCATGATGCCGCTGGTACCATATATCCACATACCATACCTAAAAGCGTGAGAGGGCTGGTCGCGACGTGTTTCAAAGGTCGCCGTCACTCCATTTCCGAATCCATACAGGGCGTGTATGGATTCTCCAGCGATCAATCCCAGTTCTTCAGGACCTTCAACCGCATCTGCACCAGTGATCGACTGCCCTTTGCTGGTCGTCACCGATCCATACACCCAATATGGATTCCTCCCCAGGAGAAAGCGAAGCATATCGAACAGATGCGTGCCAAGAACCATCAGGTCCTCGCCGCCGCCTCGTCGATCTTCCTTGCCATGCATCTGAATGGATATAATATCGCCTAAAACGCCTTCCAACAATAACTGTTTGGCATGATGAGCGGCCGCATGCATACGTCCCTGATGCGCCATGCCCATCATGATCCCTGCTTTCTCACAGGTTTCAATCATCGCATCCGCTTCAGCCAGGGTACGCGCAATTGGTTTTTCCAGGAATATACACGCGCCTGCCTCGGCTACCGCAAACACCATCTCAGCATGTTGATCCAGCCAGCGCGGGCATATACTGACGATATCAAACCACTCGTTCTTCAGCATCTCATGATAATCCGCATACAGTTTTTCAACCCCCAACCGCTGACCGGCCTCTTCCAATCCTGCGGGATCATCGTCCGCAACCGCGACGATATCGACCTCTTCCATTTCAAGATAAACCCGATCAAGTCCGTGTCCGTAATTCCCTCGGCCGGTACGCCCGATTACACCGGCACGATAGCGTTTCGGCATATAAACTCCTTGCCATGTTCAAGGTTTACGGTATGTTTATTGAGGTGATTTTGTCATGCCCGAAGGCCTTAATCGGGCATCC
>CAJXCW010000197.1 GCA_913051705.1 uncultured bacterium
ATCCCCGCAGGCTTTAAGCGGGGATCCATTATGATTTATGAACCGCGCAGCGCTCGCTGGAGCCCGCAGGGATCACCAATATATGAGTATGATTTATTCACATTTATAATATGATGTTTTATGTGCCCGTCAGCATTTTTTTTTGGATGAGATGACCGATGCCGGAAAGTCGATGTCGGTCCCCGAGATGCATCGGCCTATCGACCCGATCATCTCATCCAATGTGACCATGTGGAATCTATTTGTGATATAACATTTTATAATATTATATCAAGTTTATTATTTATAAAATATATAAAATACTTATCCTTAAAAAATGCTTTACAAACTCCTCCTGTGCTGCTATATAGCGATGGGTTTATCACCAGGAGCCAATTCGTTTTTTACACCCTCCCAGGAGAGGATATGCCACATCAGGTTGAATCCACCCGCCGTCAGATTCTGGAGTTGATCAAACGCCAGGGAGAGATGACTGCCGGACGATTATCCGAAGCCATAGGTATTACATCCATGGGCGTACGGCAGCACCTCAACAGTCTGGAACGTGACGGCTTGATCGCCACCCAGGTGGTCAGGCAGAAACGCGGACGCCCATCTCACCGATTTCGGCTGACGGAAGAAGCGGATCGACTTTTCCCGTCGCGATACGATCAGATGGCGGTAGATTTGCTTGATCAGATTGTAGAAATGGATGGCCCGGACAAGATTGATCAACTTTTTGCTCAACGGATGGATGCATTACACCAGGAATATAGTGACCGAATGGACGATCTTTCATTGCCTGAGAAAGTTGAAGTCCTCTCATCCATTCGGGATCGTGAGGGGTATATGGCCGAAGCCGATACTGACTCGGTAGAGGCCTTTATATTGATCGAGCACCATTGTCCTATCTATAGAAATTGCCCGGCGTTTTCCTCAAGCCTGCCATTATGAGCAGGAGTTATTTACGCGGACGTTGAGGGCTGATGTACAACGTGATGAACATAAAATTGCCGGGGATACGCGTTGTCGGTATGTGATAAAGGCGAGTTAAGAGTGCAGAGTTAAGAATGCAGCGTGTAAGAGTTTAAAAGCGAAAAGTTCCGAGTTCCGGGTATAGGGATGATATTAAGGGAGATCTTCTGTGGCGCGACTGAAAATCTGGTATCTGCCTACGGTTTCACACACACGGACCGTATTTTCTGAGGAGACGTATCAACGTTTTCTGTCTAATTTTGACGTTACTGAAAATATGACGGATCATAATTATACAACCGAGGTGATCGAAGACGGCATTGCAGACTTTGATGGTCTGGTCACCGGTTGGGGTTCTCCGCCAATAAGTAAAACGGCATTGCAGCGGGCTAAGCGCCTCAAAATTGTCGCTCATTCAGCTGGTTCGGTGAAAGGCTTTTTCACTCAGGACCTGATAGACCGCTATCTGATTCCGCGAGATATCTGTGTGGTCAGCGCCAACGGCGCCATTGCGCTCAACGTGGCGGAACATACGGTGGGGGCGATGATTATGATGAGTCGCCGGTGGATGCATCATGCGTTGAATGTCAGGGAGCGGGGACTCTGGAATGATCGGTCGATGCCCAAATCCAGGCAGGGACTGCGGGGTGCCATGGTCGGTCTGATCAGCGCCAGCACGGTCGCGCGGGAAGTCATCGGCCTGTTACAGCCGTTTAACGTGCACATCCTGGTCTACGATCCTTACTTGAGCGATTGGGATGCCGGACGCCTGGGCATAGAAAAGACGGCACTCGATGAGGTGTTCAAACAGGCAGACTTCGTATCCTTGCATGTACCGAAGCTCCCGGAAACGTATCATATGATCGGCGCCGACCAACTCCGGTTGTTAAAAGACGATACGGTCTTTATCAATACCTCACGTGGCTCGGTGTTGGATCATGATGCCCTTTACCAGGAGGCAAAAAGCGGCCGATTCCAGGTGCAGCTCGACGTCACCGACCCGGAGCCTTTGCCGCCGGAACATCCACTTCGGAAACTGCCCAATGTGGTCATCACCCCGCATACCTCTGGTACCGGTGCCTATGGCTACAGCGAAATCGGCAATACGGTGGTCCATGCGTTGGAGCAGTATTTTTATAATAAGCCAGTGCCGGGTCGGGTAGATCTGACTCGTTGGGCGCAATTGGCGTGAGGGGCAAGACGAAGCTACGAAGCTACGAAAAGAAAAGCCCGAGGCTATATCAGCCTACGGGTTGATTTTCTTGGTTCCGATCTTCCCTTCCACCCTTCCGTCCCTCACTCCTCTCCCCTCTGAGCAGGAACCCCCTCAATCATCTGTCTAAGCGCAGATGGCGACTCGATCTCTTTCCGAGTCTCCCACAGGCGTTGTATGGACGAGGCTTCCAGCATTTGCATACGGATCTGACCGGATGGGAAGAAAATATCTACTGGTGTAAATCCGCTGGATTCGCCGGATCGGGGCGGATGCCGAGGGGTCAACTGGTTTCTGATGATGGCGCCTGTTCGTGATTCAAAACGATATATTACGCCTCCAACAGGCGCCATGGTCGATTGATGCGTCACGATGACGGCATCCGCTCTGGCCAGACGGCCAAGCTCCGGGATCACATCCAGAGGAATAGCGCCATTCACCTGACGGGAGAGGGACATAATCCGGTCAAATTGTTCGGATTGGCCGGGTTGATAAACGACGACCTGATAGTGCCCTTGTGCCTCGAATGTTTTGGATATGATTGAGGTCATGAACCTGGATTCCACATCCGGCACGCCGGTCACCGGTAGAATTAAGATGCGCTTTAGCAAGGCGCTATGATAGCCCGGCAAAATATGCATCTGAGAATTTCCACCACATGAGATCGTCACTACCGCAACAAGAAGAATGAATATGACTATCGGTCGAGGTATTTTAAAGCGGGGCAATTTAAAACTCCTGAATTACTCGGAGATATATGATGTGGTATTGTCAGGTATCTTATTTTACGCCATATCGTAGGCTGAAGTTCCAGAGGTAGATTTGTTGATGGATTTTGCTGTGCGCAATCGAAGATAATGCCATCTATGCCGTCTGTTATCGTCTTCCGATATACATATCCATATGACTGGTGTTATTCCCCCAGTATGGATAGTCGCCGTTTTTACTCTGTTTGATGCCCTTGATCCAGGGTTTTCTCAGGGAAGCCAGTTTGGCATAATAAAGAAAAACGGCCCCGACATTTTTCGATAGAATTTGTTGGGCCTGGTCATATAGTTCGGACCGTCTGGCTGGAATCATCTCGCCTGCTGCTTTGTCAACGAGTTGATCGAAGGTCTCATTTTTCCATGGATGACGACCATAACCAACCGGTTGGAAATGCCAGACCATCGACAGCATGTTGTTCGGATCGGGATAATCGTAATTATATTGAATCAAGCTCATAGGGATTTTCCATTGGAACATCGCCTGTCTGTAGGCTCGAGACTCGACCACTTTTATGGTTATGTCCACATTGAGATTCTGCTTTAACATCTGCTGAATAAATAAAGCGACATTCCGGTTGTTGACACTGTTGATCCATAACTCGTACCGTGGAAAGCCACGGCCGTTGGGGTATCCTGCTTTCGTGAGTAGAGATTTGGCCATAGCCGGATCAAAGCGCTGGGTATATTTGAACTTTCCGCCGGCGTAACCGGGAAATCCGGGAGGCAACATGGAGTAGGCCGGTTGCCCAATACCTTGCAGAAGTATACGACATAGTATATCCCGGTCAATGGCATGGGCAAAGGCCTGTCGTACCTTGAGGTTGTTGAAGGGGGCTGTGCGGGTATCGAAATACAGGTAATGGGTTTGAAAACCGGCACTGATATCCAGCTCTTTCATGAGCTGCGGATCTTTTTTAATGCGAGCCACGTCGCCAGGCGTGATATTCTGGAAATCGATTTCATTGTTCTCATAAGCGAGGGTATTACCCGGCATCATTGTGAGGTTGGAAAATTTCCCGACCACCCGTTCAATAAAGGCTTTATGGGGGCCATTGTAATTCGGATCGAGGGCGAATTCATAATGAGAACCTTGGCGCCATTCGGTCAGTTTGAACGTGGCATTACTCACGCACTTTCCTTCTTCCGTCCATTTAGGACCATATTTTTCCACCTGCCAGCGAGGGACCGGACCGGACGTCGGAAACGAAGCGATAAGTGGAAAATATGGACAGGGTGATTCCGTTTCGACGACAAAGGTGTAATCGTCAATGGCTTTAACACCTACCGTATTCGGATCAGTCGACTTTCCCTGATTGAACGCTTTGGCCCCTTTGATCTCATAATAAAACACAGCGGTGGTATTACCGCTGTTCGGATCAAGCAGACGTTTAAATGTATATTCGAAATCATGCGCTGTCACCGGTCGGCCGTCGCTCCAGAGGGCGCCTTTGCGAAGATAGAACGTCCATTTCTTGCCATCCGGCGATACGCCCCACCGTTCGGCCGCTGCCGGCGTCAATTCGTTATTATGATCCAGCCGGGTCAACCCTTCAAAAGTAAACACCGCGCCCTTGGCCTTATAAACGGCGATGCTGATATCGAGGGTTGTCGGTTCTTCATGAAGCATACGAAGAACCTGTTGAGCCAACGGCGCCGCATCGGACGGCATGGTTTTTCCGACCGTATTGACGATCGGGGCGCTCGCTTGTTGAGATGAGAACGTCAGGAAGATGGCCATACCAAGAAAGAAGAGGACGGGAACACATTTTATGAGAGACATGATAAGTTGGTGAGTTGGTGAGTTTTACGTTCCCAGCCCCTGGACGGTTTCGGTCCGGTCACCGGAAATATAACGGATGACATCTATGCCGTCAATTATGAGTGAGGGACTATTGAGGATCACAATAGAATATAGCCAGATACCGAAACGCGCATTGGGAGATTGTGTGGAGAGGGTGGGTATAGTTTTCACTACCACAGACGCCATTCTGCCTCACCATGTTTATATATCGTAAGACAGCATGTCTCACTGAATTGATAGGTCGCGGGTTCGGTCAGCGGTTCTGTCTTCATAGTAAAGGCGCGAATACCCGCAGGAAGTTCCTCACTATATTGAATAATCAGGTCGACATCCGGTCCGATGTACTTTATTTGTCCTTCTGATTCCATAGCCTCGTAGCCGTAGACTGTCAATTCATGTATTAATAGCGAGGCTTCTTCATGGGGTAAGGAGAGCGTTACAGAGGTAATATCCTGAAACAGACGCGATGAGGAGTCTATCGCTCCTGCGCGGGTACGGTAACGGGTTAAGATCTGATCCCGGGTGATACCTGTCGGCGTAGGCGGTAAATCCGGCTCCCATTGGATCAGGAACTCTGGACGATATGCCATGATCCAGGTGATAAGATGGTGTGTGTCGGGGCGTGGGATCTCTACGGCCCAGAACCAGGGGATATCCAGATTGTTGTATTTTCTGGAACGGCTATATCGTCTGACCTGCTGATGCCCATGGACTCTCAGCATATTCTCGATCAATGGGCTCTGCTGCGCCTCGTCTACTCCGAAAGCCATGCCGTCACGCGGTGCCCAGGAGGTGGCTTCCGGATTCATGAACTCGAAATAGGTATGCCGGCCGTAATAATAACATCCGGTCCACGACATGGCGGTCGCTTCATCGTGCGTGGTCCGTTCCTCGAACCAGGCGAATTGATGTTCCAGGAAGTCTGAATTTGCAATCGCACGATAGGTATCCATATCGACGAAGATGAGGAGGTGGTTTAGGTAGATAGGAGGCATGGGAGATGTGAAACAAATGGTGATTGAGTGATTGGGTGAATGGGTGATTGGAAAGGCTAAATCCAGATAATCAAAGTGAATTGGCTAGTCATGATTTGTGGATCATTTCTTTTGCTGGAGATTGATGATCTTGGGGGGGAGACAGGTCTCCCGGGTCGTTCAGCATACCGTCTTTATCGGGCGGGACGATTTCGTTGCTGACGAGTGGGTCATCAGTTTCTTTCATCCATCGGTCGAGGCGGGTTCGCATGTCTTTCAATGTGTTTTTATACTCAGGATCATTGGCGAGATTGTTGGCTTCCGATGGATCGAACAGGATATCGTAGAGTCGTTCGCGAGAAATGTCCCGTTCTCTCCACCCGTAGTCTATCATCACGGATTTGGTGATGCTGTCGTCGCAGTTGGTCATGACGGGCAGGTTTCGGTTGCCATAATGTCGGATGTATTTCCATCGGTGAGTACGGACGGCCCGCTTCGGTTCGTAGGCGGCGTGATAGTTGACTTCTGCGAAGGTCTCTTCACGGATCTGTGTCTGATGGCCTCGGATCAGCGGCATCATAGACGTGCCTTGCAGCCATTCAGGGGGATCTATGTCGAGTAGCTCGCAGACGGTGGGAAAAATATCTATCTGGCTGACCATACCATCGACCACTTTTCCACCCTGACATTCGCCGGGACCACGTAGGATAAGGCTGACGCCCATACCGTGATCGGCCAGGTGACACTTCATCATAGGAAAAGCGATGCCGTGATCGGTAGTACAGATGACCAGGGTGTTGTCACGCAGGCCATGTTGGTCGAGGGCCTCAAAAACCTGCCCCATTTTAGCATCCAGATTACGGGCAGCATCGATGTAGAGGGCCATATCTTCTCGTAGCTCCGGTGTATCCGGATACGGTGCGGGGATTTTAATATAACGCGGATCGGTGGTCGGCTCTCCGGCGGGAGGTGGGGAAAACCCATTTCCCATGCGGTGAGTTTCTCCGAAACCGATATCGAGAAAAAACGGTTTGTCATGTTTTTCCGATAAGAAGGAGACGGCCATCTTTTCGGCGGGCGCCTGATGGTCTCCGACTTCCTCGCGTAAAATCCGGGACCAACCGGCCTCATCCGGATCTTTGACCACATGCTGAATTCCTGCCAGGGCCGTCTCATAGCCCGCCTGCTGGAGGGTATGCATGATCAGGCGTTCCGGATGGTGGATAGACCAGCCTCGATTGACCAGGCCGAACATACCGCAGCTATGCGCCCATTGGCCGGTCAGCAAGGCCCCGCGGCTGGGTGAACAGGTCGGATTAGCGCAATAGGCCTGACGGAATAACACGCCCTCTTCCGCCAGTCGTTGTATATGGGGTGTGGGGATAGCATGCCCGTAGGGTTGTATATATCGTCCGGTGTCATGAGAATGGATGTAAATGATATTCATCGGGTTCAAGGTGACCTCTCCTGTGTACAGGGTGGGTATCAGATGGCAGGTTGGTGTTTTTCCCTGTGTCGGGATTATATCATCGGGGGGCGCATTTGATCAAATAATTCCTTATGACCTGTAACAATCCGACGTATCGCTTCTTGATTGGGCTCCATAGACCATTCGCCGCGTTCGTGGGTGCCGCCGAGCAGGATGCCGTCTCTGCGGGGAAACATATAGTCCCCCCTGTGGATCAACAGATAGTCTACCTCCCGCTGCGGCAGCAGGACCGTCAACTGACCTTTGATGGGCGTCAATTCCTTATCATCGAATAAATCACGGGCGCCGAGTCCTGTGCAATTGATGAGGACCGGTTCTGAAAGCGCAGCCAGTTCTCTCCGGTCTTCAAACCTTTTTACCTCCAGTTTTCCACCAGCCTGGTAGAAGTCACGCAGCATCGCGTTCAGGTAGACCGGAGGTTCGATGAACATAGTATCGAAATGGAAGGCATAAGGCGTGTGAAACGGATGCTCACCGGCAGGTAGGATTTTTGTTTCTGGATACAAATCCGGAAATACGTGACCCGTCCACCAAGGTGGTACATTCGGATCGTCTCTAAGGATATAATTACTTACCCACCGAACGCCATAATAGTCACCCACCAGATCCTGAAAATAGCGATACGATAAACGCAGGGCTCTGGCGTATTGTTCGTCAAATTGCCCGGTCGTCTGTCCCCGATCGAATACAGAGGAAGGCGACCATTGGGCGCCGGAGATATTGGACGTCGTTCGGGGCGGAAGATCACGGGCATAGATAGTCACCTGCCAGCCCTGCCGTTGCATGAGTCTGGCTGTCGCCAGGCCCACCCCACCGCAGCCCAGAACCGCACATGCCTTTTTCCCCGTTTCTACGGCCAGTTCCATAGCCAGATGAGCAGTCCCCCAGGAGAGAGTCATGCCGCCGCCGCCATGGCCATAATTGTGGATGACGGTTTTTTCATCCAGCCTGTCCGAACGCACCACAAATCCGCCTGGACGAAACGGACGCAAGCCGACAACGGTACGGATAATCCGATTCTGATCAACATGCACCCTGGCCAGCCGAAGATGAGGTGATACGGACTGTAGTAAAGATAGTTTGGGACCGCATCCACCGACCAGTAGACTCGCAGTAGACAGACCGAGGGTCTTCAGAACGGTGCGGCGGGTAACCGGGGTTAGGGCTACGTGCTCAGTACCCAGTGCCGGGTGGTCTGGAGGATGAGGAGACAACAAATTACTTTTCTTCCATGCACTCAGGGTAAATGGGGCGGGCATGGTTTCAACTCCGGAAAATGGTTGTATTCAGGCATCCAGCATTTCACGTACCTGTTTGACGATTCTATCCTGTGAAAACGGTTTCGGCAAAACGGCAATTTCGGTATCATCGATGCCGTGCATGGCCACTGTTTCCGGCGGATATCCGGTCATAAAAAGGACTTTGAGGTCCGGATAATGGGATTGCAGAACATCGGTGAGCGCTTTGCCACTCATTTGCGGCATAATGATATCGGTTACCAGCAGGTCGATTTGACGATCACGCTGTTGATTAACCATCAACAGCGCCTCCATACCGGACGGCGCTTCCAGTACGGTATATCCCTGGCCTTTCAGCACCCTGGCTGCAAACGCCCGTACTGCCTGGTCATCCTCAACGAGTAGAACACACTCTTTACCGAACGGCATTTGAACAACCTGCATACCGTCCTGTTCGGCCTCTGCCTTGACCGGTACGATGATGGGCATGTCCGGTATCTGGATATGGACACTTTCAAAGGTTTCCACGCCGGAACTATCCGGCAGATCCAGGGCGAGAATAATCGCATCGAACAGCTCTTGCCGTAGAAGCAGTGTAGCCTCATGCAGAGTATTTACCCTGGTGTAGGAAAACGATGAGTCGGGTAGCGTCGTATCTTCCAACACCTTTTGTATGATGTCTGCTATCGGTAAATCATCTGAAACCAACAAGATATGAATAGGATTGACCATGGGAGCGTATTAATACGGGTGGTAAATGGACTATGTTGGATCGGATAGACAAGACATCAGGGGCTTATGGGTAATAAGCTCCAGGTTGAATATAGCGTCAAGAAATTTCTCGGCGCGTCAGGGCCATCACATCCTATCCGGGATATCTATGCCAAGAAGGTCCAGAACCTGATCCAGCATACGGAGCGTGACAGACGATAGCGCAAGCCAGGAGGCTCGTATTGTTTCATCTTTTTCAGTCAAAATATGATGGCCATGGTAGAACCGGTTATAGACCGTCGCAAGTTGAAAGGCGTATTCACACAGGTGGTTGGGCGCCCGGCTTTCGAAAGCTATATCGAGGACAGCAGGAAACTCCGACAGTTTGAGGCCCACATCCCGTTCGATATCGCTATCGGCTGAGACGATAGCGCCGGGACGGAATCCCTGATCTTCAGCCCGTCTTAAGATAGACTTGATCCGCACGGCGGTATACAACAGGTAGGGACCTGTCCGGCCTTCAAAGGATGAAAATCGATCGAGATCGAATACGTAATCTTTGATCCGATGGTTCATAAGATCTGCGTATTTCAGGGCGGCTACACCTACGACAAGGGCTATGTTTTTCTTTTCTTCTTCGTTATATTCGCGTATCGATTCGATTTCTTCAATGCGGCTCATCGCGCTGTCCGTAACCATGTCAATCAAATCTTTGAGTTTCATGATCCCACCGGCGCGGGTTTTGAACGGTTTACCGTCCTTACCGTTCATGGTGCCGAATCCATTATGTTCCAGTGTGGTGGATTTCGGAGTAACACCGGTCTTATGAGCGGCTGTGAAAACCTGATGGAAATGATCCCGCTGCCGGTTATCCACGACATATAGCACCAGATCCGGATGGTAGTCTGCCTCTCGTTGGTCGAGGGTGGCCAGATCCGTCGTGCCGTATAATACCGCTCCATCCGATTTTACGAGCATCAATGGGGGGATGGGGTGTGTATCTTCCGGCGTGGCGACATCTACAACGAGTGCGCCCTGGCTTTCATACGCATATCCTTCCTGCTTCAGCCGTTCAACCAGGCCGGAGATACGGTCCTGCGTATCGCTTTCACCAAGCCAGAGATCGAAATGAACATTTAAGGCGGCATAATTTTCTTTGAGGGCATCGATGGACACCTGCCGGAAATGTTTCCATAGAGCCAGATAACCGGGTCGGCCATCCTGGAGTTCTACGGTCGCCTGCCGGGCGGCTTCACCAAAATCCAGGTCCTGTTTTCCTTTTTTACTTGCCTGTGGATACATGTCTTCAAGGTCAGCGATCGACACGGGGGAGAAGTCGGGATATGAACCGGTGAAGTCCGGATCGAAATAGGGTAAATCAGGCTTTCGGCTTTGCAACTCTACTATATTCAAGCCCATTTGAAGTCCCCAATCCCCTAAATGAACGTCGCCGATCACGTCATGGCCCAGATATCGGCAGATACGGACCACACTTTCCCCGATGATGGCGGCACGCAGGTGGCCAACATGGAGCGGTTTGGCGACGTTAGGACCGCCATAATCGACGATAATACTACGCGGGGAGGCCGTCTGATTACAACCGAGATGATCATCTCCGCAGATGTAAGCCAGATGCTCGGCCAGGTAACGGCCGGTCAGGGTGATATTGATGAATCCTGGTCCGGCCAACGATGTTTCTTTAAACACATCAGGGTGGCCAAGCGCATCAACGGCTTTCTGGGCAATTTCCCGCGGGTTGGTTTTGTATTGTTTAGCGGCGGTCAGGGCGCCATTACATTGAAATTGACACAAATCAGAGATCGGAAGAGCGTCGTGTAGGGAAAGAGTGTAGATCTCGGTGGTCGCCGT
>CAJXCW010000198.1 GCA_913051705.1 uncultured bacterium
TATATGTAAGTTTTGTTCATTAGAGAATTTATTTTTTTGATTTGTTGATTTGGAGTCTAACGATGACACCACCAGAGGGGATAAAGAAGCGGGAACAATTGATACGCGATGGATATTGTGTGTTGGATAATATCCTTACTGAGGATTTTTTAGAAGAGCTTCGTGGTGAATCGGATCGTCTATTGGATGCCGTGGAACATCCACCAAAATGGCAGTATCAGGGGTCGGATTTACACATACATGGTAAAGATAATTCGATCATACAGAAACTAATCGATTGGCAGCCGACCCGGGATGCTATGCATACGCTGGGGTTAACCGATTTCAAATCACACGGCGGGTTTATCCTTTTGAGTAAACCTGCCAACGGTCCGCCGTTATATTGGCATCAGGACTGGATGAATTGGAATGACCCGATCAGCCTGGCTCCCTGGCCACAGGTGTTGTTTTTTTCTTATTATATGGTCGATACCACGCTTGAAAATGGTTGTTTTCGCATAATCCCCGGTACACACAAGAAAAGGATCCCTCTTCATGACCAGGTGGAAATCGCCCATCAGGAAACCGCCTATTTCGCGGATGTGAATGATCCGGTTATGTTCGGCGATCACCCAGGGACGATTGACGTCCCGGCTGAGGCAGGATCGCTGGTAATAGGCGAAGGGCGGGTATTACACGCTGCCAGGGCTAATAAGAGCAACAATCGACGCACGCTATTATTGGGCTGGTACGCCCGGCCGAATACGACGCCTGATTACTGGAGGGAAGAGGTCCCGGAACCCATCGTCAAGCGACCAAAAAACAAGGTCTATGAAGGCACAAGAGTGCCAGGAAAATATTTGATATAAGCAGTGAAGAGGATATTGTGCCGCCTTTTCATTTCAATTTTTTCACGATAGCCTGAAACTCGGAACTTAAACCATGACAGAATTCGACCTTGCAATATATGAAATCGATTTGTATGGCTTCACAATTGTTGAAGAGGTCATGACACAGGAAGAGGTGGCTTCCTTTCTGGACGTACTCATCAGTCTGGATAAGGAGGTAGGAGAAGGACGCCCTGGTCCCGGATCATGCAGACATGTCGCCAATTTACCCACACTCGATCCGATCTTTTTTTCTATTATCGACCATCCGCGTATATTACCCCTTCTCGAACATTATCTCGAACCCTCCCTCATTTTAGGCAGTCTGAACAGCCGTATTGTTCGTCCAGGTGATGATAATCAGGAGTTCCACAGTGACATCCCTGTAGAAATGCTCAATATGGCCTCGCCAGTTATGATGAATACCGTCTGGTTTTTAGATGATTTCTCAAGGGTCAATGGCGGCACCCGCATCGTGCCTGGAACACATAAAAGCGGTCTGGGAGGTCCACCGGCCGGCTGTGAAGCCAAATATTTTATTCAGCCTGAAGCGAAGGCAGGCAGTGTGCTTGTTTTCAATGGGCAGTGCTGGCATGCGGGCGGCGCCAATAACAGCACCGCTAATCGTCACGGCCTGTTTGCCCATTATCGTAAGCGGATGCTCATGTTTCAGTATGATCCCCATGATCATTTTCCGGTCGAATGGTACCATTTGCTCACTGATCGGCAAAAAGAGATTATGCGCATGAAACATGGTGTGGGCATCCCCCGATCTGCTGATGTACAGGTCTTTTGATGACAGATACAGGGTGGATAAACAGGTTGTGTATGGCTGGTCGCAGGTGAGTTTAACCCTTATCAGGACTTGCCGGTAACGGAAAAAATAGTTGCCATTGTACATGAGTTTAGTTAAGTTTTAGGAACGACATTTAAACATGCCATTTCCTATAAGAGTAGGCCCCAGTGCATGCCCATTGTAAGCACAGAACCCTGCACCGGATCCGGCTAAAATTTTGCATGGTCAACTAAGATCGTTCCCCCTGATAAAAGGAAGTATGATATGATCCGGTATGTCTCCATCTTTCTCGGCATCCTAATTCTGTCCGCCCTGAGTCCTGCCTATGCTAAAGATGCTGATTCTCTTGTGGCTACTATTGATGATCCAGTTTTGCTTCCGGCCAACAGTACGGGAGATATTGATTTCGCGGCAGACGTCGCGGGGTTCATCGGGAGAGAGAATCAAACTTTTGTTGAATTTTATTTCCTGTTTCGGCCCAGTGAGTTCACGCTTGAGGAGCAGGGAAATAATATTTACAAAGGTGTTTTTTCCATTGATGTTTCCATACTTGATGAACAGGGTAATGTTGTGCATCAGGTGATTGAGGAACGAACGTATGAAACGGATCGGCCGGTCGTAATCAATAGACGGGGTGAGGAACGGGTAATGGTTGATCGTATGGCTATATCTATTCCTCCTGGCACCTATCAGGCAGATATCCTGGTCACCGATATGAACTCAAAACGCATCGGCAAGCTGACCAAGCCGTTCATCGCCGACCGGTATGATGAAAATAAATTAATGATCAGTGAGTTACAGTTTGCCACCTATATTAAAGAAGCGGAAAACCAAAATCGGTTTACAAAAAACGGACTGCTCGTTATGGCGAATCCGTTAAGGATATTTGAAAAATGGGCTGAAATACCTGAGGACGGAGTGTACAAACCCCGGACGATGTATATATATATCGAGATGTATAATTTGGCCCTGGATCCCTCCGGCGCCTCGTCAACCTATGATGTCTCCTCTTCTGTAACCAGTCACACAAGTGGTATGACATTTCCTCTTCCGCAGAAAAAAGGACTCCGGAAACCCGGGTCTAACGGGTTAAAGGTGTTGGCTTTTGATTATATGACCTTTCCTGAGGATGTCTACACGATTAAACTGGTGGTGAAGGATAATTTGACCGGTGCAGAAATCGCCCGTACGTCCATATTTGAGGTGGTCCAACCACCACCACCGCCACCGCCTGTTACGGTTCTGACCGAAGATCAGGCCAAACGCGGAAACAGAATGCTGAAATTTATGGCGTCAAAACGGGATATGAGTTTGTATGATAAGCTTGGTCTGGAGGGTAAAACAGAATTTTTAATTAATTTCTGGAAGGAACGCGATCCTACACCGGATACACCGGAAAACGAGTTTATGATTGTATTTAACGAACGGTTTTCTTTTGCAGATTTTCAACTCGGTGGCGCGGAAAGCGACCGGGGAAATGTATTCATAAAATATGGCCAACCCGAAGATATAGAACGCAATGATTCCGAAACCAATATGAAGTCGTTTCAGATCTGGTATTATACCAGTGGGGTTCAAGGAGATGGGGCGCGTGCAGATAATGGTGGGCGGCAATACTTCGTTTTTGGTGATCGCCGAGGGGTCGGTCGCTTTGAATTGCTTCATTCATCTGCCAGAGGGGAAATTTCAAATCCGGATTGGCGCAGCCTGCTTCTGTTACGCCAGGATCTATTCGATCCAAACGCCACCCAGTTTGATCCATCCATTCCAGGAGGCAAGTTGGGTGAATCCGGAGCAAACCAACCCTAGTTTTAAATCGGGAAGTGGTTGGTTCAAAGGATAAGCCCGCTACCCGATTCTGATTCTTGCCTTACGGTTTCCAAATCCCGATATATATACTTGTTCAGTAATTTACTCATTTTGCCTGCAACGGAAGGTAAAATTCGTACCGACACGCGTACGCCCTCCGGTTCATCTTCCCGAATCATAACATCTCCTGCATCATAAATAATGGAAAGGATCTTGCCATCTCGATGCGGGATGAACAAATCCAATTCGACTCGGTGATTGTCTACTATTTCAGCCATTTTCTCACGCAGGCGCTCCAGATCCGGCAAATTCAGTGCCGATATGGCAATTGCCCCTGGATGTTCATATAAAAGTTGATCTATGTGATCCCGACTTTTAATCGCATCCGATTTATTAAACACCATTAATGAGGGCATATCGTTGACGCCCAGATCCTCGAGTACCTTATTGACCGTCGTGATGTGTTCTTCAAATTGAGGGTGACTTCCATCCACCACATGAATTAATACATCCGCATCATATACTTCCGTAAGCGTGCTTTTAAAGGAAGCGATTAGATGATGTGGGAGCTTCCTGATAAATCCTACGGTATCGGATAGTAAAATGGGTTGCCCTTGCGTCACATTTACCACACGTGTTGTGGAGTCGAGTGTCGCAAACAACCGGTCTTCAATCAATGTGTTTGCATTCGTAAATCCGTTGAATATTGTAGATTTTCCTGCATTGGTGTATCCCACTAGAGCCGCACAGAACATGGTACTCCGGCGTTTCCTCTGGCGATGGTATGAGTCTACCAGATTGTTTAGGGATCTGGTTAAATGTGTGATACGTCCCCTGAGCAGACGGCGATCCACTTCGAGCTGTGTTTCACCCGGTCCACGTACCCCTATAGCGCCGCCGCTGCTGCTGGAAGCCACACCGCCTTCCTGCCGTGAAAGATGGTCCCACTGACGGGTCAACCGGGGCATCATATACTGCAATTGGGCTAATTCAACCTGAAGTTTGGCCTGTTTGGATTTCGCTCTGGTGGCGAAAATATCCAATATCAACCCGCTACGGTCGAGAATCCGTCGTTCGATCACTTTATCAAGATTTTTTATTTGGGCAGGCGAGAGATCATCGTCAAAAATGACCAGATCAATGTCCTCCATCTCACACTGTTCCGCAATTTCCTCAGCCTTACCCATGCCGATATAATAAGCCGGGTGCAGGGTTCGTCTCACCTGGATGACTCGATCTATAATATCGGCACCTGCAGTATCAGCCAGCAAGGCCAGTTCGTCCAGCGCCTCTTCTACTCCAGCCGTTTGTTTTGTAGAAGAGGACACACCAACCAACAGCGCACGTTCTCTAGGATGTTGCGGAATTTCATGCATAGAATGTCCTTCCTGAAAGATATCTCCGGGGTTAATATCGTTACATATCAAACACTTTCACCCGCCGTTTTATGCGAGATAGCCCGGGTGAGCCATGTTTCCAGCAAGACCAGTAACAGAACCAGCCATATCAGCGACTTCCAGATTTCATATCCCTGTTGCGATTGCAAAAGGGCCTTATCAAGGCCGTCCTCAGACATGGCGGTCGATAGAATAATGTGTGGTTTATTTTCATTAAAAAGGGCTACTGCTTGCTGGGTACTCATTATAGAGATATTCGACTCGGCAGTATCTGGATTAATAGAGAACTCGTTGAGTACCCCATCGCCATCCTGGATACGATAAACCCCTAATTCCTCTGTCCGTGATACGATAATCGATGCACCCTGGTTGCCGATTATCGGTTTAACAGACGTCATGTTTCCTGATGGGTATACGATATTTAATGGTGTATCAGGCGTATTCCAGTCGATAAAATGTTCAACGGGTATCCCTGCATGATATTCTTTATGCGACATGGTTTCCGGTGCATGTAGATATTTAATACTCCGGTGCATAAGTGGTACAAACATACTTTTAAGCGCCAAATCACTCCAATTAGTATTGACATCGGAAGTAATGAGTATGGCCCTACCACGCCCCTTTCCGCCCTCAATGATCGCAGGTGCGCCGTCTGTGAATCGGGAGATGACCCTGGTCCCTTCTGTGGTATTCAGATGATAGGAGGCATAGAATCTGGGCGCATCAGGAAGGGCGTCAGTGGACGATTGGAAAATAGTGAATATCGGATGTTCAAGGTCCATTTGACCAAGGCTAAGATAGGACTCCCGTTGCCCGGGTGAGCCAAGGCGACCTCGAACAGAACAGGAAAACACGTCATTTAACAAGGTGTTTTCGTATCCTGACCGTCCTATACCCGATCCTAAAAATAGAAGAACGCCGCCACCGGCAGCAAGGTACCGTTCCATATTACCGGTTTGTATCGCGGACAAATTAACACTACCATCTATGACCATCACATCAGGTGCATTATCTTGGTCATCATTTAACACGCCGGCGGATGCAGTTTGTACCACGATAGGGGTCTGTAAAGTCCCTGATGGTTCTAGAACCTGCTCGAGAAAATACCGGGATTCTGAATTTCCTATGATTTGTACAGTGATAACAGGAGGAATAGTCAGATTGAAATATTGACGGTTATCTGTCAGGATATCATCTTGGTCAATTTCTACATACCCACTATAGCGTCCTGGCGCATTGATCATGACATTGAATTTCACAGTCCCGGACTTCCCGGGATCTGCCGAGATCATACGGCTATCACGTTTTACCCCATTTACGAACAGGCTGATGGCCCGATCTTTAATCGGCATCGTACTGTGATTCGTAAATATTGCAGTCACCTGTTCCGGCTGATTACGGATCAACAGCCGCTCATTTACGGACACCGCATCCACACTCACATTGGATATATCGGGCGCATCAAACGGATATAAAAACATAGTAACGGAGGGATCTATATTAAAGGCCGATGAGGTATCCAAAAGAGCCTGCCAGTCGCGTCTTTGCATATCGGTAAGAATATATACCTTTTTATTCAGAGACGTTGTGTTGGCTAATAAGGCATTTGCCAGTGAAAGGGCATCTGCTATATTTCCTGTCTGGCTTGACACCTCAATTTTACTCAGTGTCGTCTGTATTAAATCCAGACTGGTTGTAGGTCTTTCAGGCAATGCCTTCACCGGCACGGCGGTTAAAACGATAAGGCCTTCATCGCCGTTTTGCATCCGGTCTAAAATTTGCTGTGCCGCCTTCCTGGCCTGAGTAAAGGGGGAGCCGACCCTTCCGCCGGCACTCATGCTATACGAATTATCGAGTATAATAGTAAACGCCGTTTGTTGGTGTACACCCGTTCCCAACCAGGCGACCATCGGTCCTTCCAGAACAGGTCTGGCAAAGGCCAATACAGCCAGCAAGATGATCAGCGCCCTTAATATGAGCAACAAGAGTTGTCTGATTTTTAATGCGCGTGATTGGTGCAGATGGAGCTGTTTTATGAATAGGATGGAACTGAAATCGATAGTGGTGACGCGCTGTCGGTGAAAAAGATGAATAAGGAGAGGGATAGCCGATGCTGCGAGGCCTATAAGCATAAATATGTTTAAAAAAGCCATGCGGTTTTCTCCCGATAAAAAAGGACACATGATCCCCTTGTGATCTATATAGGCACATCATTTATAATATATAAAAAAAAGGCAATACCATGCAAATGATTATTGGGCTGATCTTCGCCTCATTTCATAATACGATAATAGACAAATGGGATTGACCAATTTCACTTGACAGCATGAAGGTAATCCGGTAATTTCGCCCATCAACAGGTTGTGATGTTTAATCATCATACGACATCTGATATATTGAAGTTCTAAGGAGATTACATGGAGGCGTGGTTGGCCCTGGAGGATGGAACGGTGTATGAAGGCGAGTCCTTCGGAGCCACTGGCGAAAAGACCGGTGAGGTGGTATTTAATACCAGTATGATAGGATATCAGGAGATTTTAACTGATCCTTCGTATAAAGGTCAGATCGTCACCATGACATATCCACTCATAGGAAATTATGGTGTGAATCCTGAGGATATGGAATCAATCTGTTCCCATGTGGAGGGGTTCGTCGTCAGGGAATATCAACCACGTCCCAATAACTGGCGTTCCACAGATACCCTAAATAATTTTTTAGCTGAACATGATGTGATAGGTATCTCAGGAATAGATACGCGGGCGTTGACTCGTCGTCTGAGAGTCGATGGCGTTATGCGCGGCATAATCACCACCGAAAATCTAGACCATGCACGTGTGTCGGCCAAAGCAAAAACTGTCTCTGGTATGGTCGGTGTTGATCTGGTCAGAGAAGTCAGCACAAAACAACCTTATAAATGGGAGCAGGGTCACCGCGTTTCCATTACCCTGTCGAATACGGCCCCGGACCAGGTATGGCAGACTTTTGATAAAGCCTGTCAGTACCGTGTGGTTGTAATGGATTACGGCGCGAAGCACAACATTCTGCGTAGCCTGGCGCACCGTGGTTGCCGTGTGCTGGTGTTACCGGGTGACACGAGTGCCGAACTGGTTCTACGCCTCAATCCGGACGGCATCATGCTGTCCAACGGTCCCGGCGATCCGGGCGCAGTGGATTATGCGATCGAAGAATTAAAAATCCTGATCGGTCAGAAGCCTATCTTCGGTATTTGTATCGGTCATCAATTTCTCGGTTTAGCCCTTGGCGGTGAATCATTCAAATTAAAATTCGGTCATCGAGGCGCCAATCAACCTGTTCAGCAAATAGAATCAGGTAAGGTGGAGATTACTTCACAAAACCATGGGTTTGCCATTGATGCGGATTCCCTGGACACATCGATTGTCGAGTTAACCCATATTAACCTTAATGACCGGACTCTTGAAGGACTGGCACATCGCACCCTTCCAGTTTTTTCGGTGCAATATCATCCGGAAGCCTCACCGGGGCCTCATGATGCGGATTATCTTTTTGATAAGTTTATCGATTCGATGAAATCAATTTAGATTTTAGCTTATATACATTTTATATAGAAGGTATATACTCAGTCTGTCGTTTGATCTCAAAATAAGGTCGAGATCATCAATGGCGAAGTTTTTAGGAGTAAAATCATGCAAAGAAAGATAAAGCATATTCTTTTCCTTGAGCCGAAATCCTCCCATCTGCATGTTTACTCGGACGCTTATATCCCGCGAATCGGTAGTCTGGTCCTTGCGACTATCATGCGACAACTCGGCTATGGCGTTCGTGTGATGCTCGAAGAGGTGGAGAAAATAGATATGGATGAATTTTCCGAGGCGGACCTGATATGTATCTCTTCGTTGACGACGACCTCGCCGGGATCATATGAGTATGCTGATTTCATCCGAAATGTCTATCCCGATAAAATAATCGTAATGGGTGGTACCCACCCGACCTTTGTACCTGATGAAACACTCCTCCACTGTGATTTTGTGGTCCGAGGTGAGGGGGAAGAGGCGCTGGTCGAGCTGGTGCAGTGTCTCGAGTCCGGATACGATTTTCGGCATATCGATAATCTTTCCTGGTCGGAAAACGGCAAAACCTATCATAATCCGGAACGGCCAAAAACAGAAGATCTGGATGTCCTTCCGATCCCGGATTTCACACTGGTGCCTTCAGGCAAGATGGACATCATGTCGATTCAGACCCAACGCGGATGTCCCTGGGATTGCAGTTTTTGCACGGTTACTAAGCTCAACGGCCACAAACTACGGGGGCACTCAGTCGAAAGGGTGCTCGACATGCTCAAAGCCTATTCGAAAAATCCGGATTTCGTCTATCTATTTTTTGCAGATGATATATTCAACGTCCCTGTGGAACGGACTATGGCCATTCTTCAAGGGATGATTGACCGCAGGTTGATATTGCCCTGGGCGGCACAGATGCGCCATGAAATCTCCAAGCAACCGGCGTTGCTTAAGAAGATGCGAGAGGCTGGATGTGACCGGGTCATGATCGGTTTTGAAGCGGTGGATGAAGCTGCTCTGGAATTATATGGTAAGAAGGAGACAGCCCAAGATGTAGAGCGGTCGATTGACGCCATCCATGGTCACGGCATCGATATTCATGCGATGTTCATCGCCGGTGCAGATTCAGATCGCGCGGAGACCATAGAATATCAATTTGAATTTGCCAAACGAAAAAACCTGGCTACATCGCAGTGCATGGTTTTGACTTATCTCCCCGGCTCGGAAGATACCATCCGGTACGATCTGCAGGGCGGCGAATATCTGAGTAAAGATTGGGGCCATTATGATGGTCACCACGCCAATCATCCACATCCGCATATGACCCGTTATGAACTGGTTAATACAGTCATGAAAGGGATGCAGAGCATGTATGCGCCACGAAGGATCTTATCAAAGTTCGCCAGCGCGGGGTTAAATTTACTTAAGATGAATAAACGCGAAGCGACCAGGCAAATGCGAAATGCCTTCTTGCGCCTCAATGGATACTCCATTATAAATCGATGGTTTAAAGAGCATGAAGACTATTTGCATGATCTAAGGGCTGAAAACGTGTCTTTGGCTCCAGATCGTTATCAACGAGTACTGCTGGCCGTTTCTAATGTAGATGTCAGCCGCGTCCTTAAAAATTTTCTCGATGAAATGGATATTCGGGTCGAAATTTTCAGTGAAGAGCATTTATCCGTCCTGAGGGACTCGGATCTGGTGGTTATGGCCGGGGAGATGGTGGATGAAATGAAAACGCGTGTGCAAAATTTGCATATCTTCCCCGTTCATGATAAAAATACGCGGATGGACCGAACCTTAACCCAATTAGGCATCCTGTTCACCGAGAATATGGAAACCATAAAAGAAGCAATTGCTGCTATACAGATGCAGCAGAAAAGCCTGGCAACGGAAGCATAGTGTAGGTACGACATATCGCGTAAATAAATGGATTAAATGATGGGCGCTCGGGGTGGGCGTCTATTTTTTATTGAGATATCGAAATTTGTTTGAAACAACTTATATAGCATCATAATATTAACAAAATGACTAAGGTAATCAGACAGCCGTCCATATACGAATCACTCATACCCCTTATCGCGATGTTTGTTTTTTTCGGTATTGGGTTCGGGCTTTATAATGTTAAAGTGGAACTGCTGGTGATCGTATCGGCTATTGTGGCTGGGTTACTGGCCATTCGTATGGGGCATACATGGGATGAGATTCAGCGCTCTATGTCGGAGAAGCTGGTGGGTGCTCTGCCGGCGGCGCTTATCCTTGTTGCTGTCGGATTGCTGATCGGCACCTGGATGATTTGCGGTACGATCCCAATGATGGTCTATTTCGGCCTGAAGATTATTAATCCAACATATCTATATATCACGGCCTTTCTGGTGACCGTGGTTATCTCTACGAGCACAGGAACCTCTTTCGGTGCTGTAGGCACCATAGGCGTGGCAATTATGGGGGTCGCCGCAGGTTTGGGTTTGTCCCTGCCGGTTACAGCCGGCGCCGTTATCTCCGGCGCCTATTTTGGTGATAAAATGTCGCCGCTATCAGATACGACTAA
>CAJXCW010000199.1 GCA_913051705.1 uncultured bacterium
GCGTGACTTTGTGGCTGCGTGGGACAAGGTGATGAATCTTGATCGCTTCGACCTTACCTGATCTCAGCACGAAACTCGATCCAGGGATCACAATGGCTCACGCACACCGTGCGTGAGCCATTCTTGTTTTGGAGACGAAGGCAGACAGCCACCCGCTCAATACCCCAGATGCCGAAGATACGACCGATCCAGACGCATTTTCTCCTCATCCGACCGGTCCGACTGGCTCGGACATACGGTTACCCAACGGTCGTAGCCGATCTCTTCCAGCGCCTTCATGGATGCCGCAAAATCAAGCAGGCCGCCTTCACCTAATTCGACAAAACGGTAGGCTTTATAATCCTGTAGATGGACGTACACCAGTCGATCTTTAAAATCATGGATCGATTGCGCCGGATCGTAGCCCCAGAAGGCAGAGTGGGACACATCAATGCAGAGTTGGGCCTTCTGCATGAGTCGCATGAGCCGTTCCCATTCTTCACGGGAATCCACCGTTGTTGTGGTGTGAATATGATAGCAGACATCCAGATTATATTGGGAAGCATACACTGCCAGTTCATCCGACAGGTCTGCCAGGGTTTTGATTTCATCCTCAGTTGAAGGTCGACCATATGGCCGCGCTGCCCCCATGAACATAAAGGTGTCCGCTTCCACATCAGCCGCAAAGTCGATACGGCGCTTGTTACGCTCCTTCATCTCATGGTTGCCGTCAAGCGTCAAGCCCGTTCCGCATACAACGGCTACCGGCACGCCGATCCGATCCGAAATCGACTTCACTCGTTTTGCTGAGCCCAACCAGTCGAGTGACTGCCGGATCTCCCATCCGTCCCACCCGGTCTCTTTCAGCAATCCGAGTACCTGCTCCAGATCCGGCGTCTGCCACCGTAGACTGCTGTACGCCAGTTTGAACGCCATAGTCTTACCTCCGTGGTATAGGTTTTATATTGCACCAAATAAAAAGGGGGAACAAGGCTTCATCCCCTGTTCCCCCTCGAATGTTCGGTACCGTCGGGTTTACCCGTTATACCGATTTTCCGCCTCTGCCCAGTTGATCACATTCCACCAGGCGGCGATGTAGTCAGGACGCACGTTCTGATAGTTCAGATAGTAGGCATGTTCCCACACATCCAGGCCGATGATCGGCGTTTTTCCATCCATAATCGGGCTGTCCTGATTGGCGCTTGAAGACACTTCGAGATTGCCGGAAGCATCTTTGGTCAGCCAGGCCCAGCCAGAGCCGAATCGGGTGGCGCCCGCAGCGGCAAACTTTTCTTTAAACGCATCAAAGCTGCCGAACGTGCTGTTGATGGCCGCACCCAGATTGGCGGTCGGCGCCCCGCCGCCGTCACCGCTCATGATCTCCCAGAACAGCGTATGATTGGCATGGCCGCCACCGCCATTACGGACGGCCGTCTTGATGGCATCCGGCACGATGGCGCAATTGTTGGCCAGCAACTCGTCCAGGCTCTTGTCGGCCAGATCCGGATGATCGGCCAGGGCCTTGTTCAAATTGGTCACGTACGTGTTGTGATGCTTGCTGTGATGGATTTCCATCGTACGCGTATCGATATGCGGCTCGAGCGCATCATGGGCATACGGTAAATCAGGCAATGAGAAAGCCATGTTACTCCTCCTTGAGGTTATGATGATACCATCATGGTACGATCTATGAGGATGAACTTCTCGTGCACCCTCTATAATGGGGACCTGTAAAAGGTATTACAAAAACACACAACATCGCAGGCGCATGGCACGCCGTGGGTCTACGGTCAGACCACGTCGCCAAACAACGTAAACGGTGTTACGCTCGTAATCCCGATCTGCACGATCATATGGGATTGTATTTCGGGCAAGGCCGGAAATACAACGGTCTTAAACGCGTCTGTTTTACCAAACAATTTGGCCTCATCGCGTTTTGACTGTCCTTCAACCAGCACATCAACGGTTCGTCCCACATAGGCCTGGTTGCGGTCGGACGAAATAGACTTCTGTAGATCGATAATAGCGGTCAGGCGACGCCCTTTATCTTCTTCCGGCACGTTATCTTCCAGACGCTTATAGGCAGCTGTACCAGATCGTGGTGAATATTTGAACATAAAGGCCGCATCAAATTGCACCGTTTGCATCATCTCATAGGTGGCTTGATACTCTTCCTCTGTTTCGCCACAGAAGCCGACGATGATATCCGTGGTCAAAGCGATATGGGGTATTTTCTTCCGGAGGCGATACACCACGTCTAAATACGTTTTGGCCGTGTAATCCCGTTTCATGCGTTCCAGCATGGTGGTTGAACCGGATTGCAGCGGCAAATGGGTATGCGGACAGATCTTCGGCGAGTCCGCCATGATATCGATCAGATGATCCGGAAAATGACTGGGGTGCGGCGAGGTAAATCGGATACGTTCGATACCCTCGATTTCTGCAGCCCGCTGCAAAAGGGTCGCAAAATCTACCTTCCCATCCTGATATTTGTTGACTGTCTGCCCGAGCAGGGTGACCTCTTTATACCCTTCTTCACCTAATCGTTCAATTTGTCTCAAAATTTCCTGATGCGGCGTACTGCGCTCCCGACCACGCACAAACGGCACAATACAGAAAGAGCACATCTTGTCGCAACCCCGCATGATCGTCACCCAGCCGTTAACACCTGCTTCACGGATCGGATCAATGTCGAGATAATGCTCTACCCGATCCCAGGAAAGATCCAGCGCCGGCTCCTGGTTCGTATCAAGCGCCTGAAGCATAGCCGGTAGACGCCGATAGCTGTCCGGACCGGCCAAAAGGTCGATATATGGGGCTTTATCGATGATTTTCTCACCGAGATGCTGAGACATACAACCGCATAGGCCGAGTATAAGGTTTGGATTAATTGATTTCAGCCGATTTAATTCCGACATCCGACCCAGCACGCGCTGCTCGGCTTTCTCCCGTATGGCGCAGGTGTTGACCAGAATCACATCCGCTTGCTCGACTTGGTCTGTAAGCCGGTACCCATCACGAAGCAGCAGCCCCACAATCAATTCTGAGTCCGCTTTGTTCATCTGACATCCATACGTCTCCACATAAAGCGCTTTGGCATGCGCAACAGGCATCGTGGTTGGGGTATCTATAGTAAGTGTGTCCGTCATATAAGATAGGTTCGTTATTGCAAGTCCCTTCGGGCCGCTGAGAGCCCTCCGGGGTTCGTGGGGGTAAACCGACTTAGGCAATTTTTATTGCTCCGCGATTCGTCGATTCGTAGCTTCGTCGATTCGCTTTTCGTAGCGCCACAATGTATACAAAAACAACCCTGTCGTCAATTAAAAACATACGATTCGAAGCGACTCACTTGCCGCTTTCTATCGGCAGATCATTTCGAATCGCCCATTCGTGCCACGAACCGATATAATTACGTACCTCAAGGCAGCCGGCCATCTTGAGTGCATAATAGGCCACAGCAGAACGTGCGCCGCGATGACAATACGTAATAACAGGATGCTCCGTAGCAATATGATGTTCTTGTAGAATGCGCCGCAAGTCTTCAGAGGTTTTAAACCGGCCGTCCTCACCCAGTAGATTGGTCCATTCCAGCCAATGTGCGCCGGGTAGCCGGCCCTGGCGGGGACAGCAGGATGAGCCGCCGCTACCGGTATATTCCTCGTAGGTTCGTACATCAAGGACCGTTGTTGTAGGCGTTGCGAGGTGTCCCAGAATATCCCCGGCGCTGATGATGATATCATCCCTTGCTATACAGTCGAAAATCGTAGAATCGAGGGATATCGGCTCTGTATCCAGAGCGCCATATTTTTGCCGCCATGCTTCCACCCCCCCATGGAGAATGCGTACATTCGGATGGCCCATATACTGTAACATCCAGCAATCACGGGCGGCACGCATCCCTGTTTTTTCTTCATAGACTACGACTGGCTTGTACGGGTCAACACCAATCTTACTGTACGTTTCGGCCATCGACCTCTGAAAACGGCTTAATCCAATCGGGCTGGTGCTTCTTACAAATTGATCATAAGCACAAAAGTGTATTGCACCGGGAATATGACCGGCGGCATAGTGTTCTTCAGAACGGGCGTCGATAATCAGATGGGATGTATGGTCAGATAAAAGTTCCTCTGCCTCGATGAGGAACGGATGGGAATTTGACACGGACAACCTGCCTTCAAACGACATCACTTATTTAATCTCGATTCCTGAAGTAACGTGTGACATTTACTACCTGCCCTCACGTTCTTACGCTGGCCTTTAGTTGTTCCAGCCCTTCTTCTACTTCATTACGCGGCAAACCACCTGTTTCAAGCACGCCATCTTCCCTGGTCAAGAGTCGCTCGAAAAATTGCAGACCTGACGTTTTAATGTCCGTCGCCTCCGGATAATCATTCAGCATATGAAACAACATATCTTCGGCTTTGGCGAATGTGCCATACCGTTCATAATATCGGAACAGCAGCGTCATCGTAGATAAAGGCAGAATAGGTCCTTCCAGAAGCCCAATCAATTCTTCGATCGAATCATGCGGGTCAGTAACAAGATTTGAAGCAATAATATCTTCATTAATCCAGCGAAAACCTTCGTCCGATACAGTAGGATCTACTGCAATCTCCAGATAGTAGTTCAACGCTTTAAGATAAAGAGAGAAACCCTCTTTTTCTTTTTGTTCTGCAATGGATAGGGCCCCGTTTTCTTTAAACAACCAGGCGACCATTAAAGCCGTATCAATCGTTTGCGTATCCTGTTTCAGAAGCATCGACAATAACGTCCGTTCGGATAACGCCATAATCGATGAGGTGGGCATCCCGAAAATTTCCTCCCAGGTCTGCTCAATCATCTGCCGCGCCGCTTCATGATTCTGCTCGCGCCGTAACCGGATCAATTTGACCAGGGCATTAACAAAAACCTTGATGATCCGCATAATATAATCCTGGCGGAACATAGTCGAATCTCCTGTAAAAAACAGCCACCGGGACCACATTCTACCCTGTGTATGAAGTACCCTGCTACCATCTATTCCGTACGCACACAGCGCGCCTACCGCTTACTGCCTACCGCACTGCCTACCGCACTGCCTACCGCACTGCCTACTACTTACCTCCCACCTGCTTAAGCATCCCCGTCGCCTCTTCAACCTGTTTCGCCACTGTATTAAGTACGCCGATAACCACCGTCACCATTCGGCGCGTTTCATCCCAGTTTCGGCGGTCGATCCCTTCTCGTACGCCAGGTATGGTCTTCACGCCGTATCCGGTGTCCAGACCGGGCGCATAAATCTGATGTTTATACCAATCCCGCTTCGGTAATCCTTCGTTGTATCCGAAGGCCCGTTCTGTTTTGTACAACAGGGTATTAATGGGTTTTAAATTCGATGTCTCACGGGAATTTCCCTTTAACGCGGTCTGTATTGCTTTGTCATACTGATCTGCAGCGGTCCGGTAGGTATCCAGTGCATGCCGCAGTCCGGGAAAATCCAGTTTCGTCGCCCCCTCGATCTTCTTGTGGTCCGCTTCGATTTCATCGAGATATGTTCCGATTGTCTCTGCCGATTCCACGAACGAAAACGGCAGAATGGACGCGCCGGCTAGGCGCATCAATACGGTACCTGTTGTGTGGGACAAAGCCCGTCCGTACTCGAAAGTCGTATCACTGAAACGGGTGTACCAGTCGAATGAATCATAAACGGAATGATAGACGCCGCCGCCGCCGGCGCCGCCGAAACCCAGATTCAGGCTGGCGATGGTCAGGTAATCAACAAAAACGGTGTAATCGGACCCGGACCCCAGCGCGCTGATGGCGACGGTCGGCCGCATGCGAATTTTTTCCGTGGCTTCTTCGTCATCAGCCTGGGATATAAGCCGCTCTTTCAACGCATCGAGCACGCTCTGGCCGGTTTTCGGGTCTTTAATGTCCCGGGCTACTTCGGTGATGAATCGTTCAAGGGTATGCGATCCACCGATACGAAGCCAGCCTTTCCCATTGCTGTCCGAGTTGATATAGCAGATGGTTTTTTCTCTCAACTCATCCTGATGTTTTTCAGCCCATTCCGTAGAGCCGATCAACCCCCATTCTTCCGCGTCCCACGAGGCAAGAATGATCGTGCGTTTGGGACGCCAGCCTTGTTTTAATAGCTGGGCCAGACCACGGCCCGTCTCCATCAGGGACACATTGCCACTGGTCGGATCAGAGGCCCCGTTGACCCAGGCGTCATGATGATTACCGTAGATAATCCATTCATCGGGGTACATGCTGCCTTCGATACGGGCGATAACATTGTACAGTGGGCGGACGCTCCAGTCGAAGATTAGATTCACACGCACCGTACTGGGTCCCGGGCCGATGTGATAGGTGATCGGCAAGCCACCGCGCCATGATGCGGGCGCTACAGGGCCTCGTATATGCTTCAGGAGAGGCATCGCATCGCCGTATGAAATGGGCAATACCGGAATCTTAACGAGGGTCTTGGCTTCTGCCATCGTCAATTTTTTACCGCCGGGTTCCGACGCCCAGCCTGGTGATAATGGGTCTCCGGGGTAGGTAGGCATGTCCATTGTGCTGCCGCGCTGGACACCCTGCCACGGTCGGTAGGCACCCTCCGGGAGGATATCGCCTTTCCCATACCCGTCATCTGCCGGATCGGAATAGATAATACAGCCGATCGCGCCCCTGTCCGCTGCCAGACGTGGCTTGATCCCTCGCCAGCTTCCCCCATACCGGACGATTACGATTTTACCCGCCACATCGATCCCCAACTCATCGAGTATGTCATAGTCTCCGGGGACGCCGTAATTGACATACACCAGTTGCCCCGTCACGTCGCCATCAGCCGAATACGCGTTATACGTCGGAAGCTGACCCTCATCAGATGAATCTTTGTCTTCTAAAATGGCCGGCTCTTTCAGAATAGCCGTATAGGCCTCGGGTGCTATAAGCTCGACGCTACGCTCAAGAGGCATAGGCATCAGTGCCTCGAATGTTTCTATATTGGCATCCAGACCCCATGTACGGAATTTGGCGAGGATATATTCCGCCACCTTTTTACTCCCAGGACCACCGGCGTGGTGCGGCTCTTCGGTAATCCATCGCATGAATGTTCGTAAGGAATCCGGATGCGGTGACATGCGAAATTTTTCTTCCCACTGAAACTGCTGCTCAACCTCATCCGGGAAAAAACCTTGAATAGAAAGTTGATCCTGGCCATAACCAGGTGAGATAAATAACCCCAGTAAACCTATGACTGTCAGTACGATCCATCGGCAAATATTCATCCTTGTCTCCTGTATGTTGTTTTTCATCAAGTTGCGCTTTCTAATTTAGCAATGCTTCTACTGCTGCTTTGACCGGCAGAGACGACTGTGCGCCGAGTTCAGTGACGGATAGCGCGCCTGTACATCCGGCAAACCGTATCGCTTTTTCCAGAGTCCATTGTTCAGCAATGGCTACGGCCAGCCCCCCGTTAAACGCATCGCCTGCTCCCGTCGTGTCGACAGCGGTGACCTTTTCTGCTGGAATCAATCCGCTGTCTTTTTCTGTAGCCCACCAGGCCCCGCGTGGACCCAGCGTAATAATAACCGTTCCGACGCCGGCATCCAGAAGACGGTGCGCCGCCTGATCGGCTGTTGTATCGTCTATCACCTGTATACCCGTCAGTAATTCCGCTTCCACCTCATTCGGCGTGAGATAGTCTACATGCTGCAGGAGTTCGGCGCCCAATTTCCGGGCTGGTGCAGGATCCAGAATGACCGGTACACCGGCCCGGCCCGCTTTGGCGGCCGTATGCTGCACGGTTTCATAAGGGACTTCAAGCTGAAGCACAACCACATCCGCCGTTGTGATGACAGACGCGGCACAGTCTACATCTGCCGGCGTTAAATGCATATTGGCGCCCGAGGCGACGGAAATCGCATTCTCTCCTTTTTCATCGACCATGATCATGGCGATACCCGACGGCGCCTTGCAATCCCGCACGATATATTGCGTGTTGATACCGTCTTCAGCATACTGGTTCAGTGCCTCGTCCCCGAATAGATCTGTTCCGATACGAGCAACAAACGTGACAGCAGCGCCAAGCCGTGCCGCCGCCACCGCCTGATTGGCACCCTTGCCGCCCGGTACCACCATAAAGGAACCACCGAGAATCGTCTCCCCAGGCGCTGGAATCCGCGGGGCTGTAATCACCATATCCGTATTTGAACTGCCCACAACTACAATGAAAGACATACGGATGTCCTTAAACTTGCTGCCTTCAAATATCCATCTCTTCATACACAATGTCAATATGGTACAGATAATGCGATAACGTATCGATCCCCTGCTTAATCTCATCCACGTTCCGGGCCTTGGCCGCCTCTTCTATGTCGCCCCACATCCGTAATGTCATCAAACCCGTATCCGCGGCCAGACCCTTTCATCGAGTGGCCTATCCGTTGGATCGTCTCGTAATCCTGACGGCCTATCGCATCCGTCAACGATCGAATATCTTCACAGCGGTTATCCAGAAAATCAGGTATCAGATCTTCTAAATCGACATCAATTTGAACGATGAACCTGTCCTCGGACATGAACCTGTCCTCCCTCTCTTATAGCTATTTATCGATTCCTTACTACATCTCAATAGCCATCAAGGTCAGGTCATCGCTGAAATCATCCTGCCCATGCCAGGTGCGAAGATCTTTTTCCAGACGATCCAGCAGTTCAGGCAAGGGAAACTCACGCCATGCTTCCAGACGCGCTAATAACCGGTCCTGCGAATAGGCTTCCATGTCGGGATTAAAACATTCAGGAATCCCGTCAGAATAAAGGAACAAACGGTCACGCGATTTAAATGGAGACGTCTCCAGATCAAATTCGACCCCGGGCATCAGGCCAACCGGGAAACTGGGCGAGCCCAGTTGACAATTTTATCATTACAAGGGACATGGATAGCCGGCGGGTGGCCGGCGGGCGCGAGCTGCAGCATGCCATCCGTTCTGTTAATCATACCGTAGACCATGGTGAAGTATTGCATCGTTTCATCATCGACCTGAAACCGTTCATTCAATTCTTCAAGGACCTTGGCAGGACTTGAGATCTCATAGTTGGGACCCCGGGCACGGTAAAATCAGGTGGAGGTAATAAGCTTCGCTGCATCTGCGCGCCGGCTTCCAGATCTCTATTGAAACGGTCGTAGGCGTGTTGTATCGGATCATTTGCATCTACCAGATCTCGTTTTAGAGCCACCATACGTTCGCCTGCGCGAATACGGACCTTAAGCTCACCGCGGTTAAAAGGTTTTACTACAAAATCATCCGCACCGGATTCCATACCGTGAATAAGATCATTTTTCGCATCACGCGCAGTTAAAAGAATGATGTAGATGTATCGGCCAAAATCAGAAGAACGAATATGCCGACACAATTCCAGCCCATCCATCTTCGGCATCATCCAGTCACTGATTACAAAACTGATGGGGGCTTTTTTCAGAATGTCCAGCGCCTCTTGACCATTGTTGGCCGTCGTCACATCGTGTCCCCAACTTTTGAGAATTCGGCCCAACAAATGCTGAATATCCTGATCATCATCAGCAATCAATATTCCCATGAGACCCTCTCAAATATCACTCTATCAGTTAAGGAAATGTTGATTGGGTGATTGAAAAGACAAAAGTCAATCAGTCAACCTCGAACCGCTCGAAGCCTCCTCAAGTGGCTTCCACGGATCGCATCGTGTCTGAACCCCGAAGGGATCGCAGTGCATCCGTAGGATACCCGCAACGACACATACCATCGCCGATCACCGATCACAAAATTACTACATCGCCCACCCTATCCATCTTTCAACGCGTGCAAGCAGGTCCTTACGGCGTATTGGTTTGGTCATGTAGTCATTCATTCCATGTTGTAGACAGGTGTCACGATACCCTTCCATAGCATGCGCTGTCAACGCAATAATAGGAATTTGTTTCTTTTCTTCTTCTTTTTGCCACTGACGAATAGCCTTGCAGGCTTCAAACCCATCCATAACCGGCATCTGAACATCCATCAATATTGCGTAAGGGCCCTTACGCAATATTGAGCAAGGCAGGTAGAAAAAATAACAAAAAATGTCGAAGACCTCTGAACAGTCGAGGTCGGGCCAGATAGGATGTCGGCGATTCAGAGCGGAAAGGCCAGAATACAAACGTGCGCCATTCCCCCCGCTTGTGATGCCGCAGGAAGTATAACGGCTTCGGTTTTGTATAATACAGGGCCTCGTCGCGTTACTTTTAGACAGAACGCCGTCAGCAGCAGAATCGGCCAGGTCCCTAGTATCAGGATAACGGCGATAAGCTGAGCTAGCTTTCGCCTGGTCCAGTGTTTCATCTGACCATCCGACAGGCTTCCCAGGATAAAGTTATCAGCCATAGATACCGTCGCCCGGACCCGTACATTGATAAGCCGGTTTCGGTCTACAATAACCCCATCCAATTCCAGCGATTCACCGATATAGCTGCCCCGAAAAATAAGGGCATTTTCCGCCCTGCATTGGCTGTCCAGAATGCCGTCATGGGAGACGATGGCATTCGGACCAAGCTGGACACCGGGGCCAATCCGGGAATTCTCTCCTATAAACAAGGGAGGAGTTAAGCAAGCCGTCGGGTGGAGATTGACATTACGCGATATCCAGATGCCCTCATCCATATTGCCAGGAAGAGTGGCATAATTAGAGGGTGTTAACCGGGCCCAACCGGTCCATATTTTTTGTGCCGTTCGGCTTTGGCGTATGGCAGAACAATACGAAATCATTTTGATCAGATAGGATATGACATTCCGGAAGGCGGTCGCCGTGCGCGAGCAGGATCGGTGTGTCCGGCAGCAATATATGTTTCAGATTTTGATAGGGGTGATCCGGATCACGAATGAGATGATACCGAAATGTACTGTCCCATCTTTGCCCGTCACCCAATAAGGTCTCGAGCTTTTCGGGCAGATGACTGAGT
>CAJXCW010000200.1 GCA_913051705.1 uncultured bacterium
CAGGGTGAAGACAACAGCGGTAACCTGGGGACCAGCTCCGGGACCGTCGTGACCACCGAAGCCGGTCCGGATGTCACGGCGCCGTCTGCGCCGACAGGCCTGACGGCTGCGGCCGGCAATGCCGAGGTCAAACTCGACTGGACTGCGGTGAGTGCCACCGATCTGGCGGGATACAACGTGTTCAAAGACAGCAGCCAGGTGGCCTCCAACGTCACGGAGAACACCTACACGGCTACGGGCCTGACCAACGGCACGCTCGTCACCTTCGAGGTGCGGGCAATCGACCAGACCGGCAATGAGTCTACCGCAAATCCGACGAGCACAGCCACCCCTGCCCTGACCCTTGCGCCATCTGCGCCGCCGAACCTGGGCACCTTCGAGGGCGGCGTCGAAGTCACCACCGTCTCGCTCAAACCGATCCTGGTGGTGGGCAATGTCACGCCGGTGGACGGCAGAGCCACCCCGATCTACACGTTTACAGTATACACCGATGCGGGTCTGACCAATCTGGTGACCTCGATATCAGGGATCACCGAGGGGACAAGCACCAATCCGACGCACTGGCAGATAACCGATCCGACGCTGACCGACGGCATCGTGCTTCTGGACGCCACGACCTATCACTGGCGCGCACGGGCTAATGACGGCGTGACCGATGGACCGTGGTCTGCGACCAAGACGTTCACGACTTCAGCTTCCAAACCGACGGCCGTGCAACTGGCCGGGTTCACCGCCGAGAGCGATAGAGGCATCGTGGACATCGGTTGGCAGACGTACTCTAACCTGGGGCTTAGAGGGTTCCACGTATACCGGAGTTTGAATCCGGGTGGCCCGTTCGAACTGATCTCAGGCGATGCGCTGATCGCTGCCACCGAGGCCGAGTATGTGTTCCAGGATCGTGATGTGACGATCAATGTGACCTACTACTATCAGGTGGAGGCGATAAATCAGGATGAGGCGTCGCAGCGCTTCGGCCCGATCACAGTAAAAGTGTCGCCGCCTAATAGTTTTACCCTGGATCAGAACTTCCCGAATCCGTTTAATCCGGTGACCTCTATCCGCTATGAACTGGCGGTGGCAGGTCAGGTGCAGCTTATGGTGTACAACCTGCTCGGTCAGCAGGTGGTGACCTTGGTCGAGAGCCGTCAGCAGGCGGGCTTCCACACGGTGACCTGGAACGGGCTTAATCAGTCAAATCAGTCTGTGGCCAGCGGGGTGTATTTCTACCGGATCGTGGTGAATGGCGATGACAAGAACACCTTCACCACTTCGAAGAAGATGCTCCTGCTCAAGTAAGCGGTACAAGTTAAGAGGTAAATGACCATTTGTATCTGCCCGGTGGCATCCCTGCCGGGCGTATTTTCAAACACGCCGCGGTGTTCATACTGCGGCGTGTTTATTTTAAATCCCTGTCAATACACAGCTCAAGCAGGTTGTAAATCAGTGGAATTATATTGACAAGCATAGATCTTTTTATTATTTTCAAAGATTGTTTTTCAGATTTCAGACCTGTACATGAGGAGTTATTTGGGTGAGTGATATTCGGGTTACGCTCCCGGACGGAAAGCAGTTGAAGGCCTCTGTTGGCTCGACGGTAATGGATGTTGTAAAGCAAATTGGTCCCGGCCTGGCCAGGGCGGCGCTGGCAGCAAAAATCGATGGGCAGCAGGTGGATCTGGCGCATAGCCTGGATAAAGATGCTGCACTCGAGGTCTTGACCTTCAACAATCCCGAAGGCCGTGAGGTCTACTGGCATAGCACGACTCATCTGATGGCGCAGGCGATTAAAGATCTGTTTCCCGAAACGCAGTTGACCATCGGCCCGCCGATCAACGAGGGATTTTATTACGACTTCGATAAACCGGATCCGTTCACTGCAGAAGACATGGAGCGAATCGAAGCTCGGATGACCGAGTTGGCGCGTGCTGATTTGCCGATATCACGCCGTGAAATTCACAGGGAAGAGGCCAGGAACTTATTCACGGAAGTCGGTGAGAAATATAAAGTCGAAATGATCGATGATCTTGGCCCGGACGAGACGATCAGTATCTATGAGCAGGGTGATTTTGTAGATCTGTGTCGTGGGCCTCATCTTCCATCAACCGGAAAGATCAAGGCGTTCAAATTATTGAATATCGCCGGTGCATACTGGCGAGGGGATGAAAAGAATCAGATGCTTCAGCGGATATACGGTGTGTCTTATCCGCAGAAGAAAGAAATTGAGGCCTTTCTGGAACGCCGGGCGGAAGCAGAACGCCGGGATCATCGTAAGCTTGGGCAGCAGCTTGGTCTATTTATGTTTCACCCGTTCGCGCCGGCATCGCCCTTCTTTTTTCCGAAAGGCGCCAGACTGTACAACACACTGATTGATTATGTCCGGGGTCTGTATAAAGAATACGGGTATGAAGAGGTCATTACGCCGCTGATCTATGAAGCTGGTTTGTGGAAAATTTCCGGACATTACGATCACTTCTGGGATGAGATGTTTCATATCGACGCCGATGACCGGGAATATGCGCCCAAAGCAATGAACTGTCCGAGTCATTGCCTGATGTATGCGGCTAATCATCATTCTTATCGTGATCTGCCGGTTCGGTACGCGGATTTTGCTCGTTTGCATCGACATGAGCGGTCCGGCGTGACGGCTGGATTGACGCGGGTACGCTCATTTTCTCAGGATGATGCGCACATCTTCTGTCGTCCGGATCAAATACAGGATGAGATTCAAAATTTCATGAAGATGCTGAAAGACACCTATACCATGCTTGGATTTGATGATATAGATATTTTGTTGTCCACCCGGCCGGACCACCGTGCCGGAACGGATGAGATATGGGATCGGGCGGAAGAAACACTGACCAATGTGCTCCATGAGCTGGAGATTGAATATACAGTGGTCCCGGGTGAAGGCGCTTTCTATGGCCCTAAAGTCGACTATATTGTCAATGATGCCCTGAAGCGACCTTGGCAGTTGGGAACCTGTCAACTGGACTTCAACATGCCCGAGCAGTTCAAGTTGGAATATATTACGGAATCCGGTAAGCCCGCACGACCGGCAATGATCCATCGCGCTATGCTCGGCAGCCTGGAACGGTTTCTCGGCGTTTATATCGAGCATTGTGCAGGTGCTTTTCCAACATGGTTGGCACCGGTTCAGGTCATCGTGATTGGGATATCGGAACATCAAACCGATTACGTGAATCAGATAGCCGAACAGCTGTCTCAGGCCGGATATCGAGTCGAAACAGATGTTCGTAATGAAAAAGTCGGCTATAAAATCCGGGAAGCCGAAACAATGAAAATCCCTTTTATGGCTGTAGTTGGCGCCCGGGAGATGGAATCAGGAGGGGTATCTGTCCGGCGGCATGGACAGGGTGATCTGGGAAGCATGACGGTAAACGAATTTATTCAAAGTATAGAAGCGGATGTCAAGCAAGGAATGTCTACAAACTAAGCCATCGGCCTTATGGACCGGGAGGTGATTACTCATTCAAAAGAAACCAGCCAGAATCAACAATCAAATTCGTGTGCCACAGGTGCGCGTAATCTCAGATGGTAATCAGATGGGTATTATGGAGACCAAGGAAGCCTTACGTGTGGCTGAAGAGGCAGATCTCGACCTGGTGGAAGTGTCGCCGGATGCCCGACCGCCGGTCTGTAAAATTATGGATTTTGGCAAGTATAAATACGAACAGAGTAAACGGATAAAAGAATCACGTAAAAAGCAGCATGTGACGCAGCTTAAGGAAATACGATTCAAAACGCCCAAGATCAGCGATCATGACCTCGAATACAGGGCCGACCAGGCCCGTGGATTTTTGAAGCAAGGAAATAAGGTTAAAGTGGTCGTACGATATCGGGGTCGTGAGATGGCGCATATAGAACTGGGACAGCAAAAGCTGGACTTGATGGCTGAACTGTTGGAAGATGCAGGGGCCATTGAGCAAAGGCCCAGGCTGGAAGGACGAAGTATGTCCATGGTTTTAATGCCGAAATAAATTATTGAGGAGTTGAAAATGCCGAAGATTAAGACTTTAAAGGCCGCGGCCAAGCGATTTAAGAAAACGGCCTCCGGTAAATTTAAACGCGGTCATTCGCATGCCACGCATTTGAAATTAAGCAAATCCGGTAAGCGCAGACGAGGCCTTCGTGGCACCACCATGGTCAGCAAAGCGGATACGCCGCGGCTGAAACGCATGATGCCGTATTAGTGATGAAGTCCCTTGCCGATAGCGGCAAGGCAGCAAATAACCGAACAAGAGGAAACAAAACATGCCACGCGCAACAAATGCCGTTGCTTCACGCAGACGGCGCAAAAAGATAATTAAATTGGCCCGGGGGTTCTGGGGGCGAAGAAATCGCCTCTTCAGAACGGCGCAGGAAGCCGTCAACAGAAGCTTAGCTTATGCCTACAGGGATCGGCGTCAACGTAGACGGGATTTCCGCCGGTTGTGGATTACCCGTATTAACGCAGCCGCCCGGCTGAACGGACTGACCTATGGCAAGCTTATTCATGGGATGAAATTGGCCAATATAGAGATAGATCGAAAAGCACTTGCAGAACTCGCCATAAACGACCCGACGGCTTTTGCCGCAGTCGCCGAAACAGTGAAGTCACCATCGTCATAACACGTTTTACGCCGCGGAAAGCAGAAACTTCGGTGTAACCGGTCTTCACCATGCTGAGCATAGGTCAGGGCCGGTATCTATTCCTGCTTGATTGGATAGGTACGCCCTTAAGTTTCATGAATGCTTTCCGTTTCGTTATTTATGGGGCTGAAGGAACTGGTTTTATGATAGAACGAGCAGAAACCATTGAGCAAAACGCGCTGGAAGAAATTAATCAGACGGCAGATGCCGGGACGCTGGAAGAAATCCGTGTCAAATATATGGGGAAAAACGGCCTGTTGACCCAGGTTTTGCGTTCTGTAGGACAAGCTGCCCCTCAAGACCGACCTCGTATAGGTCAGCAGGTAAACAAGGCCAAGCAGGCCATCACAGAGTCGTTAAAGGCACGTCGAGAGGCTCTTGCGCCCCTCGGGAAAAGCGCAAAGGCCTCAATAGACTACACGTTGCCCGGACGTCGACCGCCGCTCGGCCAGAAACATCCGCTGACTTTAATCCGTGAAGAGGTGACCGAAATCTTTCATGAGATGGGTTTCGGCGTGGTGGATGGACCGGAAGTAGAACTGGACTACTACAATTTTGAGGCGCTCAACTTCCCTTCAGATCATCCGGCGCGTGATACACAGGATACCTTCCATATCGGGGACGCCATCGTACTGAGGACGCACACCTCACCCGTTCAAATTCGTACGATGGAAAAACAGCAGCCGCCAGTGCGGGTTATCGCACCGGGTCGCACGTATCGTCATGAAAACCCCGATGCGTCCCACGCGTTTACCTTTCATCAATGTGAGGGGTTATATGTCGATAAAGGCGTGACCATGGCACATTTAAAAGGGGATATGACCTACTTTGCCCGTCGTCTCTTTGGAAAGAACGTACAGGTTCGCTTCAGTCCGGATTTTTTTCCGTTTACCGAACCCAGCGTACAATACGATTTCTCTTGTGTGGCCTGCAGCAGCCGCGGATGTAAAATTTGTAAAAACACCGGCTGGTTGGAGATATCGGGCGCAGGGATGGTCGATCCAGCCGTTTTTGGATTTGTAGATTATGACCCGGAAGTATATACCGGTTACGCCTTCGGTATGGGATTAGATCGACTGGCCATGTTTAAATACGGAATCGACAGTATACATATGTTCCTGGAAAACGACTTGAGATTGTTAGGACAGTGAAGAGCGGCAAGTAGGCCGGTGGGCAGGTAGGCAATTATTTTGATATGCCCACCTGTCCACTTGCTGTATTCCATGAGGAGTTCTATTCCACTATGGTTATTAAAGTCCCGTTATCCTGGCTGCGGGAATATTGCCATATCCCCTGGCCAGTAGAGGAATTAACGGAGCGGCTGACTCTTGCCGGCCTGGAGATAGATGCGGTTGACGTTATAGGCGGTGAGTATGAAAACATGGTCATCGGCTCTGTCGTGACAGCGGAAAGGCACCCCAATGCAGACCGATTGTCGCTGTGTACGGTTGACATAGGGTCGGAAACGCTGGAGATCGTTTGTGGGGCGCCGAATGTGGCGGCAGGTCAGCGTGTGCCCGTAGCGCTGGTGGGCGCCAGGCTGCCCGGGGGGATGAAGATCAAAAAGGCCAGAATTCGTGGTATCGAGTCCAATGGCATGATCTGTTCGGAAGCGGAACTGAATTTGTCCGATGAGCAAGACGGTATTATGATTCTTGATCACGATACGCCGGTGGGGCAACCGTTGAAGACCGTACTGGGAGACCCGGAAACAGTGCTTAGCGTCGATGTCGGCGCCAATCGCCCCGATTGTCTCGCCATTACAGGCATAGCGCGTGAAATTACAGCTATAACGCGTGGTGAGCTCAGAATGCCTTCAGGTAGGGTGCAGGAGAGCGGACCGCCGATTGATGAAGAAGCTTCTGTCGTGGTAAACACCCCCGACGATTGTCCGCGTTTTGTAGGCCGTGTCATCAAAGGGGTTAAAAATGCCCCTTCACCCGCCTGGATGACGCAGCGTCTTGAAGCAGCCGGTCTTCGATCGATCAACAACATAGTAGACGTGACGAACTATGTCATGCTCGAGCTTGGTCAACCTTTACATGCTTACGATCTGGACACGTTGGCCGGCCATGGTATTATCGTCCGCCGGGCCGAAGAAGACGAACCGTTTACGACATTAGATGACCAGGCCAGGACACTCAACAGCAAGATCCTTATGATTACCGACCATGAGCGCAGCATCGGTGTGGCCGGCGTCATGGGCGGACAGAATACCGAAATCACCGACCAGACCACCAATATATTTCTGGAAGGCGCCTGTTTCGATGCGGTGCGCGTTCGCCGTGGTTCAAAGCTGCTTCAACTGCAAACGGACGCCTCACGGCGTTTCGAACGTGTTATGGACCCGGAGCTTCAGGGCTATGCGGTAAGCCGCGCTGCACAGCTTATCGCAGAATTGGGGGGGGGGATCATCGCGACCGGCATGATAGATGTACGCACGCCGGCATCCCCGGTTAAACCCATCAAACTACGAACAGATCGAGTCAACCAGATACTAGGTACGGCCATCCATCAGGATGAAATCAAAGATTTTCTCGAAGCCCTCGGATTTGACATTTGGGTAGATGTGGCCCTTGAAGTGCGTTGCCCCTCTTTTCGAAGAGACATATCGCGTGAAGTGGATTTGATCGAAGAAATCGCCCGTATGTACGGTTACGATAAAATAGAGCCGGTGGTGTCCCGCCCTACCCTCCCTGCTCTGGATGAAAACTCGGATGCCTCCCATGTACAACGAGACAGACAGAAATGCTGGGAGATGGATGTCCAACGCCGGCTGAGAGATACGCTGGTCGGCTACGGATTTATTGAGGTCGTCACCCACAGTTTTGTGCATCCTGATAAGAATACACTCATTGAACCAGTGCGCCGGTCTGTTATGCTTGATAATCCGTTAAGTCCGGATCTTTCGGCCATGCGTACAAGCCTGGCTGCCTCGATGTTAAGTGTCGTACAGTGGAACAGTAACAGAAAAGTGCAGAATATACGTATCTTTGAAGTAGGTCGGGTGTTCTGGGATAAACAGAAAGGTCTGCCGGATGAACCGGTCCATGTATGCATGATGGTGACAGGCAAACGTAACGATCCACATTGGGATGTGGCGTCAGAAGGGCTTGATTTTTTCGACATCAAGGGAATGGCTGAGGTGGTGCTCGACCGGTTCGCTCTTGACAAGGTTGAAACCGTACCGTATGATGATGCAGGGACGTTATTCGATACGAATCAATCCGGTACATTATTAGCGGACAAGACACCTATTGGTGTCTGTGGCGCTATATCGCAGAAGGTTCTGGATCATTATGATATTCGAGAACCTGTGTGGATGTGTCGACTTGATTGCACCGTTCTTTTTAACACAACGCCGAGCCGGAATACGTACCAGGTCCGGCCGAAATACCCGGCTGTTGAGAGAGATCTTGCTGTGGTGGTTACAGAAGATGTAACACATCAGATGATTGTCTCAGAGATTCAAGCCTGTTGTGGTGAGTTGCTTGAATCCGTTGATCTGTTCGACATTTATCGCGGTGAGCAGGTCGCCGCTGGAAAGAAAAGCATGGCTTATGCCCTGCGGTTTCGCTCCGACGAACAGACTTTGACGGACAACGAGGTCTCCTCTCTTCAAGACCAGGTGCTCCATCGTCTGATGAAACAATATCAGGCGGAGCTTCGCTCGTAAGAAGTATAGTAAGGCGATAGATTCATTCACTATCATCTTCTACTATTGATTTTTCATACGTCTGCTATCCACGACTACATGCTGTTTTTTGCATGTTATATTTTGAAGTTACCGGAGGTTATTTATGCAAATCCAAACCTTGGATCAGTTGCACGATCGCATCGAGACGATGATCGATCTGATTCAGCGTTTGAAAGATGAGAACTCGCAGTTGAAGGATAAAAATCAGCAGTTGGAAACCCAGATGCAGGAAATGCGTCAAAGTTTTGAACAAATGCCTTCCAAGCAAGAACGGTTGGAAGAATTGGAACGTGAGAATGGAGAATTGCGCAACAAACAAGATGACATCAAGACCCGCGTGGAATCCATGCTTTCGCGTCTTGATGTGGTGCAGTGAAACGTATCCCGTTCCAGCCGTCTATAACATCCACTAGCATCCGAAGGGTGCTAGTTTATCCAGGTGATCGTATATGAGCCAGGAGAAAAATACGGTTCGGGTCCATATTTTTGACACGGAGTATCCCATCCATGCAGAAGAAGATCCTGATTATATTCAGAAAATAGCCGCGTACGTTGACCGGCGTATGCGTGAAATTCCTGGCAGCACTGCTACACGATCCCTTGCGAGTGTTGCAATTCTGACGGCTGTCACGATTGCCGATGAGTTACATAAGGAACGGGAAGGACGGGATGAGCAAGAAAAATCGCTATCCAGGCTGGATGATAAAATCAAAGCTTTGATCCAACGTGTGGACCAGGTTCTGGATCACCCTGCTTCCCAAGTGTCGTACCATAAGGAATAGATCGTATGATGAAATTGAATACGAAATCGACCGGGAGCGGGGTATGATGGACTTCAAGCATATACTCATAGAAGGTGGCTGCCATCATGGATGTAACAATCAGTATCGTTGCTGGCGTTGCCCTGATTATGTTTCTCGTCGGTTGGTTTATCCGAAAGCGTGTCGAACAGAGAAAGGTTGATAACGCGGAGCGGTTGGCAGAGAGCATCTTAACAGAGGCGGCAGACCAAGCAGAGACAATAAAAAAGACAGCAGAAATAGAGATGCAGGACGAATTGTATCGAGCTAAAGCGGATTTTGATCGTGAGAGTAACACCCTTCGTCAGGAATTCCAACGTACCGAAAAACGGAATGTTTCTAAAGAACAAAATCTGGATCGTAAGGCGGACTACGTTGCCAAACGGGAACGAGAAATTCAAAAGCAAGAGCAATTGATTCGTGCGCAGGAAACAGCGCTATCGGAAAAAAACGAAAGATTAGAACAACTCATCAAGCAACAAGACGATCAGTTGGAACATTTGGCAGGTATGACGGCGGACGAAGCCAAACAGATGTTGCTGCAAAATGTCGAGAGTCGGATTTGTGAAGAGGCTGCACAGCAAGCGCGTAATATCCTTGAAGAAGCCAGACAGAATGCAGAGTACGAGGCTAGAGAAATTATATCCCAGGCCATTCAGAGGTTTGCTCTGGATCATGTCGTGGAATCCACCGTCTCTGTCGTTGCTCTGCCGGACGATGAGATGAAAGGGCGTATCATCGGCCGGGAAGGCCGCAACATTCGTGCTTTTGAAATGGCGACAGGGATTGATGTGATTGTTGACGATACCCCCAGAGCGGTTGTCTTATCCGGTTTTGACCCCACCCGACGTGAAATCGCTAAAATCTCACTGGAAAAATTAATCCATGATGGCCGTATTCACCCGGGCTTCATCGAACAGGTCGTATCCAAGGCACAGGAGGAAATGGAAGATCTGATTCTGGAGACGGGAAACCAGATGTTATTCGAATTGGGTATCCACGGGGTTCGTCCAGAACTGGCTACCCTGCTTGGCCGGCTAAAATATCGTATGACATGCGGCCAGAATGCGCTGCATCATAGTCGTGAAGTCGCGGAACTGGCCGGCCTGATGGCGGAAGAACTGGAAATGGACGTTCTCCTGGCCAAACGTTGTGGTCTACTCCATGATATCGGTAAAGCCGCTGATAGCGGCCCGGACGGAACACATACGGAACTGGGACGTGAACTGGCCGAAAAATATGGAGAACCGCCCGAAGTATTAGAATGTATCGGTATACATCACGATAATCTGGATACAGCCAACCCGATTACGGCCCTTATAAGAGCAGCAGACGTCCTGTCTGTTTCCAGACCCGGCGCCTCAAGGGAACCTCTGGAAAAGTTTATTCATCGGCTCAGGAACTTGGAACAACTGGTCGAATCGTTTGAAGGGGTATCCAAAGCGTATGTGGTCAAAGCCGGCCAGGAAGTGCGGGTAATCATAGATCATGAGCAGGTTGATGATCTACGCGCCGTTCAACTGGCCACCGATATCGCCAGGAAGATTCAAGTCGAGATGGAATACCCTGGACAGATTAAAGTCACGGTCATCAGGGAAACTCGTGCTGTCGAATATGCAAAATAACCTTAGAGGGTGTACGGGAAGTTGCTCCGTTGACCAAAGAACGAGCGAAAAAGACGATATCAAGGCGCGCGACGCAGGGATTTCTATGAAATGGCGATGCAGCACAACGCAGAGAGCGCCTTTTGCAGCCGTTC
>CAJXCW010000201.1 GCA_913051705.1 uncultured bacterium
GAAAGTACCTGTAAATATCACGGCGGTGTAGACACCGTAAAAATTCGACAACATCGCCTACAACTGCCAGACCAATACGATAATAATGTCGGCTACCACTCAACTTTGTTAATCCTGTAATCTCTTGTAGACTCGTCGTTGCTTCCACCTTAGTTATAGCCTGCTGAACACGATGCAGAATACCTTTATCTTTAATTGTTTTGAGATCACGTGCAAAGCTGGTGCGAAAACGAACCGTCATTCGGCCTCCTTAGAGATACGATCGATTTCCTCCCGATTGACGATATCCGTTTGTTGCCCCTCCCGGATGGCTTCCCCAATGCTACATCTTCATGGACTTCAGCAAAGATATCGTGAAAAATAAATCACGCTGTTCTTGCAAAGTCTCTGCCAGCGCCTCTTTGATAGCTTGTTTGAGCATCTCTTCGCTCGGTAATGATTGAGTCATTATATATCTCCCTAAATTGAATGACCTGACCGTTGTTGTTCATACAGCAATATAACCATTTTGAAACTGGATTCCTCTATAGTTTCCTCATCGCCGCCCAGGTCTGTATCAATGTAATCGTCGGTGTCATTTCCAACGGCTGGGCCATTACAAACCATTCTCAGCCGCCCAGGACAGAATTCCAGGGTCCTCTGCCGTCTCCAGACCAACGTCCTGAACGCGAATCAGATCCAAATCCGGTCGGCGAAGCAACATGCCTCGGACGATGTCGCCGTTGAAGTACTCATCGCTCAATAAGCGCACCACAGGCCATCCTCATATGGACTGTTGCGCAAGCAATCGGCGGCGAAGATCCCCGAGATCACCTTGCCGGTCCTCAACCTGTTGTTGAATTTCTCCTGCGTGCTGTTCCCGTTCTTCAAGATACACTTCGATAGTTTCCCGGTGATGCAAGTAATAGGCAATTACAGCATAGACGTCCGCAAGGGTTGTCGTGGATTACCGCTGGACAATTGCTTCAACCGATATTCGCCAGTACCGATATCCATGAGTGAACCGCCATCAATGATCACCAAATCTTTCGGTTGCCGAGTTCCTACGGTTACTATTAAGATACGAATAACAAAATAGGCTGCAATAGATTCTATTTTAAGTCGCTGTACTATAATTACTTGTCGCCTATGTCCGTAAAAAAAGCCTTCACCCGCTCCATATCGGCGTCGGACAGGCTGGCGTAGGGAGGGCGGCGCCAGCGTTTGGCCAGGCCGAACAGCTCAAAGGTGGCGTGTTTTGCCGCATCGAATCCGCCCGGCAGAGAGCGGATCAGATCAAAGTAGGGCAGCTCGTAGTCACGAATGATGCCGGTTGCCGTTGCGATGTCGTTCTGTTGTATCGCATTCCAGTAGGTGTGTGACCACGCCGGTTTGAACAGGAGAAAGGACGAGAGATAGCCGTCGCATCCGTAAGCCCATACGTCGAGGTGGTTCTGCTTGCGTCCGCCGGACAGGATGCCCCATTTCTCATATGCCGTCAGGCTCAGTTCCTGGCCGAACGTACCGCAGAGATCATCTTTCACGGCCATAACGCCGGGCACCTCATCTAAAAGCCGTCTGATGACTTCCATCCCAAGTGCGCGGTTATCTGCGAAGAGGTTGGTGACCATCATGACGGGGATATGTTCTGCTACGGCAGCGTAGTGATATACCAGTGAATCGGCGGTGAGCGATCCGCCCCAGGAGGGCGGCAGGACCATGAGCATATCTACTCCCACGGCGGTACAGTACTGTGCGAAATCTACCGCCTTCCCCGTCCACCAGATGCGGTCCGCCGCTACCACCATAGCCCGGCCGGCTGTATGTTCGGCCACCTTCTTCGTGAAGTCGGCCATCTCCTGATCGGTGAGTAGAGAATACAGGGTGTTGCCGTAGGTCATCAACACCGTCTTCGATCCGGCTTCTATGGCGGCATCCAGCAGATTGCGGGTTCCCTGATCATCCAGCGTTCCATCTTCATGGAACGTCGCATAAACAGAGGCGACAGGTCCGCTGAGTGCGGATTTGACGTCGTCTATTTGCATGGGTTACCACCTTATTGACGTGAAGTGTCAATGTGCATTCCGGGCGACGGTCGCGCCGCTTTTTCCAACCAGGAAGTCGAAGTCTACGCCCTGGTCGGCCTGCAGGACATGGTCGACGTACAGCCGGCAGTAACCCCGGTCCATAGGCGGTTCGGGCGGCGTCCATAGGGCGCGTCGGCGTGCCAGTTCTTCGTCCGACACATCGAGATGCAGGCGGCGTTCCGGGACGTTGAGTTCGATCATATCCCCGTTCTGAACCAGCGCCAGTGTGCCGCCGGCAGCGGCTTCCGGGGCGGTGTGCAGGACGACGGTGCCGTAGGCCGTGCCGCTCATCCGCGCATCAGAAATGCGGACCATATCGGTGATGCCCTGCTTCAACACCTTCGGCGGCAGCGGCATATTGCCGACTTCGGCCATGCCGGGATAGCCTTTAGGACCACAGTTTTTGAGGACCATTATGCAGGTCGCATCGATATCCAGATCCGGATCTTCGATGCGTATGTGTAAATCCTCGATGCTCTCGAAGACGACCGCGCGGCCCCGGTGGACCATCAAATCGGGCGAGGCGGCGGACGGTTTGATAATGGCGCCATCCGGGCACAGATTGCCGCGCAGGACGGCCAGACCGCCGCGTTCGGTCAGTGGATTATCGAGGGTGTGGATGACTTCCCGGTTGTGACATTCGGCCTCTGCACTATTTTCTCCGATTGTTTTCCCGTTCACGGTGAGGGCATCCTGGTGGATCAAGTCGCCCAGCTCACGGATCACCGCGGGCAGGCCGCCGGCATAGTAAAAATCTTCCATCAGATATTTGCCTGAAGGCATCAGATTGACCAGGCAGGGCATGTCGTAACCGAGCCGGTCCCAATCGTCGAGGCTAAAATCCACCCCGAGACGGCCGGCCAGGGCCAGCAGATGGACAACGGCATTGGTCGAACCGCCGATGGCGCCTACGATACGAACGGCATTCTCAAAGGCCTTACGCGTCAGGATCTTCGACATGGTCAGGTCTTCCCGAACCGCCTCCACGATGCGCTTGCCGGCCATATGAGCGAGCACATTGCGCCTGGCATCGACCGCTGGTATGGCCGCGTTGCCCGGCATGCCGATGCCCAGGGATTCGACGACGCAGGCCATGGTCGAGGCGGTACCCATCGTCATGCAATGACCGGCGGACCGGTTCATGCAGGATTCCGCTTCGAGGAACTCACCGACGCTCATGGTTCCGGCGCGCATCTCTTCGCTGAATTTGTAGACGTCCGTCCCCGATCCGATATCCTGTCCTTTGAACTTGCCGTTGAGCATCGGACCGCCCGAGACCGCGATGGTCGGCAGGTCGCAACTCGCCGCACCCAGAAGCAGAGCCGGCGTGGTCTTGTCGCACCCGACGAGCAGGATCACACCATCCACCGGATTCGCCCGGATGGTCTCTTCCACATCCATGCTGACCAGATTTCGGAACAGCATCGTCGTCGGCCGCATCAGCGTCTCCCCGAGCGACATTACCGGAAATTCCACCGGCAGCCCACCGGCCTCGTAGACGCCGCGTTTAACGCGTTCTGCTATGACTCGAAAATGGGCATTGCAAGGCGTCAGTTCCGACCAGGTATTGCAGATGCCAATGACTGGGCGCCCGTCAAAAAGATGATCCGGAAGTCCCTGATTTTTCATCCAGCTTCGATGGATAAAACCGACTTTGTGATCGTCAGGGCTGAACCAGTGGGTGCTGCGAAGGGGGGGGTTGGGTTGTTTAGACATGAAAGCTCCGGGAATGGTGATTGTCTGATTGGTTGATTGTCTGATTGGTTGATTGTAAAGATCAAGCTCATTCAATCAGACAATCAACCAATTTATCTAACGCTCTTTTCTCCGCCTGCTCCATTTAATGGCCGTCCAGGCGGCTCGGAGAGCGGGAGGGGAAATGAGAAACAGAGTGGTGATGGCTATCATCTGAAGGGGGATGATTCGTATGATGCCGTGGCCGTCGATTTCGAAGGCCGGGTGGTTAAAGTCAGGTTCAAACTGGATCAGGACCTGTTGTTTCATGTGGATGATACCGGTCAGGGCGGAGAACAGACCCCAGAGCCGGCCGGTATCGTATGGGTCGTTTAATCCGATACGACCTTTCATCTGTAAGGTACGCAGGCGTATGGCACCGATCAGGGTTTGTAATAATCGTATGGTCCGCTTGACAAAGCCCCTGGTCTTTAAGATAGCCTTTGCCAGATCTGATGGACGGCGGGCGGGTGCGGCTTCTGTTTCCGTCGGAACTGTTTTTTTAACGGTTTTTTTCTCCCGACGGGCCACTCGTTTTTTGCCTTTAACCCTATCCTCTCGCAGCGGCGCATACCGTAGTCGACCGAACAACCAGCCAATAGTGACTTGATTGGTGAAGGTCTCAAGGCGTTGCACAGAAAAGGTTACCGTGACAGGGATGGCCAGGATGAGCAGGCTGAGGAGTAGCAAGCCTGCGATGATGCTCAAGATGACAGGTAGCATGGGTCGGATAACGTTGGCATGAACGAGGTGCGATGCTTCTTCTCTTCGACGTGTTGTTCTATTCAGATTCGGTGTTGTCGGTGTCTTCGGTGTCTTTGCCTTTGCGTTTGTTCAGGGCTATTTTAAGCAGATCGAGAACTTTATCGGCCGTGGATGAACCGCCACCACCGCTGCCTGCCTTATCTGGAATAGATTCCAGACGTACGCCCTCGTCTGTTATGATCAACACGGCTACGGGTTTTATGCCTGCCCCCGCCCCGGTACCGCCACCAGTCCCGTTGTCACCGGCCTTGCTGCCTGATCCGCCCCCTGTCCCAAAACCGAAGCCGAGTTTGACCAGGGGGATGATCGTCGCATTCCCGGCCTGTATGGGCTCACCGACAACGGATTGCGTATTCGCAAGCTGTTTGAGTTCAGCCAGGGTGGTCTTCACCAGTTGCTCTACTTCATTCATGATAAGAATTTCCTCTGAGGCCTCTTCGTGATTTATGAATTATGATTTATGAATTATGATTTGAGAAACTCATTGATTCATTGTATTTGTGGATAGGTAAGAAGATAATATGGGGCGGATGAATTGAAAAGGGGGAATATCGACTCAGCTTCTGAGGTGGTGATCTGCGAAGTCCAGGTATTGGGTCCAGTCGTAATCGGTTACGTCGTGTTCGCCGGGTCGGATGTGATAGCCGATGTGCCCTGACCCCTCGACAAGAAGGCCTTTTTGGCCGAACAGATGGTAAGCGGGGGAGGCGTGTTGGGCGGCTAAAAGTTCGCCGGGGGGGTCAGACCAGCGGTCTTCTTCGGCGCTGGCGACATAGACCGGCCTCGGGGCCATGAGGGCGATGAGCATGTGCTGGTCTACCGGCAGGTCGCCTTCACGGTCATTGTACTGACGGAAATGGTTACAGAACCAGTGCGGGAAACCGGTGTTGATATCTCTGACGGTCTCGCCGAAACGGTGTCTGGCCAGGGCTGCGCCACCGCAGCCGGATTCGTTTGAGATGGCCAGGGCGATCCGTTCATCCTGCGCGCCTGCCCACAGAGCGGTTTTGCCGAGGCGGGAGTGGCCCATGACGGCGACGCGGTGGTGGTCGATCATATCATCGGTCTCGAAATAATCCATCGCCCGGCTCAGTCCCCACGCCCAGGCGCCGATGGCGCCCCATTCATCCGGTTCGGGCTGAGATTGTCCCGGTTTATAAAACAGGGGATGTATGCCGTTCTGATAGCCATCATCGAAATCCGGGTCCAGATCGCCATAGTAGATGGTGGCCAGGGCATAGCCGCGCTCCAGAATCTGCTCGATCGCCCATCGTGAAGCGGCGACGCCACGGGAGGCTTCGGTGGCCTTATGGTCGACCACACTGGCCTCATCCTTATTACGCATCCAGGCTGTTGAAAGCGTGATATCGGGATCTTTATGGACCGAATGATTGCCGAAGAAATTCAGGCCGAGAAACGTCGGGACCGGCGTGTCTGCCTTATTGGGGATATACAGCAGAATGTCCATCGTCGGTCCGCCCGGTTGATCGTCAAAAGACATCCGTATTTCCTTCCGCCGGGCGAGACCGTTTAACGCATCCGCAGCAGAAGAACGCACGATAAACCGCATCGTAACCGATTTCTCCGGCACCTTGCCGTACACATGCGATTCGAACAGGCGCAACAATTCCGGACGCCGGATATGCTGCCAGGCTTCTCTGTTCTCGATTCGCGTCCCATTACCCGCGATAAGCAACTCAGGCAAGGTATAGGGCGGCACCTTCGATTCGTCGTAGATGGGCGTTTGATCGGGCATGGATCATTCCTCGGAAGCTACGAAGCTTCTTTTACTCATCGTCGTCATAGAACGTAGACACCGCTTGTCGGAGACGTTTATTACCCGTCCGTCAAAGATGAAAGAGAATTAATTGAGCAGATATTAACCCACTTACTATTAGCCCCCTTCACCTGTATATTTGTATTACACAAAATCACCCTCCGCGGTCAAGGAATCAGTCGTTTCTCTTGCTCCTCACCAGTCAAAGCAATTCCTTCAATCCCAGTATATGGTGGCATCAATCGCCGTCAGGAGCCGCCGAATATCGTCTGGATTAACATCGCCTATGTGGCCGATTCGGAAGGTATCGGCGATACTGACTTTGCCGGGGTAGATGACGAAGCCGTGGGATTTCAAGGCGTCGTAGAACCGTTTGAAGTTGTAGTCGGGCTGGTCGGGGTTGAGAAACGAGGTAATGATCGGGGATTGGTACGCTTCTGTCAGCAGACATTGGAAGCCCAGCCTGTGCATGCCTTCTACCAGCACCCGGTGGTTTTCGCTGTACCGGGCGTACCGGGCGTCCACGCCGCCTTCGTCGCGTAGCTCCTGCAGGGCCTGGACGAACGCCCGCACCGTGTGGGTCGGCGAGGTGAAACGCCACTTGCCGTTTTTGGTTTCCATCTCGTGCCACTGATCGTAGAGGTCCAGACTCAGCGACCGGGCGCGGTCTGTACACAGTTCTAACACCTCCCGCCGGGCGATTACAAATCCGAAACCGGGCACCCCCTGAATACATTTGTTGGCGCTGCTGACGAGAAAGTCGGCGCCTATCTCCGCCATGTCCATCGGTATCCCGCCGAAGCTGCTCATCGCGTCTAAGATATAGATGCGGTTGTGCTGCTTGACGATCCGGCCGATCTCCTCGACCGGATTGAGCATCCCGGTGGTCGTCTCGCTGTGCACCACGGCGACATGCGTAATATCCGGATCATCGGCAAGCGTACGGTCTAACCGGGCCAGGTCCGGCGGATCTACCTCACCACTATCGTGTACCACAGTTTCGATCCGGAGTCGGCGTCCGATCTCTGCCATGCGTTTTCCGTATTCCCCATTGACAGGCACGAGCAGCTTGCCGTCGTCCGGGATGACGGATCCGATGACGGATTCGACGCAGAATGTGCCGCTGCCCTGCATCAGGACGCTGGTATAGCCCGGTGTATCTGTAGCGAGCGTTACCAGGTCGGTGCGTAGTGCCTGTACCAGGTTGTTGTAGTCATCATCCCAGGTACACCAGTCGCGCATCATGACGCCTTTTACCGTCGGTGTGGTCGACAAAGGGCCGGGGGTCAGGAGGAGGTAGGGGTTGTCGTTGGGCATGGGGATAAAGTGAAGCGTGAAAAGAAAGTTCCGAGTTCTGAGTTTCGAGTAATTAACAGAGTGCAGTTTTTTTTGTCAAGGATGGGTTGGTAGAGAGGGGATTTGCATTGACAAAGGGGAAAATATGTGAGATAAATACCCCTTATCATCTGTTCGATTTTACATATTTTTTGTCGAGAACTATAAAAACGGAAGGAACAGGACGTGCGTATTTTATATCTGGATCTTGACGCCCTGAACCCAACCCACCTGGGTTGCTATGGGTATCACCGAAATACCTCACCTACGATTGACCGCATAGCCGGACAGGGCGTTCAGTTCAACCGTGTTTATGCGTCTGACGCGCCCTGTCTGCCGTCGCGGACGGCATTATATTCGGGGCAATTCGGTATTCATTCCGGTGTGGTGGGCCACGGCGGTACGGCCTCCGAGCGGCGTATTACCGGTCCGGATCGCGGGTTCGGGGATCAGCTTGGCCGGGAGGGGTTCGCCGGATTTCTTCAACGGCAGGGATTGAAGACCACCATGATCAGCCCCTTCGGCCAGCGCCATGCCGCCTGGCATTTCTATGCCGGTTTCAACGAAATCCACAATACCGGCAAGAACGGTATGGAGTCCGCCGAAGAAGTAACCCCTACCGTCGAAACATGGCTCGATACCCACGCACAGGAGGATAACTGGTACCTGCATATCAACTACTGGGATATCCACACGCCCTATCGGGCGCCGAATAGCTACGGCGATCCTTTCTCCGACGAACCCCTGCCGGATTGGCTGACCGAAGAAGTCCTTGAAAAACATAAGCAGCTTGTCGGCCCCCATACCCCGTTGGAGATATCGATGTGGGATGATAAGGTCAATCCGAAATATCCGCGCTATCCCGGTCGCCTGGATACGATGAAGGACCTGCGGCAGATGATTGACGGCTATGATACGGCCATTCGATATGTTGACGATCAGATCGCCACAATTATCCGGATACTCGAACGAAAGGGCCTTCTGGATGATACGGCGGTGATCATCAGCGCGGATCACGGTGAAAATATGGGAGAACTCGGAATCTATGGAGAACACGGCACGGCGGACCAGGCGACCTGTCATATTCCGCTCATCATCCGATGGCCGGGCGGCCGGGCAGGCGCCATCGATAACGGTCTGCATTACCACCTCGATCTGGCGCCTACGGTGGCCGAACTGATCGGTGGTGAAAAGCAGCCGTTATGGGATGGTGACAGCTACGCTCAGTCCGTGACCAGAGACGTCGATTGCGGACGTAGTGATCTTATTATAAGCCAGTGCGCCCATGTCTGCCAGCGGGCGGTGCTCTTCGATGATTGGATATATATCCGGACCTATCACGACGGGTACCATCTCTATCCGCGTGACATGCTGTTCAATCTTGAAAACGATCCCTACGAGCAGAATGAGATCGCCGCTGCGCACCCCGATGTTTGCCGTGAAGGCGTCCATCGGCTCATGAACTGGCATGATCATATGATGGAAACCATGCCACGACCGTATGACAATGATCCGCTCTGGACTGTCATGCAGGAGGGCGGCCCCATGCACACCTGGGGGGCGTTGGAAGACTACTGTAAACGGCTTGAGGAGACGGGTAGAGCAGAGGGGGCCGCCAGGTTAAGAGAGAAATTCGAAGGCGCTTATCGGCATGCGTGACACGTGGTCAGGTGGATAAACAGATTAAAAGTTGGATATGAAATTTTGATCAATCATCATAGTATACGACAAAAGGTAAAAGATGGTCATATATGGGATTACAAAGCAGAAAATATCTTTTGTCGTGCACTATGTTTTTTAACTCATAAATCAAAATTTATAATTCAAAATTGGTATGATAACCGGAGTTCATCCCATGAAAATCATCGACATTGAAGTTCTCCCGCTCCGCGTGCCTTATGAGGCGCGTATTCGTAAACGCTTTTACCATTTCGGCATGAACGAGCATCTGACGATATATAAATTTCACACGGATACCGGTCTGGTCGGCCTGGGCGAAAATCCGGGACCGCCTTTTCCTCAGGAACAGCTTGATGTTTACCTGGGTACGAGTCCATTCGATCATGTGATGAGCACGGGCGTGTTCAACCTTGATATGGCCTGCTATGATTTGATGGGCAAGCATCTTGGCGTACCGGCCTGGAAGGTGATGGGGCAGCAGGTACGGCCCTGGGTGAGTATGGGGTGGTGGATGCCCTGTATGTCGCCGGAGGATTCGGCCGCGGAAGTGCAGGAAGCGGCCGGGCGCGGCTATCGCGGGCTCAAGTGCAAGGCCCGGGCGTTCTATGATGTGGTGGAACAGGCGCAGGCGATGCAGGATGCGGCACCGCCCGACTTCCGGATCGAGTTCGACTTCAACGGCTCGCTGATCAATGTAGAAAAAGCCTTGCCCATTCTGCGGGAGCTGGAAAAAATACCCATCGTAAAGGGCGTGGAAGAACCGATGTTTGCCTACGATATAGAAGGCTGGCGCCGCCTCCATCAGGAGATTCGGATTCCCTTTTACCTACACGGCGTCGGTACCATATTCGACGGCGCCTCCCGACAACCATCCGGTCCCTGGCTCGGGCTGCGTGCCGGTGATTTCGACGGCGCCCTCTGCAGCCACGAGAATATCCGTAACGCGATCGCCGCGTCCTGGGCGTTCAAGGCGGCGAACACGCCTATTCTGTTGCAATATGTAGGCACGGGCATCACGGCGGCCTTCGCCTGTCAGATGGGCGCTGTGATGCATACGGCTACCCTGCCGGGCGTAACGGCCAGCCATACCTACGAAGACGATATGATCACCGAGCCGCACACCATCCAACGGGGCTTTATGAAGGTGCCTGAAGGACCCGGACTGGGCGTCGAACTGGACGAAGACGCCGTCCAGCGGTATCGCAGTATGCTCGGACCGGATTGGCCTCGATATTACTCAGTCGTCACCCTGCCCGGCGGCGTAGAACATTATTACCGCAACCTGCAACAGGCCGAAAACCTCATGAAACAGGGCGTCGATGACGCCTTCGCGCCCGGCATCAGACTGGAAGAACGGGAAGACGACGGCAGCGAAACCTTCGATCGCATCTGGAAACGCCTGCAGGAAGAGGATTGGCCTGTGTGGGAAGAAATTTAGTGATTTGGTGATTTTCTGATTGTCTGATTGAAAAACGATTTACAACCAACCAATCAACCAATCAACCAATCAACCAATCAACCAATAAAATCCCATGTCCATTT
>CAJXCW010000202.1 GCA_913051705.1 uncultured bacterium
AGACGGCGCACGAGTCTTGGTGTGAGCACAGGTTTCGGGGATACGGGCTCAAGCTGCGTGGTCCCGGCAGGAGGTAGCGTCTTTTCGTGGGTTTTCTCCCGGATCGCCTGTTGCAGGTCGCGCACACTCCGGCCCTTTTCTTCGGCCTGTTCGATGTGATAGTCGCGGGTCTCAGAGGAGAGAAGCTTGAGGAGTTTGACGTAGTGGGTCCAGCTCAAGTTGAATTTTCCGCTCGAGCGGAAAATTGGGAAGGTCCGATGAAAGGCCAGCATCTCGTATAATCGTTGCGGTCCCATCTCCAGATCGTCTGCCAGTTGTGTGATGACCCGCTCCCCGTATTCTGCGCGGTCTTTATTCTTGAGCAGGTGCTGATGTAACATCTTCCCGATCTCCCACCCGGTCCGAATCTTTTCCTGCTCCACGGCCTGCTGGGCACGGATTTTTCCGGCCTCAAGCGTGGCGAGGGCGGCATCGCGCAGGATGGTGTAGGCGGGTGTGGTTAAGGGGGCATCGGACATGGGCGTAAGCTTTGTGAGGCACACGGCACGCCGTGTGCGTACGAGAGGTTATGGGCGAATGATTATTTTTTGTGATCGTTGTACATGGATAATATCAATGATGGCCCCATGGAGATCAAATTGATAGTCACGGCTTAAGGATTTCCTGGAGGATTGGATGGTAGGCGCGGGCGCAACGGAGCATGCCTAGGTCGTTGGGGTGAGAACCGTCGGTCGCACCCTCACCGTCGTCGCCGAGGATATGGGCGCCTTCTAGGTAGTACAGCGCATTAACGCCTCCTTCTTTCAGTCTCGAGTAGGTGTGTCGCAGGGCGGTACGACGCCGTTGATTTTGCTCATCGTGAGCGGGTAAAAATACAGCGTTGGTATAGGAACGGTCTTCGACAAGCAGGATCGGCGTGTCCGGTTTTGCGGCTCGAAGTTGGTGAACGAGTGGGGCGGTTCTTTCTGCGACCAGGTCAGCGGCCATGTTGGGCAGGCAATCGATAATGTATATGCAAGCCTCCAGTTCAGTCAGGCAAGTCGTGATCGCGGTCTCCATCTGTCCATTGCCGGAAAAACCCAGGTTGATGACCGGCTTATTTAACCATCGTCCGAGGATTGCCGTGAAAGCCATCCCGGGTCGAGAAGCACAGGCACCCTGAGTGATGGACGTGCCATAAAATACAAGCTGCTTTTCAGATCGAGGACCGATGGGATTGAGCATGGCATTTTCCGGTAGGCCGATTTCCATCGATTTCACGCCATTGTATAAGGGGAAATACAGTGTATATGGCCTTTCCCCAGGTCTTATGTTTTGGGCAAGGATTGTCTCTACGGTCTGTTCTTCCGGTTGTGATACCGCGACCCACCGGTCGATACCATGCGTATCTTCCGCATATAGATCTACACCGCTGACGCCGGTTGCGGGCATGTGCGGCATGGCCAGTCGTTTGTCTATCAAGGAATATCGAACATGAATATCGGATGCGTCGGTGATGAACCGGGCGCTCATCCCGGCCGTATGACGCGACAGATCCCACACCGCCGGACGTACCTGTCTACGGGCGGCAGCAGGCAACCGGTCGAAATATTGTTCGGTATCAGTCCAACCTTTACCTTCAACACCCCATGATTGGATGTCATGCCAATTTATTTGAGGAGTGGAAAGGGACATGGGTAAATCTCCGTAACGCGTACGTTGTAATTGTCATGCCTGAAGGCTTTAATCGGGCATCCATACACTATGAATTTACGATGGATCCCCGCTTAAAGCTTGCGGGGATGACCGGACTATGATCTAATCAGGTCTCTTTATTCCATGGTCAACCAGAAGCAATCAAGGGCGTCCAGAATGATATGGATCAGAAGTCCGACGCCGATTATTCTTGTCCGGGGTATGGCCGTAAGCAGGATATACAACCCTATGACCGGATAGGTATGAAGCGGGTGAAAGTTTATGCTGCAACGATGGGGATCAAAAAAAGGATCGGCCACCAGATGGTCCAGATCGATCACCATAGTGAGCATCATGTAAAGCCAGGCTCTATGCCATTTGGGGCTAAAGCCTATTCTGGCGGTTATGCCCGGTACCATTAGGTGGAGGATAAAATGAATCGTCGTTCGGAGCATTAAAGGGGGGCTATCTTTCTATTTCGGATTTCGGATTAAAAGCGATTCAGAATTAATATGTTTCGAAAGGATAGGAACGGTGTTTGATATCACAATTAGTATTAGGTGTAAATAATGATTTCCTTTTCAACCTTAATTAATTTAGATACAATTTAACATAGTGATTCTGGAACCATCCAACAATATATTTCAACTCATTTTCTAATTTTTACCTTGTGAAAGGATCAAGCAGATGATTCGAGTTGGCTCTATCGGGCTTGGGGGTATGGGCATGCACCAGGCCAAGACATTTAATCAGGTGGACGGATGCAGGTTAGTGGCCGGAGCAGATCCATCTTCTGATATGCGAGCACGCTTTGCCGAGACGTTTCCGGATACGAAGGTCTATGATTCGCCGGCATCTCTATTGGCCCAGCCGGATATCGATGCGGTGGTGATCGCGGTCCCCACCGGTCTTCATCAGCCGGTCGCTTCCGCTGCCCTGGCTGCCCGAAAACCAGTCCTGGTGGAGAAGCCGATGGCCCGAACCGTGGACCAGTGCCACCGGTTGATAGAGGATTCTGAAAAATATAATACGCTACTGATGGTCGCTCACTGCCGCCGCTTCGATCCTCATTGGAAGGCCTGGGGTGAATATGTGACCTCAGGCAAATTAGGCACACCGATCCTATGGCGGCATGCGATGGCCGGCTTCGGTCCCGGGAGCTGGTATATGGATCACGAGCTGGGCGGCGGTCCGATGATAGACGGCGCGGTTCACAACTACGATTTTGCGAACTGGATATTCGGGGAGCCCGAAAGTGTCCTCTCCAGCGCCATCAAGATGGACCCTGACGTATCGGCTGTCGATACCTGTTCCGCTGTGATTCGATATAAGGCGGGACATCAGATGCTGGTGTCCTGGAGCTGGGCGGCACGCGGAAACAATCTGCACGATGTGATCGGTCCCCTGGGATATATCCAGTTCGGCACGGGCAATCTGACGCCGCCCGAAGAGGAAGGGTCTCATCAATACTGCTGTTTTACCGATCGGGAAGGCGAGCAATCCTTGATTACATCCGATGCCGGCAAAGACATGTATACCTACCAGGCGGCGCATTTTCTGGCCTGTATCCGAGGTGAAGAGACCTGTCTGTCCCCCGGTACAGAGGCGGTAAAAGCTATTGCTGTGGCGGATGCTATTCTACAGGCGGGACCGGAGGGAAGGGGAGGGGATTTGGTGATTTGGTGATTTAGTGATTTAGTGATTGGGGAAACCCCTCATGTGCGTTCATGGGGTCGAGGTTTTTCTATCTCATCTGTAATCACAGCTACGGTACGATCAATAATACTACGGTGGCCAACGCCTGCATCGTTTCCTATCAAATCGGCAGTCAAGACATACAATCGAAGTCCGGCGAGGACTTGCTCGGTAAGGGGCAACGGGACGCCTTCTATAGGCTCTATTGCAAAGGCCGCTCGACAGAGCCGCGCCCACTCCGAATCGTTGCCCAGGCGCTCAAGTATCTGAGTGTAGAACGTGTTATCACCATCGATCAGGATACCGAGATACACGCGGACCACTTTTACTATACCGAATGACAGACCAAAACGCGCATTGAGCATGCGGCCAATGTCGTTTCTTCGTAACCCCTCCAGGCCTTTGTATACTTCTTCCACCCACCCGACCATTTGCTCTCCGGCAAATGCATTGGCTTTCGACTGCATATCAGTATCCCAGACGAATGCATGGGCGCGGCGCTGAATGGGTGAAAAGAGGTCTTCCGGGTCCCACAGCGGCTTTGCAGTCCGGATCCCGGCGATGCACTCAGTCGCCGATACAGGGTTGGTGAACCATCCCTCTACTTGAGATCGGAGCACGTTGCTGACCACCACAAGACGGTCATCGATGATAAAGCTCCGGGCTTCAGTGTCCTCCGGAGCATCGGGCGCGAGGAAACGGACCAGATCGACATCACTGAAATGTCCTGCATCACCCCGCGCGAAGCTGCCCATAAGCACGATAGCCTGGACGGCAGGCTCGGTGAAGCGTCCCACTAATTTATTGAGGTCGGGTGTCTTCATTCTAAAACAGGCTGCCGCCGGCATCTTTCATGGCTGCGATCAGCGCTTCGTTTTCATTGGGCTGACCGACAGAAATTCGTATATGTCCATCCATCCCCCTGGCTCGGGTGATATGGACATCGCGTATGTAGAGCTGTCCCATCAGCCATTCCCCGATGCCGTCTACCTTTACCGGAATGAATATGGTCTCGGTATGAACCGGCTCATGCCCCATGGCTTCCAGTTCCGGATACAGGTATTCTCTACCTTTTCGCACCATGTCTACGGAATATCGCACATGATTTTGATCCTGGAGCGCAACAATGGCTGCCTCGATAGACAGCATACTTTTATTCGCACCGTCGATACGAAATTTCATCAACCGTTCCAGCAAGGCAGGCTGACCGACGCCGTACCCTACGCGAACCCCGGCAAGTCCGTATGCTTTGGAGAATGTCCGGGCCACCACCAGATTTTCCACCTGCGTTGTCAGGGGGATCATGGATCGATAGCTTTCCCCCGCAAATTCGATGTAGGCCTCATCCACAAGAACCAGTATCTGTTCCGGTACATCGCGTATAAACCGTTCGAGCGCGTCGGGATCCAGGATCTGTCCCGTGGGGTTATTCGGGTTGCAGATATTTATAATACGGGTGTTCTCATCTATAGCTGCTTTCATGGCATCCAGATTAAGGCCCCAGTCCTTATTCGTTGGAATCCGCTTGACTGTACCACCGAGACGTGCCGTTCTTGATGGGATATCATAGTAAGAGGGTTGCCCGGTAATCGTGTTGCCGTCGTTTTCATAGAGGGCCGACAGCACTGCAAGATTAAGGATTTCTGTGGATCCGCCTCCGGTCAGAATATAGTTTTCGGGCATCCTGAGATGTTCGGAAAGCGCTTCTTCCAACCGGTTATGGAAAGGATACCGATTCATACCGAACATACGCCGGGATACCGCCTCAATAACATGTCGGGACGCGCCGAACGGATTTTCATTAAGAGACAATTGGACGACCATCGGGTCATCGATGCCCACCCCATTGATCGGCACTCGTGGACCGTTGATCATTTCCGCGGCAGCCTTCCACATGGCCGGACCGCTGAGCGTGAGCACGCTACCGCCCAGCGCCGTACCGCCCAGCACTGCACCGCGTTTCAAGAACCTCCGCCGATTTATTTTCTTCTCATCAGCCATAGACGAGACTCCTTAGAGGGCGTATGTGTTTAGCGTTTGTCATCCCAGCGCAATCTGGTGACTTCCATATTGTTAAGGTGTCGGGCGGAACAAGGGTTGTCAACATAATCCCGTTTCAAATTAATGGGGTAGCCGCAGTGGGTCAGCCCGCTATAACCGCGAACTTCGGTGGTACAATCGGCACGTCATCTTCCATGCCCGAACCGCTTGGTGATGTTCTCGACGAGGCGTATCCGGAGATCACACGTACGGTCCTGATGAGCTGGGAAATGAACATGGTTCTTACGCATGAGAATCAGGCGTTTCGTTCTGAGGGTCGCTATTTTGGATCAGATTTTTCACGGTATTCAAGTTTCCTTTATTGGTTGGAGATCCGGCAACAACCCTGTTGGATCCGGAATCGATCGCGATATCCGAATCACTTGCAAAACGGTATTTTGGTGACGACTGGCGTTTAAAAGATGATTTGCTCGGAACAACATTTCGTGTGGATAATCGTCTTGATGTCAGGCTAACCGCCGTATTTGAGGATGTGCCGGCCCACTCCAGTCTGCAATTCGAATTCGTACTCCCGGTGAAAGAGTTCATTCGAAATAATGACTGGGTTGAGGCCTGGGATAACATCGGTCTTCGTATGTTTGCCCGTCTCAAGAAAGATGCCGATGCCGAAGAGATTAGTGCAAAGATTAAAGATCTAATTGACCAACATGTAGATGCCTGGGAGTCGGATATCTTCCTGCACCCGGACTCGGATATGTATTTATGGTCGGATTTTGAAAATGGGGTGCCGGTCGGCGGACGAATTGATTACGTGCCTAATTTTCTTCTCGTGGCCGTATTTATAATATTGATAGCAAGCATCAATTTCATGAACCTGGCTACCTGCAACGGGCGCGCGAAATCGGCGTTCGTAAGGCCATAGGCGCTACAAAATCAACGTTGGCACGTCAGTTTATCGGCGAATCTGTTTTTACGGCGATGATCGCTTTTGTGCTGGCTATGCTGCTGGTTTTCCTGCTGCTTCCGAGTTTCAATATACTCACAAACAAATCGGTGACTGTTTTCCTGCTTGACCCGGGAATCTGGCTTCAGTTCGGAGGGCTCGCTCTTTTGACAGGGTTTCTGGCCGGATCTTATCCTGCTTTTTATCTCTCATCTTTTAATACCATCAGCGTGTTGCATGGATTTTGAGGGAGGCATACAAAAGCAGTTCGCCGCCTTTAAGCAGGAATTGCTTAACGAGTCGGCCATCATGAATGTGGCCATTTCGAGCCAACCCCCCCCCTTTCGATAGGGCAAGACACCATCGGTATTCAGTGGGACGGTAAAGCCGATAATGACAACACGCTTTACAGCATGCTCAGCGTGGGTTACGATTTTATTGAGACGATGAAGATTAAGCTTAGAGATGGACGGGTGTTTTTACCGGATTTCGGGACGGATTCAACGAATTATATCATCAACGAAAAAGCAGCACTATCCATAGGCATGGACGACCCCGTGGGGCAACCTCTGACGGTGTGGGATGAGAAGGGGGTTATCATTAGTCGGGTTGAAGACTTTCACATGCAATCACTCTATAGCTCTATTGAACCGGTGATTATCCGTCTGGCCCCTGCGAGTACCGGTATTGTTTTCATACGGATTGCAGTCGGACAAACCGAGCAGGCCCTCACCGCGCTGGAAACGGTCTATAAGAAGTTCAATCCTGAGTATCCATTCACCTTTCACTTCCTGGACGATGAGTACGCTCAGACCTATCGCAGCGAGACGGTGATCGGCACGCTGGCCAACCTCTCTGCTATGCTGACCATATTGATTGCGTGCCTCGGGCTTTTCGGTCTTGCCTTTTTTACCGCCGAGCAACGAAGCAAGGAGATCGGTATCCGGAAGGTCCTCGGCGCATCCATCATAAAAAATTGTGATGCTGTTATCCGGAGAATTTATTCTGCTGGTCGTCGTCGCGTATGTCGTTTCCGCACCCATTGCGTACTATGTGATGTCCGGCTGGCTGACTGGTTTCACCTTCCACACGGAAATAAGCATCGGCATTCTCGCGGGCGCCGGCATCGGATCTGTTCTGATCGCTGGGTTGACGGTAAGCTACCAGGCGATTCGAGCGGCAACAGCGAATCCGGTCAAGTCGTGACAGTCTGAGTAACCGGTCGCGATGATCTCAAAACGGATCGGATCAAGTTATATCGGATTCTGTAAAAGATGGATAGGGTCCAGCTGATTCGCATACGCATGTACGGCCGGCGTGCCACCAAGATGGAGCAGCAGAATACGACAGTTCTGATCAAAACGTCCGCTTTCGGCCAGATCAAGCAGGCCGCGAACCGCCTTTCCCTCATAGACCGGGTCGGCAATCAATCCCTCCGTGCGGGCCAGTAATCGCATGGCGCTGAACGTCTTTTGGTCTGCGAGGCCATAGGGACTGGTGTCGCAGGCGACGATTTCGATATCATCAGGCTCAACGCGATCGACGCATCCGAGTTCAGCCAGCGTGGCGTTGGCAAAACGCAGGACCCGCTCCCGTTTGATTACCGTCTCATGGTCATCTGGAATGCCGATTACCCGGGTATCTTCATGGAGCGCGGCCAATCCAGCGACCAGGCCGGCCTGGGTGCCACCACTACCTGTGCAGTGGACGATGTAGTCAAAATGGATACCGAGCGATGCCGCCTGCGCCGCGATCTCAGCAGCACAGACGGTATACCCGTAGCTCCCGAGACGATGGTCTGAGCCGCCACCCGGGATCACATAGGGCTTGTGACCTTGCGTACGCAGATAGGCGCCGAACTCATCGAGAGGCCCTGCATCCTCAATCGGTCGCTCCGCATCATCTGTGTAGAGATCGGCGCCCATCATACTACTCAGGAGGATGTTTCCCACCTGCCGATACATGGGTCCCGCATCTTTGGTCCAGCCATAATGGAGCAGGGCACATTTCAATCCGGATCGTGCTGCCGCTGCTGCGGTCTGCCGGGTATGATTTGACTGAATGGCGCCGACTGTGGCCAGCATGTCGGCGCCGCTTTGTATGGCATCTCCTACAAGAAATTCCAGTTTTCGCGTCTTGTTTCCACCCCCGGCCAGGCCGGTCAGATCATCCCGCTTTATCCACAGCTCCGCCCCCACGTGCCTGCCGAGATTCGACAGGTGATGTATCGGGGTTGGTAACTGAGCCAACGAGGTGCGGGGCCAGTCGGATAAGGATTGCAACCATTCGGTCTTGCTTTTGTCAACGGGCATTATGTCCTCTTACATTGTAATGTCCTGGGTTTGTGCCTATGTCCATGATTTAAAGATCACTAATTCGGAATGCGCTCCCATGCCACCTTTGCCATGTGGTTTGAGGATATGGTAATGGTCGAATTGGGTTGTCCCTACGGTTGTTTATCCTTGCATTCAGTATACCAGTTCTGGACCACAGTGATCGTGGACGGCTCAGAATCGGCGATATGCTGTACCATCACGAAACGCTTTCCGTCGGCAGTCGCGTCGAAATTGACGCCGGCCCCACGGATCGATTCCGTTGAAAACAGTACCGTCGGAGTGCCCGCACGGAAAACGCCGCGCGTCGACACAGGCACCACAGTGAGTCGGCGGTCATTTATAGTGCCGGATATATAGAAGATTTCCGTGCAGTTTTTGTTCCACCTGGGGGATAGACCGCCATCTTTCGATACAGGCCATTTACCCTCATCCGATGGAAATGATATCACATATACCTGAGGAATGCCTGATTCATCCGACTGGTAGGCCAGATACCGACCGTCCCCGGACCAATCAGCCGTTTCACCGACTAATGAGACTCCTTCCACCACAGGCCGGGAACTGCTGCTGCCATCGGCGCGAACGCGAAATAGATCCGTATTATCATTTCGCCGGGTAGTGAATATTAATTCCTTACCGTCACGAGACCAGGCGGGATCCTCGTCAGATCCCGGTGCATAAGTGACTGGTGTGTCCGTGCCTCGCTTGGTATCATATACCCATATACGGGTAGAACATGCGGATATCCAAACCCGACCAGTTCGGAGAGGGTTGTATCAGGATAAAGATAAGATACCGTGATAACGGGCCTCCTCTGGCGGAACCTGAAAGAAGCGTACCACGTTTGCCCGAGGCAGCATGCGCTATGATAATGGTTCCATTCGGTCCCCATGTTCCCGCCCGGAGAACACCGCCACCATTAGTGGTCAACACCAGGCCGGTGCTGCCGGAGGCGGCTGCCTTAAGAACCTGCCGGCCATTTTGACCGGATTTCTGGAAGACGAGGTAGTCACTCTGAGGCGACCAGAAAGGATAACCGGTCCAGACACATTGTTGCGCACAGAAACACACATTATCCGGAACAGGGTCTTTGCGTTTTCGAACCATTGTTATAGCGGTTCGAAAATCCTCAGAGACATAACGAGGTCTGCACACCTGGGTGATACGAAGACTACGTTCGGAAGGACGATCCTCTGTATTCATGATAACGAGCAGATCTATATCACGATCTCGCGTGGGCGTGCCATATGCGTAAGAACCGAACAGGATAATTTGTTCCGGATGAAAGATGTCTACAATCATATGAGTCACCTCTTCCAGAACCTTGTCAATATCTTGCGGGATGCTGGAGAGCGTGGGCGTATTCATTTATGGGCGCTCCCTAACCTGACTATAAATAAGAATCAAATGTTATGATAGCATATCGATACGAGTGAGCACTGTCAAGTGACCGTCATTTCTTTGCCCAGGGCGCTGATGATTTTATAATGGGCTATTTGAGTACCGGCGTTTATAATTTGAGGCTCACCTATTGCACCGTTACCCGGTTTATAGCATCTGATGACCGGATTTTTCCCAGGAGTTTTAATCTGAGTGATCGGATCATTTCCAGTTCATGTAAAAACTCTCGCCGCGCTTCCTCGGGAGATAAGCTGTCAAACAGATCGGGCAACTGAACGCCATGACTCATGATGGCATTCGCTTCACGATGACGAAAATGTTACGCACATAGAGACAATTATCCGCATGGTAGAACTGATAAATGGTGTCGGTGACGTATAAGTTGACTTAAGAATTTCAGTTGGTCAGAGGTCAAGTTTTCCTGTCGGCTTTTTCGGTAGGCTAATAACAGGCAAACCGTATCTTCAGGCACATCCCAATAGTAAATGATTCTGAGTCCACCTCATTTTCCTCTGCCTGGCTCTGACCAACGTAATTTCCTGAGCAGGTGTTACATACCATCAATCATCAGATACAATCAATCGCTTGAGTCCTGGATATCGAGCTAATAACGCCTGATTAGAGAAGATATGCTCCATGTCCATATCTTCCCCGTGGGGCTGGTGATTCGACCATCCCTGGTAGTGGCCCCCCCAATGGTAGCGCATCCCTGGCGCATGGCCACGCGTGGCGGTATGATAGAGCGCTGTGTCCAATATTACCGCACTGCCTGGTGGCACGGACACCTCTATTTGGCCTGGCCATTCCTGATTCGATGGATTCCATGGCCGGTTATGGCAGG
>CAJXCW010000203.1 GCA_913051705.1 uncultured bacterium
CTATGTCGCTGATCGGGCTTATTTCGGCATCCAGGTTGGATTGGAGATGAATGTCGGTCAGAGGCTGAAGTGCTGTGCTGATCTGCGTATTGTTCTGTACCAGGACGTCTCCGTAGTTCTGATCGATGAATCCCGCCAGTTTCTGCTCGAAGGCCACGGGATCGGTTCCCTCTGCGAGTAAAAGATAGGTATACAGATTAGGGAAGGGATTCTGCGTTTGTTTACCGAAATTCAGACCGCCGCAGATGGCATTGGCGTTGAGCGTCTCGAACGACCCGAGGAAGCCGAAGGTTATGTGAGAATGATGTGGCACATCTTCCATGACACCGGATATTCCCCATGATCACTTTGATATAATTGTGAACCATGATTCGGCCTCCGGTTGCGTGAATAAATCGAGCCGGTATGATAGCCTGGTTGTAACGCAGTTATAAGATTGGACACTATATACTGAAAACATGTTAACGGACTAATACATGTTCGACTCATGCAAACCGGAAAACGTGGGTGGGAACTATATTGGTTGCGCCGATCTTTTGTCGCCCCGTTCTACCTCCCCTACGGCGCCAACCCTGTCAACGGGATCATCCGTTGCATATACAGCGCACCACTCCCAGGCTCGGATTGATCCAGTTAGCTTTCTATTACTGATGTATTTGTTATATTTTCAAACAATCACCATTCATCCTTCTGTCCGCCTCAAAAATTCCTTCTCCATCACAATCTCTCGTGGATGCGCCACCCGTTCCAGAAACGAAATGCCGTCTAAATGATCACATTCGTGCTGAATGATCCGAGCCAGAAAAGCCGTAAACGCCGCTTCGTTCTGCTCCCCATTTCGGGTCAGATACTGAAGCGTAACCTGTTCCGCCCTCGGCACCGGCGCCCGAACACCAGGTGCACTCAAACATCCTTCCCAGCCCGTAACCTGCTCCTCAGACGCCCATAAAATCTCCGGATTAATCATCGCCGCTGGTTCCATCTCCGGTGCGTCCGGATATCGGACACCGGGCCGCGAGGCCACAATAATGATCCGAACTGGCGCATATACCTGAGGCGCAGCCAATCCCACCCCATTTGCATCCATAACCGTAATAAGCATATCATTAATCAACGACTGAATTTGAGGCTCAGTAACGCCTTCTACCTCTTCCGCCCGGGCCTGAAGCACCGGATGGCCCAACTGAGCAATCTGAAGAATCCTTGGCATAATAAAATAACCTCTAAATAGATCTTTTAGCCATTACCATCGTACAAACAGATCCCGTACCTCTTCCACCCTTCCACCCTTCCATCCTCCCCTCCCAGCTACCCTCTATCTCCCACCCGATCTATCAACCTTCGTGCTTCTTCTGTCAACCGTCCCCACAATGCCCGTGTCATCACCTGCCCCTCAAAAAGCTCATATAGGGTACATCCCAGCTCCTCCGTCCAGAACGCCTGCGCCCCCTCATCTGTTGCGATAGACACAAACGGTTCAATCAGACATAGCCCGTACCGCAATGCAGAGGCAGCCGTATAACCAAACCGAACCGAACCAGATCCGCATCACCCTGCCAGCCGATATCTCGTAATCCGTCCATATATCCCGAAAAAACAACCTTATCAAGGGCATCACCTTGCGCAGGATCAACTTCCCTCAGTGCCAGATCAGCTGATACGAGGCCCGCCAGGTCTTCCCCTGCAGCCCCGATCCCCATCATCTCCCAGTCGATAGCCAAAGTATAGTCATCCTGTGCAAACAGATTTCGGCGAAATACATCTTGATGACATAGCGTCTGAGGTAGACGATGGCGTCCTTCCAGAAACAGAGGACGTTCTTTGCATAATTGTCTCGTGGTATCAATCACCTCGGCCGGATAGATGCGTTGTACAATCGGATGGTCGCGGTAGTCCACCAGTTTTTTTAAAGCAACATCGGCGTCTGCCGTCCAATGCGTCAGAGGATCACGGCTTAGCCAATCCGATGCGGGCAGCGGTGCCCCGGCTAAATACGTACCCTGCATCAGACCGATATGATACGCCGCCTTACCATATTGCTCCAGAGGCCAGGGCGCTGAAAGTTTATCCATCGCCAGGTCTCTGTATCCGATGTATTTGTCTCGGCAATAAAACGAGGTACACGAACACTATCCGGCAACGCGGACAGCAGGCCAGTCCCACAAGCCATGGGTTCCCGTTTCCAGTACCGGGGCGCACCGGGCGCCATCCAATCCGGCACCGCAATAAGCGCCTCCAGACGTTGTTCTAATTCATCCATGCCTGCAGTCCTGCTTCTTATTCGTGACCTCCATACCAAGCCGCGTATAACCCCGAAACTGAGCGCTTTTTGTGTTCTTGATGGCCAGTCGGTCCGACTCAGGGAGTGCGAAGAAACGGTGTGCTATATCGAAAACCTCTTTTTCCAGCGTCGGATCTATGCCGTAATTCTCCAGGTAGCAGAATCCGGGACCGTGACAGGCTTCCAGCAATGTCTTTACGCAGGTCTGTCCGGCGCCAGATGCGGTATCAGCTTGGCACATCCTCGGCTTCACAGTTCGTTGCCGACCCGAGAGAGATCCCGGCACCGCGGTCGGGATCAAGGCCATGAAATAGTAGGGCCCTTCAATTGCCTACAACGCCTCAAGCAGTCGATGCACCACCGATTTCTCCTCGACACCGACCGATTCCAGCTCATACTGTTCCTCCGAAATCTTATCCCGATGCGTTTCTATGGGATATCCGGAATTTTCATTGAAATAGAAGCTGAACTGGTACCGGTTGAACACGGTGATCCGATCATGGTCAGCGCCCCAGGGTTTGGCGCCGTGGATGAGGTTCGGGGAGAAGATGATGCAGTCGCCGGCGTTCAGCGGAAACGTGATGGCCGGACTGTCATCGTCCATCATCTTTATGGTAGACGGACACTTGACTTCCGACTTATGGCTGCCTGGTACGCAGGCGAACCCCATGTTGGGCGGCACGTCCGCCAGCGCGATAGAAGCATTGACGAAGTTGCAGTAAATCTTACCGCCAGAAGCCTGGTAGTCGTTGTGGGGATTACGGAAGCCGGGTGGGAATTCAAAGCCGCTGTGGTCTTTGTGCATCACCGCGTCCCTGTCCGCGGGGCGCTTTTTCTGAACCTGAATTCCTGAGATGAACAGCCGTGGTCGGTTCCACATGAGGCCCATCAAAATGCGCAGAATGGGCGGGTGCTGCGCCAATCTCTCAAAGGCACTATGGCCGTATTGCGGATGCTGAATAACTGCGCCGTGTTCTAGATGATTGAGGGTGACCGGGACTGGCATGAGGTCCGGCTTTGAACCCAACCAGCCGTGCACGATGTCCTGAAGTTCCTTCAGATCCTCCGGCGAAACGGCCTGCCTGAGCACCAGAAATCCGTGTAGATCGAAGTACCATTTCTCTTGTTCTGTAAGCGTCGAATCGATCCGGATGCCGCTGTGCGGATATTCCATCTCCATCAGCCCGCCCCCTTCTGTTCGTCCTGCTGCGCCATCAGATCGTAGAGGGCCTGCCGCTGACCGTGGTCCCGCTGTTCCAGCTGGTAGACCGCCTGCGAAAGGCGGGTTTTCTGCTTTTCGAAAGGCGGCCAGTGCCCGTCGTCTTGAGCGTGGAACTGTGCGGCGTGGATAAACCGCATGAAGACGGTCATACGCGGATCATCTTCCGTCCAGCGTCGGGCGCCGTGCCGGGTAATGGGGGCAAAAAAGATCACATCGCCCGCCGCCGCCGCGATATTGGCTACGGTGGGCGGCCCGTGGTTCACGGTGATGTCTTCCGGATACTGGAAGTTGGATTTATGGCTGCCGGGGATACAGACGAAACCGGCACCTGCCGGCACGTCCACCAGAGATATGGCGACATTGATAAAGCTACAGAAAATCTCCTCATTGGCCACCTGATAACCTACATGCGGCTCTCTGAAGCCCCCGGTAAATCCACCTTGCAGTTCGATTTCATCCGTCTCTTTCGTCAAACGGTTGGCCACCACATCATAGAGCCGGGGCTTGTTCATGGTCAGGCCTCGCGTTACCCGAAGGATCTCCCGATTGATTGTAAGCCGCTGAAAAACCTCGTTGACATAGTGTACGTTATAGATCCACCATGGTTTGTTCGGCGCATGGTTGGTGCGCACCGGCGGATGGAACGCGACACCGTTCCCGTTGGCCTCGAACCAGATTTCCATCTGTTTCCGCATCGCCCGGACGTCCTCGTCCGGCACGGCCTGCCGCACGACCATGTAGCCTTTCAGGTCGAAGTACCAGCGTTCTTCCTGGGTAAGCATAGGGTCTATTCTCCCATCGTATCACAGTAGCATATCAAATGAACGGTAAGCATGACCTTATAACATAATATAATTTTGCGATTTATCAACACCGGTATCCTGTTGACATAAATAAAACCTCCACTATACTACTCATGCAACCATCCCCAAATTACTCCCAGGAGCATTCGATGACCGGTGACACTGCCATTGCAAAAATACTGAAAGCCGAAGGGCTCGACTGGTTCAGTTGCTTTCCGAACCATTCCCTGATTGATGCCTGTGCCAAGGAAGGACTGCGTCCGATCCTGTGCCGTCAGGAACGGACCGGAGTGAACATCGCGGACGGGTTCAGCCGAATCAAGAACGGTAATACCATCGGTGTGTTCATAATGCAGACGGGACCGGGCGCGGAAAACGCGTTCGGAGGCGTGGCCCAGGCGTACGCCGACTCCGTACCGGTGCTGTTGCTTCCTGGCGGCCCGCCGCGGTCCCGCCAGGGCATGGGCCTCTCATTCGAATCGGTCGAAAATTACCGGGGTATCACCAAGTGGGTATCGAATATCTCATCGGCTGACCGCGTGCCGGAGATGATGAGTAGAGCGTTCAGCCTCCTCAAGCAGGGCAAACCGGGACCGGTCATGCTGGAGATTCCTTCCGATGTGAGCACCGAGGAATTCCCGGACGATGCTTTCGACTATACGCCCGTAGAACCATTTAAATGCGGTGCTTCTCCTGAGGATGTCCGAGAGCTGATCACCGCGTTGCTCAGGGCGGAGTGCCCGGTCATCAGCGCCGGTCAGGGGGTGCTTTACGCCGAAGCGACCGATGCCCTGATCGAATTCGCGGAGCTGACGAACATCCCGGTGATGACCACCCTGGCCGGCAAAAGCGCCTTCCCGGAAACGCATCCGCTGTCCCTGGGTACCGGCGCGGTTTCTTGCTCTCTAATGGTGGCCCGATTCATGCAAAAGACCGACTTCTTCTTCGGTATCGGCACCAGTATGACCTCCGGCTTCAAGGTCCCGGTCCCAAAGGGCGTCACGCTGGCGCAGTCGATTATCTCCCTCGAAGATGTAAACAGGGAACACAGGATTGACTACGGTGCTATGGGCGATGCCGATGTGGTACTGCAGCAGATGATCGAAGAGGCGAAGAGGCAACTGGGCGAGCGGGGGATGGAAGATACGAAAGGAGTCTCGGCGGAGATCTCACGGTTGAAACAGGAATGGACCGGGGAGTGGTCTTCACATTTCCAGTCGGACGAAGTGCCCATGAGTCCGTACCGGGTGTTCAATGAAATCGCCGGAGTGGTAGATAATGCAAATACAATCATCACCCACGACTCCGGGTACCCGCGCGAGCAACTGGCACCCTTCTGGGAGACGGTGACACCCCGCGGTTACATCGGCTGGGGCGCATCCACTCAGTTGGGCTACGGCCTAGGTCTGGCCATCGGCGCCAAGATCGCCGCGCCGGAAAAGCAGGTCATCAATGTGATGGGCGATGCCGCATTCGGTATGGCCGGACTGGACATTGAAACGGCTGTCCGCTCCGAGATCCCGATCATCACAGTAATCCTTAACAACGGTGTCATGACGCACTACGACCACCACATGGCCTACGCTTCGCAACGGTGGGGCAGCAATCGCCTGACCGGTGAGTACGCCGAGGTAGGCGCGGGTTTGGGAGCGTACGCGGAGAAAGTCGAGTCACCGGACCAGCTCGCGCCCGCCCTCTGGCGCGCGGTCGAGGCTAACCGGGAAGGGCGGCCTGCCGTTCTGGAGATGATGACCAAAGTGGAAGAAACCCTGTCGAGGTATGAGTGATTTATGTCCAGTTCACGTCTTCGACTGAAAAATAAAACAGCCATCGTGACCGGCGGGGGCACAAAGAGTGCTCTTGCAGGAACCGGTCAGGCGATCGCCATCCTCTACGCCCGGGAAGGCGCCAGGGTTCTTCTCATGGATATCGATGAAGCCAACGCTCTGAAAACACAGGAAACGATCCGGAAAGAGGGCGGCGAAGCCTCGGTCTTTGTCGGTGATGTGACCCGGCATGAGGATTGCCGGGCCATGGTGAATGCGGCGGTGTCCCGATACGGATGTCTGAACATCCTGTTCAACAATGTGGGCATCAGCCGGCCGGGCACCGCAGTGGATGTGAAGGAAGAGGATTGGGACACTGTCTTGGATGTAAACCTGAAGAGTATTATGCTCACCAGCAGGCATGCGATCCCCATGATGATCGAAGGCGGCGGCGGCGCCATCGTGAATGTGTCCTCGATCGATGGTCTGCGTGCCGGATGGTCCCGTAACATTTCCTATGCCGCCGCCAAAGCCGGCGTCATCGGCATGACCCGTAACATGGCGATTCAGCATGGCAGGGATAACATCCGCGTCAACTGCATCGCCCCCGGACATCTGAATGCCTCCCTGACCAGCGGCCTGTCGGAATCCCACCGGGAGATGCGCCGCAGGGCAAACGCGCTCGGTACGGAAGGCACCGCATGGGATGTGGCCTGGGCCGCGGTGTTCCTCGCCAGTGATGAATCCCGCTGGATTACCGGCGTGGTACTGCCTGTGGACGCGGGTACCCTGGCGGCACACCCGCTTTCTATCATGCCGAGGGACGACACCGGAATCCTTCCTGACCCAGACATTGACCTTCACTTTCCACCATAGGTACCTGCTGATGGTAAACCACGACTCTCTATTTCGAATCCTCGGTCCTTCCGCCGAGGATATAGCCGCCTTTCACAGGCAGGGGTACATCGCATATCCTGATGTCTTCACCGACGAGGCACGAACAGGACTCATCGATGAAGTACTCGCATACGAACCGGTGCGCGATTTCCTGAGCATGTCGGACGAAAGACACCGCCGTAACGATTCACACAACTGTTTCACCAGACCGTGGAATGCAAGAAAATACTGGTCGCACCGCCTTATCGACGATCCTCTGGTGACGAATCTCCTCACGTCGACCATCGGCCCGGAATATCATTTCTGCCATTCAGCGTTAAATGTCTCGGTACGGGGTTCAGGGCCGATCGGCTTTCACCAGGACCACCATCACTGGTTTCACGAAAATCCGGTCAATATCGAGGAGCGGGAAAAATATTACATCCAGATCTTATACTACCCCAATGGGTTTACCAGTGGCGACAAAAGCCTTTCCGTTATCCCCGGCAGCCACCGAATTTCCCCGGATAAGGACGTAACGCCCGATCGGATGCTGGCCGGTGATTTTGACGATCAGGCAGACTGTGAACTCCGAGAACAGACACTCGAGATGCCGCCGGGCAGCATGGTATACATCAATGCCCGTATGTTTCACGCTGTAGCGCCAAAACCGCTGAATTCTCCCCAACCCTACCGCATCTTCGCAATCGATATCTTCAAAGAAACCGGACCACCCCACCGGTATACCCAGGAAATTCCGTCAGAATGGATGGAGCGGGCGAACCCGGAACGAAGGAAATTGTTCCAGAGACAACCGTACACCGAGACCTGTTGGACGGAGGAATAAAGCCTACTCCGGGACGTACGCCGTGGGCGCCATCGCCTCCATGTCACTGGCCACATCCATCACCACAGGCCTGTTCGCCTCTATGGCCTGGCCCAGCGCACTGCCGATTTCCGAGGGGTCGATATCGATCTGGATGGTTCGGGTACCCGGTTTCGGAATCTGCCAGAATGGGTCACCTGCCCTCCGATATGCCTGCCGATGAAGACCACCAGGTCCGCTTCGGCTACCATCTCATTGGCGCACTTGCGGGTATAGGTACCAACGACACCGACGGACAAGCGATGATCTTCGGAGATCGTACCTTTGCCGTTCAATGAGGTGGCGACGGGAATCGAGAGCATCTCCGCCAGCCTGCAGGTCTCCGCCTGTGCCACTGATGCCGTCACACCGCCTCCGGCGACCAACACAGGCCGTTCGGCCTGAACGATCAGCCGCGCCGCTTCCTTGATGTGTTCGCTCTCCGGCTCGGGACGAAACGCCGGGTATTGCCTGAACGGAATTTCGGCCATCACTTCCAGATCGGCCTCCGCATCCGCGGCGCCCTCACCGGCCAGGCCCATGAAATCCAGATGAACCGGTCCCGGCGCACCGGTGGTAGCCTCCGGGAAAGCGCGCCGACCGTGTTCCCGTGCCAGCTCTGCCAGCAGGAGATGACTTTGTATTATGAAGGATGTCCGGTTTCGACATGGTACTTACGGGCGATCTTCATGGCCGACTCCGTGTCCTCCGATCCACCAGAGACAAAAAACACCCGGTTCATATCTTTCGGTGTCATACCCGCGATCTTTTCAGCTAGATCGATCTGAGGCTGACTGATAAACTGTCCGTATGCAAAGCAGACCTGCTTCGCCTGTTCCGCCATGGCCTCGGCGACCTCCTCGACGCCGTGTCCGATGCTCACCACATGGACGCCCGCACACGCGTCTAGATAGGTTCTGCCGTCCGTATCATAGAGATAGCACCCCTTGCCATGTGAGATACGGGGCCAGGCATCTTTCTTGCTACGGTGAAATATCCTATGTTCGCTACCCGGTCGATCCATTCGTTCCTCCATCCGGTGTTAAGGGTATTTGCCCGCTAACGAAGTATCCTCTGGTCGCTTAGATCTTTACCACCGATGGTTTTGGTAATGGTCGCCCCACGATATTCCAGAATCTCCAGATCATGAAACGCATTGATGATATGATATTGGGTCGGTAGATCCTCCCAGCGGGCTCTGTGCCATTGCACCGTGCCCTCACCCCGCCGGGACTCCAGCACACGCCGGTTCGGCGTATAGTCAGGTGTGAGCACAGCATAGGCGGTATCGGCCGTACCCCATTCACCGGTTCGAGGCATATACTTATAGTGCAGGGTGCCTCCCGGTACGCCGCCGGCCGATGGCGGTGCGGGAGGGGCTACATCAGGTTGTTCCTGTACCTGCGTCATATTCGTCACATGCATGTCCAGGAATTTGAATCCCAGCCAGCCGGCGGTGCAGTGCGTGTCCCCCTCAAACGTGAGCGGATCCGGTAACTCACAGTATATTTTGGAAAAACCGAGTTGTTCACGGCCGGTAAGGATCGGGTCCGTCAGGTTTTCCCAGAGCACCGTCAAAAAATTTCCTTTCGCCTGATCCACCGTCCCGTTAAACTCCACTGGAAAGGTGACACCCAGAACGTTGTAACCCCGTCCTGCCAGCCACTCGATCTCCTTCATGTAGGATGCATAGACCGTGACCACCGGCTCGGCTCCCAGCTCGAATCCTTCCGGCAACAGCGTCTCCAGCTGTTCGCCGTTGGTCAGGAAGCTGACGGATACCGATGTGGTTTTGGGACTGTCTTTGCATTCGAAGGTGCGCCGTTGCGGGCCCTGCCGCGGCCCCATTCCCGGACCAAAGTGGATGGGCATCATGTACATCATTTCAGGTTCTAATCTATACGTCATGATCTCTCCTCTTGTTATCCCGTGTGCGCCTTAACCGCGATCTTTATCGCATCCCGGCCGTCCAAGTGATATCCTGCATGGAGTGCATTGACACCTTCCCCAACCCGCTCCAGAGGGATGACATGACTGACAAAATCCTTGAAGAGGTCGGCGTGTTTTTCGAGCATCCTCAGGGAACGGATGAAGTGGTTGGATTCGAAGCCCCAGGCGGCTTCGAGGCGCAGGTTCTTACGTAGAAGACTCTGGTTGGGGTTGCATTCGAAAGTTCCGGAATCTACGTAATGGCCATATTCCACATACGTTCCGCCGTGTTTGAGATAGTCCAGTCCTTCCACGATCGCCGCAGGATTCCCGGCACACTCGAATACCACGTCAGCGCCAACCCTGGGGCGTATTCTCCAGAACCACGCGCTTTCTCTCATCCGGGTCGGGCACATCGGCGATGTCGATCGTCAGGTCCGCCCCGAACCGTTCCGCCATCTCGAGACGGCCAGTGGCTCCACAAGCGTGCCCTCTTCGAATGTCATGTCTTCCAATTGATAAACACTGGAGGCATGAACCGTCGCATATTCCGCAAAGCCGGCGTGGACACCCGGCGCAAACCAACTGCGATTCAGACAGTGATTGTACCACCCTTTCCGGCAATACAGGCAATCGCCGCAATGAGAGAAACATTCCAGCGTAACCAGATCACCTACCCGGAACCCGGTCACCCCTTTCCCGATCTCGGCCGCTTCACCACACACCTCATGCCCCTGTGCAACGGCAAGATCCGGTTTCCATTGCCCGAAGTAGTTGTGTAAATCGCTGCCGCAGATGCCGGTACAGCGTGTGTCCAGCGTCAAATAACCCGGCCCGGGCGGGACATATTCGACTTCCTGAACATGAATTTCACGGATATCGTTATAAAGGGCAGCCTTCATAGAGCCCATTCCTGTCATGAATTGTGATAGGTCCTGTGAAGTATCTTTTTGAATGTGACATAATTTCACCACATTGATCCGTATACTGGAAATGAAGTGCATGTCAAATACAATGTCAATCATAAACAAGTGGGCATGATACTTGCAATATCACGATGGCACAACTGTCCCCTATTCCGCGCCAGCGAGGGGGCCGA